>CAZLOQ010000179.1:0-12037 GCA_964561125.1 uncultured Chitinophaga sp. | reverse complement strand
TGAGAAGTGAGAAGTGAGAAGTCGCTGGCGCGACAGGAGTTGTGCGATATGCGGCCATAAACGTGCGATCACCGTGGAACTGAACGACATTGGAACAGAACGACATTGTGCGGTCAGCTGATCGCTGCATCTTCCCTTCACAGGTATGGCGATGATTTACGAGTCTTCCGGGCTGGCGATTGCGATTTTTCTGGCATTTGTTGGCTTCACGCTGGGGTTGAGCTTCTGGCTGGGACGGAAGGCGAAGTCGGCTGAGGGTTACTTTGCGGCGCACGGGCAGATTCCATGGTTTGTGAATGGCGTGGCGTTTGCGGGTGACTATTTATCTGCAGCATCGTTCCTTGGCATCTGCGGGATGATCGCCTTTTACGGATACGATGGCTTTCTCTATTCGATCGGGTACCTGGCTGGCTGGATTGTGGCCCTGTTTGTCGTAGCAGAGCCGATGAAACAGTTGGGGAAATTCACCTTTGCAGATGCTTTGGACGCTCGATTTCAATCTCCTGGGATTCGTCTGGCTGCGGGCATCAGCACGCTTGTCGTGAGCATTTTCTATCTGATTCCGCAGATGGTGGGTGCCGGAGTGCTGGTGACGCCGCTTTTGGGGTTTGACCAGTGGGTGGGTGTGGTGCTCGTGGGGACGGTTGTGATTCTGATCGTGGTCACAGCCGGCATGGTGTCCACAACGTGGGTACAGTTTCTGAAGGGAGCTCTGCTGGTACTCTTCAGTGCGGTGCTCACCTGGATGATTCTCGATCGTGGCCTGAAAGTTGCCGACGGCGGCGCTGACGGACATCGATTCGCCGAATTGCGAATGACTGCTGAAGACTTCGGGAATGATGACGGTCGGCTTGGTTCGCTGACCGACGTGCGAATCCTTCCGCCCGCGGATGGCTGGGAGAAGGCGAAAGAACGCTTCGTGCGACTGGAGTCCGGGGGAGTCACGACAGTCTGGCTGGCCCGTCGCAGCAGTGAAGATGCTAACGCCGACTGGATTCTTCACGAAGCTCAGACCATGACGAAGACCGCAGGCGGCAAACGCCTTGTGAATGGCCAGCCGAAGGGTGTGAAGAAGGGCGAACCAGAGCTGCACCCTGTTGGCTATGTGCAGTCACTCCCGGGTGGTATCAGTGAAACCGGGCCACTCTCGGCAGCCGAATTTCTGCGAACGCTGCAGGACAGCACGGTTGTTCTCTGGCGGAACGAAAAGCTGATCCATGGTGATGGCAGTGAGACGACAGTTTACTACCCCAAACCAACACCAGGCGGTGAAGTTCTGCGGCCCGGCGAGAATCCTACGTTTCGGGGGATTCGCAGCGAGAAGTTTTCTGACAAGCTGAACTTCATTTCCCTGATGCTGGCACTTTTCTGCGGCACCGCCTCGCTGCCACACATTCTGATCCGCTATTACACGGTCAAGGACGCAGCCAGCGCTCGCCGCAGCACAATCGTAGGCATTGCCAGCATCGGTGTCTTCTATGTCCTCACGCTGTATCTGGGGCTTGGGGCAATGACCAGCGGTGAGCTGGATGTGAGCGATGAGAACATGTCGGCGCCGCTGCTGGCGAAGGGCATGAACACCTGGTTGTTTGCTGCGATTTCCGCGATTGCCTTCACCACAGTGCTGGGAACTGTCAGCGGGCTGATTCTGGCCGCTGCCGGGGCCGTCACACATGATCTGCTGGCCAGCGTCTTTCGTGTGAAGATGAATGACATGGAAAAGGTACGACTGGCAAAGATCTCATCCATCGTTGTTGGTGCAGCCGCCATTGTCCTCGGAATTCTGTTTCAAAAGATGAATCCCACCTTTCTGGTCGGTTGGGCATTCAGTGTGGCTGCTTCCGCGAACCTGCCGTCGCTTGTGATGATTCTGTTCTGGCCGCGAGTGACAAAGGAGGGAATCGTGGCGGCCATCAGCGTGGGCATGGTGTCCTCGATGGCGTGGATTCTGCTCAGCGGCGAAGCCTATTCAAGAGTCTACGGACTGGATGCAGCCTCGGCCATTGTTCCGTTCAGCCAGCCCGGTATTCTGACGATCCCGCTTGGCTTCCTGACTTTGGTAGTCGTCTCGTTGTTGACAGGGCTGAAGGTAAGGCCCTCTACCGATCAGTCGGCAGGCCGCCAGGCTTGACTCCCACGTACACAGTGGCGATTCCACCGGTCAGGGGATGAAACGACGTGTCTTTGAGCCCTGCTTCTTCCATCAGCCCCGTCAGATGTGCGCCACACGGGAATTCTGCGACGGACTGTGGCAGATATTCGTAGGCCGCCTGTCGGTTCCTGACCAGCAGTTGGCCCAGCTTCGGCAGGATGCGACGAAAATACCACTGGTAGATACGACTGAGCAAACGATTGCCTGGCAGCGAGAATTCCAGAACCAGCACACGTCCGCCGGGCCGACAGACGCGAGTCATCTCACGGAGACCACCAATGGTGCTGGACACGTTTCTGAGGCCGAAAGCGACGGAAACGACGTCGAATTGGTTGTCCGGAAATGGCAAAGAGAGTGTGTCTGCCTCGAGAAATACGACGTCGCGATCACCCTGTTTGCGGCGTGCCAGTTGGAGCATGCCGTGGGTGAAATCGGTGGCAAACACCCGGCAGCTTTGCGGGACCCGGCGGCGGAAGGCGAACGCCAGATCCCCGGTTCCGGTACAGACGTCGAGGATCGGCGCTTTTCCGAGCGTTCCGGCGAGTCGCACAGCGCGCCAACGCCAGTAGACGTCGGTTCCCAGGGACAGAAAGTGATTCATAAAGTCATAACGCCCCGCGATCTCCCCGAACATCTGTCTGATTCTTGCCCCGTTTTTGTCCACCGGCATACAAACAACTCCTTCGGTATTCAACAGATCGCGGATCGCTGCCCGTGCAGTTTGGCAGGTCCGCAGCAGAGCAGCGGACGGGGATTCACTTCGAGCACAACCGCAGCGTCGCGCGCGGCTTAACCCTGTGCCCGTCAATCCGACATCGCAACCAGCGATCCGGTGCATCAGAAATCCTGAGCACCGTGCAGCCAGGTTGTCTGCGGAGAGAACGAGAGGGCATCGGGGCCTGGAGGCGTAAGTGAGGCCACGTTTTGAAAATCCGGCTGGAGCGAAACCGGCACCTGGCTGACGGGCGCGGACAGCCAGGCTGCAGAAATATCAGACGTGGGACGGAGTGACTGCAGGGTCTGAACAATGGTGGCAACAGCGAGGAGCAGAGAGCAGACACTTACAGCGGCGACCTGCAGGTTAAAGCGACGCGTTGCCGGATGGCGAATGAGCTGGCTGCGGATGGCGATTGAGATTGAAGGCCAGAGGGAAGCGGAGGGGGCCTGCGCGGCATCGCGAAGGGTGTGCAGGGCAGCCATCGGTCGGAGCATTGCAGAATGGTAGTTGCTGCAGCCGGGACAGTGCAGGAGGTGAGTATCAAGCAGCAGTGCTTCGGCGTGGGTGAGATCGTCGCCGACGTGCAGATGGATCAGCTGTCTGGCCTGTGTGCAGTTCATTGTGCACCTGCGGAAGGAAGTTCGGGGGGGATGGATGGGAAGGTGCCGGTCTCGCTGTGCTGGTCGCGACGTTCCTGGCGTTCCCAGGCATCGCGGAACATTTTACGGGCCTCGGCGAGTCGCCAGCGGATGGTTGCCTCGGTGCGGTCGGTGATGGCAGCAACGTCTGCAGTGCAGAAGCCTTCAAGGTCTCTGAGGATCAGAACCGTCCGATAGGCTTCAGGGAGTTCAAGGAGTACGCGCTGCACCTGGACAGTAATTTCATCTCGACGGGACGCGGACGCAGCGTTGTTGTCGGTGAGCCATTCTTCGGGGCGCGAAGAGAACAGGGACCAGCGACCGCGACGCTGCTGCCGACGGAGGTGATCGCAGGTGAGATTGATGGCCAGCCTGAAGAGCCACGGGCCAAATCGACGAGACGGGTCAAACTGCTGCAGACGCTGGAAGGCGCGAAGAAAGGCTTCCTGTGCCAGATCCGAAACTGTTTCGCGATCGGCGATGAATCGCTGGATCACTTTCACGACCCGACGCTCGTACCGCAAAACGAGTTGCCCGAAGGCGTCGTGATCCCCCTGTCGAGCAAGGTGGACAAGGCGCGCTTCCCCGCAGGAATTGTCTGCCGAAGCAGCATCCTGAACCGGGGAATGCAGGTCAAGCGAATCCGCGTCGGACATAACGATCATGCAGCAACGCCTTTCACCGACCGTCTACGCGATCGGGTCGAGCAGCGTTGGAATAAAGTGCCGGGGGAAGAGGTCCTCCGACAAATTATCCTGAATTCCTGTGTTTTTCCCAGTGAATTCCTGGAAGTTCCGGAGCAGATCCGGGATTGCCCCGCGAAGTTCTGCTGAGACTCCAATCGGCGGGGTTACTGCCCGTGAAGCGCTTCGCTGCGCAGGGAATTGCCGCGGTTGATGACATCGGCCGAGACGTCTGTACGGCGGGGCCGAAGCTGGAAACTGAATTGCCGATGGTCGACAATCTGCCGCCCGGCGAAATTATCGGAGATGAAGTCCAGAGGAAACTTCTGGTACCACGGACTGTTGATGGTGATCATTTCAGTGTGGGTTTCATAGCCGTCCAGGAGCAGTTGCACTTCGCGGGTGCCATACCAGGTGAAGTCAAATGAGGCAGGAGTGTAGCCGAGATCTTTGCCGTCGACCTTGACGAGCGCGCCCTGCGGATAGGAGTGAATCGTTACGCGACGATGAACACAGCCCGTCTGCAGACAGCACAGCAGCAGCGCAGGCAGCAGCAATCTCAGAGACATCCCGGAGTTTCCCGCGGAGGATATGGAGTATTTCGGAGGCTGTGTGCACATGATCTCAGACGCTGCGACGACTGATCTGGAACACGGGCCATTCGCATTCACAGTCTTCGCAGTGAAAACCGATGATCGTGGCCGTGCCGGGAACCGGCATGCGGTTGCGCGGGCTGATCAGCGCGTCGTTCAGTTCCAGCGGCTGAACATTGGGTCTGCCGCACTCCGGACACTCTGAGTTCTGATGCAGAATTCGAGCTCGTTCTACAGCGGGAATCAGACGACCACTGAAGATTGTTGTGCGACCAGCAGTCGCGAACGGCAGGATGTCCTGTGATTCCGACTGCGATGGGGAAGTTTCGGTACCTGGACTGGAATCGAGCGAATCCGCTTCGTCCGGCAAAAAGACTTTCAGTACTGAACTGCTCATCGTAATTCCTCCGTGAAATACGTGAATCCCGTTGGCTGCACGTGAGGCCGACCATGGCTGCATGAAATGTTAGTGCGTTGAGCCGGTTTTCTCAAGATGAACCGCACAGATGGCTGGATGAGAAGCGGGGGCGGGAAGCAGAGGCCGTTGTATTGGGGGTGGATGGGGAGGCGGCGGAAGCCCGGGAAGTGCGGTTAATTTGAGATCCTTCAGCCCGAATCCCGGGCAAATACTGGAAAAGAGCCGGAATCGGGATGGCTTTCTTGCCGAAGACGTGCAGTTTGAATAAGCTTTCGGCTGTCAGACCCCGCCGGCAATTTGCCGGTCCAACGGGCAGACTGCGATCCGCGGCTTCTGTTGTTGCACAGCCAGGCTGATCGCGGTTCCACGGGGCTACCAATTGCCCGCCTCTGTTCCTTTCCACAAGGCATGCTTTACTGTTATGGCCACTATTTCCCGTGCAGATCTGAAAAAACTTCGGAAACGTCGTGCTCGTCTGAAGAAAAAGAAGATGAGCTGTCCGTTCACCAGTGGTGGCGTTTTCCGCCCGGTGTACGTGGACTACAAGGACCTGAAGACACTGCGAACCCTGATCGATCGCGAAGGACGCATCCTGCCGCGCCGCCGGACCGGAACATCGGCTCTGTATCAGCGTGTTGTCCGCAAAGCAATTCTGCGTGCCCGCTTCATCGGGCTTCTGCCGTTCGTGGCCGAAGAATAGCCCGGTGAAGGGCAGCTTGCGGGTTCAAATCAAGCCGCTGTGCTGAAGAATACATCAAAATGAAGAAAAGCCAGAGAGAACACTCTCTGGCTTTTTGTTTGCCCAGCGAAGCCG
Source organism: uncultured Chitinophaga sp. (assembly GCA_964561125.1). Classification (GTDB taxonomy): domain Bacteria; phylum Planctomycetota; class Planctomycetia; order Planctomycetales; family Planctomycetaceae; genus SXXK01. The sequence goes on along the minus strand of CAZLOQ010000179.1, from coordinate 6,021 downwards.
GCGACAGACTGGAGGGCAAAACCGTGACGACATCAGGCAAAGCGGCCGAGATAACGCCGCAAGTCCCGTGAACCTGCTGAGTTCAACCGTCCGCGCGGTGTCGCAAGCACGACTTACCCTGCCTGATGCTGCGCTGACGTTCGTTGAATACTTACCAGAGGTTCTCGAATTCACCCGTGGCTGCGTGCAGCAGACGGCCAACACCCGCCCACGAAGGAGGAGTCTGCAGGACACGGAGCCAAACCTGGTTGCCGCGGCTGATACCTTCAAACGAGAGATGCGGGCCCAGTTCGTCTTCCGGGAGTACCCGCTCGGCCTGCCAAAAAACAGCGGGCTGCCGGTCAAATGCGGCGGAAACTTTGACGATGTCAACCTCCAGGCCCGTGGGAACGGCTTTGCCATCCCATGCCCCGCCCAGAATTTCAGAGCGACTTATGAACAGAGTCACCTCCCAGACATTGTTCTCTGAATCGAAATAGAAATGGCAGCCAATCGGGGCGCAATCGGAGCGATGCATGACGCCACGAATGGCGTCGTTGACGAACCAACGCAGCCATGCCGGCGGATTTGAGGGAGGTACTTCCTGAATTGTCATTCTGACAGTGCCCCTGGGGTATCTGACTTGTCGGGGAACCAAGTTGGTGATTGTTTTTTGGGGAGAAATGTCCCCTTGTTGAATACGGGCTGTGGACAAAGGCGCATTTCAGGGTGTAGCCAGTCCAAATCTTTGGCGCTAATTTCCCTTATCGCAGCTGAATACAACTTGAACAGGCAAGTGGACGGGAAAGTTGGTTTATCCGGATTCACTGTGCTGTGCTGAAGATGCATTCCACCACAATTAGCATCGAGTTTGGAACTGCTGGTGAATTCTTGCAGCAGTTGGAGCAAGGCATCAACAAAAGGCGTGCCAGAGTGGATGAGCAAGGCGGGAAATCATCTGTCCGGGGACAAACTGCGGGAGTCTGCTCCGGTGAGTGCTTGACACATGTTCAGTGGCTGAAACAGCATGAATCGCACGGTTGCCAAAAAACAACAGGCATCGGGGAAACCGATGCCTGTCGAAAAGTGCGGTCTTGAGCGTCGACTGAATTACTGCGGTGGAGCACCACCGGGCAGTCCCGGAAGGCCCTGGGGGGCAAACAGTCCGGGATTCTGCTGAATGGCCTCAATGAGGGATTGGGGGATAGTGGCGGCGAGCGACAGCACTGTGGACCGGTTCGATCCTTCGAGGCTGCCGACCATTTCCTGGATACCGGGGACAAGGGGTTGCGGCAGCTGGGCGGCGAAGAGGGGCACCATCTGTTTGGCAAAGCTGACCGTTTCCTGAAGGGCTGGGCCGGCTTCACCGGCTGCGTCTTCGTCGATCAGGTTCAGAAGAATAGAGAGGGCGACCGAGTTGTCGTAGTTGAGTGAGACTGCGGCGCCGCTGACTTTGCCCTTCACGGCGTCAGCAAGGGTGGCGATAAAGGGTGGTACGCCCTGGGGTGCGCTGATCCCGGCGCTGAGGCCGGACAGGAGCGGGCTGGAGAAGGCGATCACCATGTGCGAGTCGCCGGGTACGAAGGAGAAGTTATCGAGCGTGCTTTCTCCGATGCCGTTTGCAATGGTCGCCTTGACGGTTCTTTCAGGCCCCATGACGATGGTTTGTGCATCCGGGGCGAACCAGGCGTATTCGGGCTGATCCGGCTGCGGCGCCACTTTATACCAGGTCGTGCCATTTTCGGAGGCAGAGGTGGCTTGCAGAGCTGTGGCAACTGCGGCGGGATCGATATCTTTGGAGAGTCGGAGCACACCGATGGCTTTGTCACTGAGTTGTTTCTGCAGGACGGCAGGATCAGGGGTTCCGCCGGCAGCCGCCTGGGTGGCGATTGGGCCGAAGGCGAGGATCATATCACTGATGGCGATTGTGATTGAGTCTACATCGCCGAGGGACACGCCGAATGACTGAAGCTGGGGCATGGCAGCATCGGCGGCGGCGATTCCGCCTGCGGCCTGAACAGCGGGGCTGGCGGCGATGTCCGCAGGTCGCAGCGAAATGATGAGTTCAGAGTTCGCGGGCAGCCAGGAGGCGTTCAGGGTGGCGGAGGGGGCATTTGTTGGCGCGCTGCCGGTTTCAGCGGGGCGTGAGCGGGGAATGCTGGAACCACTGAGGAATGGATTTGCAGTGTTCTTTTGCGGCGTGGCTGGTGCGGCTGGAGTCGCTGGGGCAGCGGGTGCTGCAGCCGGTGCGGGGACATTTGCGGCAGCGACAGCGTTTTCGGAAGGCTTGGCACTTTGCCCCTGGAGCACGTCAGCCATTTGCTGGTTTTTGGCCGCTTCGCGATCGCGTTCTGCGAGGATTTGTTCGACGGCAGCACGGCGGCGATTTTCCAGAGCAGCGGAGGCTTCACGGTCGGCGGCGGCAGCCGCGGCGCTGGTTTCGGCAAGCAGCTGTTCTTCACTCATCAGGGCTCTGCGGCGGAGTTCATCACGGAGCAGTCTGCGGGTAATGATTTCTCCGCCGACGTTGACTTTTGCCTGTTCTTCGATGAGCAGTCTGGTTTGTGGTGAAATGCTGCTGAGCAGTTCGTTGACGAGTTGCATCTGACGGAGACTGGTTTCGCGTGTCAGTGCCTGGGAGAACATGTCGGCCGCACCCGACTGATCCCCGGTCTCAGCCAGTACAATCCCGTGCAGGTAGAAATAGCGCGGATCATTTCCGGAGGCGGTGAGCTGCTGGAATTTTTCGAGGGCGGCTGAGCGATTTCCGCTGCGTCGGAGTTCAATTGCTTCGCGGAAGACACCCTTGAGCTTTTCGGTGCCGGGATCCGGTTTGAGTTCAGCGCGCGCTTCGAAGCGAAGTCGTTCGATTCGCTCGCGAAGCGGTCCACCGACGGGTTCAAGGAGTGCGTTGAGGGCGCTGGAGTTGCCTGTGGCGGCTTCGAGTGCTGCGGCGCGGCGGAAGTCTTCATCCGCGGGCCTCCCGAGTTCCTCGTTCAAAAGTCCCCGCGCCATGTGCACACGCGGGTCTTCGGAGTCGTTTTCGATGAGGTTGTTGAGCTGTTGCAGGGCGGCGCTGTAATCACCGCGCTGCCACTGTTCGAGTGCAGTGGCGAGGTTGTCTGCAGCGCACGCGATGGAGGCTGAGCAAACGAGAGCGAGGGTGCAGGAAACCGTTAGGCGAAGAAACACAGGCAGTCGCATGAAAATTCTCCGGGACAGGCGAATGGCGGACTGAGCGGGTCAGCCAGGAGATTGCTTTAACACAGAGTGGGCGGACAGTCGAAAGGGATTCCGCTGGAAAGCCGCAGTCCCGGGGAATTTTGCGATACCCTCCGCTATGCCGGCTGCAATTGCAAGAGTCCCGCTGACCGGCAGAGTTTGCGAAGAGTGCGTGGTTTGCTTTGCAGGGGCGCTGGCAGCACTGTCAGCGCCCCCGCATTTTTGGCTGGCTGGTGTTGGGCGGTTGTTATTGGTCGCCGCGTTCGAGTCGTTCGCTGAGTTCGCGGAGTTTTCGCTGCAGTTGCTGGTTTTCCTCCCGGAGCGACTGAAGTTCGCGACCGGGGTCATCGGACTTCGGCGATTTTCGAGGCTGAGCACGGGCCATGAGTTGCTCTTTGCCGGCAACGAGTTCCCGTTCCATGGCTTCGGCTTTTTGGCGAAGTTCATGGGCGAGGTCGTGCATTTCGGCGGCGGCGAGATTTTCAGCGGCGACCATGACGTGCCTGATATGCCGGGCGAGGATTTCGAGTTTTTCTGCGTGGGGGCGAAGTTCCGGGGGGAGTTCCGCGGCCGGGGATGCGGAACTGATGCGTTTCAGCAATTGCTGGATCTCAGCGATTTGTGGCTTGAGATCGGCGAGGCGTTCGCGGTTGCCGGCGGCTTCGGCTTCGCGGGCCTGCGCCATGAGGTCGTTGAGTCGTTCCTTAAGTTGGGGGGGCGAGGGTTTTTCGCTGCGTTCTTCGCGTTCTCTCCGGTCGCCGCGTTCTTTGTCCCGGCGTTCCTCGAGCGCACGACGCTTTTCGGCGGCAGGGCGTTCTTTGGATTCGCCATCCTGCTGTTCGCCTTTCTCACGGGCCTCAGCGTCCGGCCGAGGTTTTTCGGGAGTTTCATCCGCGCTGGCAACAGAGCCGGAGGCGGCGACCAGAAGCAGCGACAGCAGCCGTGCGGCGGTGAATGGGTGGGTAATCTTCATGGGATTCTCTCGTTTTTTCAGGACTTAGCGAAGGCTGTCTGCGATCGTCTTGCCGTTCACGGACAGAACCTGAGAATTTGTAAGGGCATCTGCGAACCGTTCAAAATCGCGAAATGACCAGACAACACGTTTTTCTCGGGAGACTTCGATGAGCTGCGGGTTATTCGGACCTGCGTGGCAGTTATTAATCAGGATGTTGCCGGACGGCAGCACCTGCAGTGAGGTGACCCAGGCGAGCTGAATTTCGGGGAGTTCGTTTTGATGCAGGCTCCAGACAACCTGGCCGGCAGGAGTGACTTCGATGACGGAGTGTCCATTCCCTGTGCCGATGAGGGTGTTTCCGTTCTGCAGTCGCAGGGCTGAGAAGACCTGGTTGCCGAAGGCATCGACCCCGTGTCCCGGACGACGTTCGCGGCCGAAGAGTGGTACTGCGTATTCCCAGGCTGTCGTGCCATCCGGGCGGTATTCCCGGACGAGTCCTTCGGCTTCGTGGCAGACGAGGAAATTTCTATTATTGAGGGCGCGAACGAGCCGGGTGTCGTGGTGTGCGTCGGGCTTGACGACCTTCAGGGCGAGTGTGGCCTGAACGGAGCGATCGGGGTTGAGAGTGAGCAGGCGTGCGGGCCCTGATTCGGCAATCAGCGTAGTCCTGTCGGCGAGCCGTTGAAAGGCGTGGATTTCCACACGTCGCCCGTGGTTTTCGGGCCGTTGGGCAGCGTCGTACTCCCAAACGATTTTCCCGCTTGCGGGGTCCAGCTCGGCGACATGTGTCCAGCTGAGCTGCAGCAGCACATTGCCGGACGGCAGCAGGTGCAGATCGTGAAGGGGGCCGATGCGATGTTCCCAGCGGGTGCTGCCGTCTTCGTCGATGATGGCGATTCGCTGTCGGGAGGAATCGGCAGCGATGAAGGAACGCTGCTGAGCGGGTTCTGAGGCTTGAGTGACGGTGGCGACAGTGGCGAATGTCAGCAGCCACAGGGCTGGAAGATGGAGGAAGTGCGGCATGAGAACCTGCAGCAAGCGGGAGTGGGCTGGGACCTTGGCGACCGCTCGATGTGGAGGCGGCTGGCCTGCTGCAGAAAGTTTAGGATTGTGCGGGGTAAAAAAGCCAGAGCCATGGGGAGGGGGAATGAGAAATTTGGACGGGCCACGAATGGCGGGTGAGTGGAAAACAGAAACGGCGATGATTCACCAGGAAGGGAGAATCATCGCCGTCTGTTGTCTCCAACGGTTCCACCCTTTTTGCTGATCCGTTGATGGTGGAACCGCTGAACCGGCGTAAACCGGATGGCGTGTTCCCCAGAGTGAGTTTCCTCACTGATCTCAGCATTGCGGGGCGGAAGGATGGGCTTTTAACCGTGATGGAATGACCGCAGGCGTCCTCTCAAGTTATGGGCCGCACCGTACTTTCGGGGACAGGAAGGAGCGGCTCACGACTGCCGCCCCTTCACCTGTCGATCTGACTTCATCACGCTGGCTAATCACCAAACCTTACGCCGACCTGTGATTACTTGCAGCCGCCACAGGGGACAGCACAGGTCGGGTCGCACGGTGCACAGCAGGTTGGGTCAACCGGTGCACAGCAGGTGACTTCGTGGCAGGCATCGCCACAGGGGTCACCGCACTTGTCGCCGCAGCCGCCGAGCTTCGGCAGTTTGAACTTGGGCATGCGGAACTTTGGCATTTTGAACCAGCTCTTCTTCTTCGTGTGGCAGGTGCCGCAGCCATTGCCGCAGCTGTCGACGCAGGCTTCCGGAGCACAGCAGTGCGGGTCAACCGGAGCACAGCAGGCGGGGTCAACCGGAGCACAGCAGCTGGGGTCAACCGGAGCACAGCAGCTGGGGTCA
>CAZLOQ010000178.1:8844-12082 GCA_964561125.1 uncultured Chitinophaga sp. | reverse complement strand
GTTTTGAAACACAGAGGCACAGAGGAACACAGAGGAGTGGAGGCAGCGCAAAGAATTCGTACCATGGTGCGTCCAAAGTCCTCGGAGTTCCCCTTGGAAAGCGCGAGCCCCGCAAAATCAACCCGGCCCGCAAAGCCCGTTGCCGCAAACCCGGGTCACACCGAACACGCAGCATTCGGCTGAGAACTGCCCCTGCAGGGCGAAGCTGCCGGGGGGCGGCTTGACCTGGCCTTACAGGCCGTAAACACAGCTGGGCTGTTCCCTGCAACCTGCGGCTTCCAGCAACACCATCGACTTCGCACGGGCCACCGCCCACTGCCGCCGACTTTCGGCTCCGAATCGAAGCGGTACGGCGCGAGCCGTCCGGTAACGACAGGAAATTTCAGCATCCATCACCGGACGGCTCGCGCCGTTCCGCTAAAAGTTGGTGGCCTTGGCCCAATGACCAATGACCAATGACCAATGACCAATGACCAATGCGATTTCGGCCTGTAAGGCCAGTTCCATCAGCCCGGGGTGCAACCCCGGGTCAGCACCCAATGCCACCTACTTTCGGCTCCAAATAGAAGCGGTACGGCGCGAGCCGTCCGGTAACGACAGAAAATTTCAGCATCCATCACCGGACGGCTCGCGCCGTACCGCTTAAAGCAGGTGGTATCGGTCTCAGTGCCACAGACCTGAAGTTCGCAGCCCGATTGGTCGAGCTCCCCCTGCACTTCGCCAGAACCTGTCGCCGGCTCGTCAGCATGCAGCAGGGCCCCGCCGCGTGTCACCTGGCCAACACAAAGCTGCCACTTTCCTTCTTTGACCACCACCGGGCGTTCAAACGGCCCCCGGAAACTGTTCCCCGGAAATAGAAATTCCCCAGCAGCGGCCCCAGACTTCGGCTGCCGCTCAATGTCACCGTGCCGTCGGCCTTCTGTTCTTCAAACAGCACTGCCGAATACTGAAACGGAATCAAAGCGCAGAATCGACCACGAAAGACCACCTTCCAGCGACCACGTCCGGCACATTCAAAATCAGCCCGCATCGGCCCCTTGTGCCCGGTGGAATCGCTGTGCCAGTGACCGCGCCAAACGCCCGCCAGATTCGGTCTCACCGTGGCTTCTGCAGCTGCAGCTGCAGCTGCAGTCACATTATCAGTCACAGTTGCCGCGGTTGCCTCTGCAGATCCAGGTCCAGGTGCTGGTTCCTGAACACCTGCGACAGCCGTGTTGCCGCTCAGAATTATCCCCGCCGTCAGCAGTGAGGCGGTCAGCAGCAGATGGTGACAGTCCGAAATTTGTTTTGGCATGAAATTGTTCCAGGCAGAGAGCGAGTGAATGGGACCACTCGTCCAGCATCCACCAGCAACCTCTGTCTGTCTTCACTTCCCCTGCTCGTCACATTTGAATTTTCAAATGATCGGTTCGACCGTGGCGATTCTGCCGACGTCGTTTCGGAATTCGCTGGACGCTGCTGTCACGGCCTGATGCGGTAAACACGCACAGAGCTGCAGCCAGGCCAGTCCGCAGTCACGGCTCCGCGTTGCCACCCTCGGGAAGTACGCAACCAGACGATTTCCACACGCACGCAGCCTGGACCTGCGTGCTACGATTGCCAGCCAGGCTGTCGCCTTGAATTCCGTGCCCGACACTCAAAGGTTTCCCGATGTCTTCCAACCTGCTGAAGTACAACGCAGAGGCCGCGACGGCTCTGCTTCCGGCTGGCCGCATTCAGGCTCTTCGCGATTCCCTGTGCGCTGCCCGCGATGAGACGCTCAACGACGTCGAACTCTGGCAGACCGGGGCCACAATTCCAGCCGGGAAACAGCCGCTTGATGCTGCTTTCATTCAGTGGCCCGAAGAACTCCTTGCCGATCTCTGCACAGCCGGTCCGGGCAGTCTGGTTGCCCGCATCGAAAACTCCGCTCACCGCCTGCAGTCCCTTGCAGACTCCCTCGTCGTGCTCGGCATCGGCGGTTCGTACATGGGCATGCGGGCTCTCCACGAAGCGCTCGGCAGTCCGTTTCACAACGAGTACACGCGGGAAGCCCGGGGTGGTGTTCCCCGGCTGTATTTCGATGGCTGGAACGTCGATTCTGACCAGCAGCGCAGGCTCCTTGAACTGCTCGATGCCCGCGCCGCCGCCCATCCCGATACCCCATCCGGCCGCACCGCGGTGATCGTCATCAGTAAATCCGGTGGAACGCTGGAAACGGCGGCTGCCTTTCGCATCTTCAGAGAGCTCCTGGAACGCCGCTTCGGCTCCAAAGCCTCAGAGCTCATTGTGCCCGTCACCGGCGAAACCGGTCGCCTGCGGCAGCTCAGTCAGGCGGCCGGCTATACGGAAGCCTTCTCCATTCCCGAAGGCATCGGCGGCCGCTTCTCAGTGCTCACCGCTGTCGGACTGCTCCCTGCTGCCGCAGCAGGGCTCAATATCCGAGCGCTCCTGCAGGGTGCTGCCGATATCACCGATCACTTCCGTTCAGCACCTTTCGAATCCAATCTGATCCTCCAGTTTGTCGCGGTCTGCCACGCCTGCGAACGGGACCTCGGCTGTAATCTCAGAATTCTTTCCACCTGGGGCAGCTGCCTCGAAGCCCTCGGCTTCTGGTACGACCAGCTGCTCAGTGAAAGTCTCGGCAAACATGAAAGCGGCGCCACGCCGATCACCGTCGTGAATACACGCGATCTGCACAGTCGTGGTCAGCAGCATCAGGAAGGTCGTCGCGATAAACTCATCACCAACCTGCTCCCCGGCGAACCCCGCTTCGCACCGCTCACCCTGCCTTCCCACCGCTTCGATCAGGATCGCCTGAATCAGCTGGCCGGAACACCCCTTCCCCGGATCCTTCAGGCTGCCGTGGCAGGCGTCAACGAAGCCTATGCAGACGAACGACGGCCCACAGCGGATCTCATTCTGCCCACACTTTCTGAACATGCACTCGGACAACTCCTGCAAATGCTCATGCTCGCCACCGTCGTCGAAGGCCGACTCACCGGCACCAACCCCTATGGACAGCCGGGGGTCGAAGCTTATAAAAAGAATGTGCAGAAGAACCTGGGTTTCACCTGAAAGCAGCATTCCATGACCACCACGCTCACTTACTACGGGCACAGTGCGTTCCTGCTCCGGACCGCCGGTCGCTCGGTGCTCATCGACCCCTTCCTCACTGGCAATCCGCAGGCTCCGATTGCCGCTGCTGATGTGCAGGCCGATTATATCGTCATCAGCCATGGCCACGGAGATCACGTAG
>CAZLOQ010000178.1:4411-8834 GCA_964561125.1 uncultured Chitinophaga sp. | reverse complement strand
TGCCGCACGCACCAACGCGATGGTCATCTCCAACCACGAAATCTCAAACTGGCTCAAATCCCAGGGCGTTAAACGTACGCACGATATGCATATCGGCGGCAGCCATCGCTTCTCCTTCGGAACCCTCAAGCTCACGATCGCCCACCATGGCTCCATTCTTCCCGACGGCACCTGCGGGGGCAGTCCCGCCGGGCTGCTCTTCCAGACCGACGCCGGGAACATTTACCACGCCGGCGACACCGGCCTGTTTGGAGATATGGCTCTCATCGGCGAAGTCGGACTCAAACTGGCCATCCTCCCGATAGGCGACAACTACACCATGGGCCCCGCCGATTCACTCCGCGCCATCCGGCTCCTGCAGCCCGAAATCGTCATGCCCTGCCATGTGAATACCTTTCCTGTGATCGAACAGGATGTGGCCGCATGGAGCGATCAGGTGCGGAAAAGCACCAGTGCCCGCCCTGTCGTGCTTCAGCCCGGCCAGGAATTCACCCTGTAAACCCCACCACTTCAACCACTCAGCCGCAGACTTCACGGCAGGTTCAACTATTCCCCCGATCTTCCGGGTAGACCTTTACACTACGCTTAGTCACCCCTCTCATACCCCCACACCGTCCGGTGCCCGCCATGCGAACTCTTCATCTGCTGCTCAGCATTTGCTGCATCTGCGGCCCGCTTGCCGCACTGCCTGCTCAGGCGCAGACCCCGGCCGCATCCTCCATCGACTTCAATCGCCGCATCCGCCCCATTCTCTCCAATCGCTGCCTCGCCTGTCATGGTCCCGACGAAAGTCAGCGACAGGGCGGTCTGCGGCTGGACGACGCCGCCAGCGCCTCCAGAACGCTCGAATCCGGCTATGCCGCCATCGTTCCCGGACAACCCGACGCCAGCGAACTGCTCCGGCGAGTGCTCAGTTCAGACCCCGATATCCGCATGCCCCCGCCGGAATTCGGCGCCCCGCTCACCGCCGACGAACAGGCCCTGCTCACAGAATGGATCCGGCAGGGAGCTCCGTTCGCCAAACACTGGTCCTATGTCCCGCCTGAACGTCCCCCCGTGCCGGTTCTGCCCGCCTCCCACGCAGGGTGGCCCCGCAACCCCATCGATCACTACATCCTGCAGCAACTCTCTGCCCGCCAGTTGCATCCCGCTCCTCAGGCCGACCCGCAGACACTCGTTCGCCGCGTCTTCCTCGACCTCCTCGGACTCCCGCCAACGCTCGAAGAAGCCCGTGACTGGTCCGCCCGCCTCCAGACAACCACCGCGGACGGCACAGCATCCGAATTTCGCGCAGATGTCTACAGCCAATTGGTGGATCATCTGATGGCTCGCCCCCAGTTCGGCGAACACTGGGCCCGCAAATGGATGGATCTGGCCCGCTACGCAGACTCCGCCGGATACGCCGATGACCCCGCCCGGACCATCTGGCCCTGGCGAGACTGGGTCATCCGGGCCATCAATTCCGGCATGCCCTTTGACCAGTTCACCATCGAACAGCTCGCCGGCGATCTGCTTCCTGACGCCACGGAAGACCAGATCGTCGCCACCGGCTTCCATCGCAACACCATGACCAACAACGAAGGTGGAACGCAGGACGAAGAATTTCGTAATGTCGCCGTGGTCGACCGCGTCAACACCACCATGGCCGTGTGGATGGGCACAACATTCGCCTGCGCCCAGTGCCACTCTCACAAGTACGACCCGATCACCCAGGAAGAATACTTCAAAGTCTTCGCCATCCTCAACAACACCGAAGATGCTGACCGCGGAGACGATTCTCCAAAACTTCCACTGTTCACTCCCGAACAGAAGTCCCGCCGCAGTGAACTCAACTCCCGCCTCGCGCTGCTCAAAACACAACTGGAAACACCCACACCCGAACTCGCTCAATCCCAGTCCCTCTGGGAACAGCGACTCAAGGCTCCAGTCGACTGGACCGGGCTCACACCCGCTGCCGCCCGGCGTACCAGCGGCCAGCCGGTGTCCATCGAAGATGGCGGTGTCGTCTTCCTGCCCGCCACAGCCGACAAAGACACCACTGTCGTTGAAATTGCCCTCCAGACGCTGGCCCCCAACCCACTGCTGGCCGCACAGGGACTCGCCGCACTCCGCATCGAAACCCTGCCCTCCGAAAAACTTCCAGCGGGTGGTGCAGGCTACGGTGGCGGCAATTTTGTGATTCCCGAAGTCCGCGCCCAGTGGCTCCCCGAAAACAACTCGCAACCACCCGCACGCTTCGTCCGCATTGATCTCCCCGGCGACAGCAAAATTCTCTCACTCGCCGAAGTCCAGGTCTTCTCAAGCGGCACCAACATCGCGCCCGCTGGCAGCGCCACCCAAAGCTCCACCGATTTCGCCGGCCCGGCTCAACTCGCCATCGATAACAACACCGACGGCAACTACGAAAAGAAATCCGTTACCCACACCGCCATTTCCAAAGATCCCTGGTGGGAACTCGACCTGAATGCTCCTGCACCCGTCGAGAAAATCGTCGTCTGGAATCGCACCGGAAACGGAATCCATTCGCGCCTCGCCGGCTTTCGTCTGCAACTGCTCGATGCCGACCGCCGCGAAATCTGGACGACCACCGTCGCCGATGCCCCCAACCCGTCCGCCGAATTCAGCCCCTCCAGCCACCGCGATATTCGTTTCATCGCCGCCGCCGCTGACTTCAGCCAGGCAGCCTTTAACCCCGAAGAAGTCCTCGACGGCAAAACCGAACCCGATAATGGCTGGGCCGTCGGTGGTGATGCCTCCCGGCCGCACTTCCTCACGCTTGTCCCCGATTCCCCGATTCCCGTCAGCGAAGGCGGCACCCTCCGCCTCGTTCTCGAACAAAACTCCCCCTACGCCGCTCATCTGCTGGGACGCTTTCAGCTGAGTGCCACACCCCACCCCGCAGCCATCGACCGAGCCCGCGTCCCCGCAGCACTCATCGCCGTACTCCAGCAGCCCGCAGATCAGCGGTCAGCCGCAGACTCCGCTGCACTGGCCGATTTCTACCGTCGCAACGCTGCCCCGGAACTCGCTGCCACCCGCACGGAACTTGCCGCCCTGCAAAAGGAATTTGATTCCATGCAGCCCGGCGCCTCGGTGCTCGTCATGAAAGAACTCGCCCCGGAACGCCGCCGCAAAACTCAGCTGCAATACCGCGGAAATTACCTCGATCGCGGACCCGAGGTCCACGAAGGCGTTCCCGCCATCTTTCCTCCGCTGCCCCCCGATCAACCCGCCAACCGACTCGCTCTCGCCCGCTGGCTCGTCAGTCCCGATAACCCGCTCACCGCACGCGTCGTTGCCAACAGGTACTGGGAAGACATCTTCGGCCGCGGCATCGTCGGTACCAGCGAAGAATTCGGCTCTCAGGGAGAACTCCCCACGCACCCGGAACTGCTCGACTGGCTCGCCGTGGAACTCCGGGAATCCTCCTGGAATACCCGCCACCTCCTCAAACTCCTCGTCAGCTCAGCCACCTATCTCCAGTCCGCTCGCGTCAGCCCGCAGCTGGCGGCACTCGACCCCGATAATCGCTGGCTCTCACGAGGTCCCCGCGTTCGACTCAGCTCCGAAATGATCCGTGACCAGACCCTCGCCGTCGCCGGACTGCTCAGCCCAAAGATGTACGGCCCCCCCGTCAAACCTCCACAGCCCAGCATGGGACTATCCGCCGCCTTCGGCAGCTCCACCGACTGGCAGACCAGTATGGGCGAAGACCGGTATCGACGCGCCATCTACACCACGTGGCGACGCAGCAATCCCTATCCGTCCATGGCCACCTTCGATGCTCCAAACCGCGAAGTCTGCACCCTGCGACGCAACCCCACCAACACACCCCTCCAGGCCCTCGTCACTCTCAACGATCCCGTCTACATCGAAGCCGCCCAGGCACTCGCACGACGCATCCTCCAGCAGCCCGGCGACGACCAACAAAGACTTGCCTGGGCCTTTGAACAGGCACTGCTTCGCAACCCCACAGCCGCCGAACTGCAGGCCCTCACTGAACTCCTCGCTGACACTCGCACAGCCGCTGACGCCGACGAAGCCGAAGCCGTCAAGCTCGCCACCGACCCCCTCGGAACACTCCCGGAAGGCCTGAATCCCGTCGAAGCCGCAGCCTTCACCGTCGTCAGTAACGTGATTTTGAATCTCGATGAAATGCTGATGAAGCGCTAAGGCACATCGCCCGGTCAGCAACAGCAGAAGCACACGGGTCCATTCTGCGATTCCTCAGCGCGGACGATTCGCGACGGTTTCCGCAAGATGGTGAAAATCTTCGGGGGGATCGGAGCGAAACGTAAGCCATGCACGCAGAATGGGATGCAGGAAGCTCAGGGAAGCCGCATGCAGGGCATGGCGAGTTTCCAGAGGTTCATCGTCGTCAAACCGCGGTGACTGGCGGATGACACCGAACGCCCCGTAATAT
>CAZLOQ010000178.1:0-4401 GCA_964561125.1 uncultured Chitinophaga sp. | reverse complement strand
CGCGGATCTGATGGTTGCGGCCGGTGTAGAGCACACATTCCACCCGGGCATAGCCGTCGCAGCGTTCCACGACGGTCACTTTTGTGCGAGCCGGACGTGGCTGGAGTGCTTCCGGGCGGGCAGACATGAGCACGCTGTTGGCACCGGGATGCCGCCCGATCGGAAGGTCAATCATCCGTGACTCAAATTCCGGATTGCCTTCCACCAGCGCCACGTACGTCTTGGAAATCCTTGATTGCTGGAAGTCGATCGACAGCAGTCGATGAGCCAGATGTTCCTTGGCGGCCACGATGAGTCCGCTTGTCATGCGATCCAGCCGATGGACGACGCCGGGCCGCAGGAGTCCACGGGCTCCGGACTGTTGATCGAGGTGCCACTGGAGCACGTTTGACAGGGTGCCATCCTGGAAGTCGCCGACCGGATGCGCCACGAGTCCGGCGGGTTTGTCCACTACGATGAGCCACGGGTCTTCGTGGACGATACTCAGCGGCGCCGGGCAGGGCTCAAGGAGCTTATCGGGTGGTTCGACAAGACGGATTCTGACCAGTTGGCCGGTGAACACGCGGTCTGTCGGTTCGGCAGGCTGGTCGTTAATCCAGGCGAGCCGTGCAGCGACGAGCCGGTGGAGTCTCCAGGAGGTATAATTGCGAAGATGCCGAGCAAGAAACGTATCAATACGGGAACCGGAGAGGAAACCTTCGACGATCAGTTCAACGACGGGAATTCCGTGCAGCATGGCAGGGATGGCTGAGTGTTTACCAGCGAAAAAGTCCGGTGCCCCACGTGAGTCCGGCGCCGAAGCCACACATGACAACGAGGTCACCGCGGCGAATGCGTCCCTGCTGCAGAGCGCCATCCAGTGCCAGAGGAATGGATGCGGCCGACGTATTGCCGACTGTGCTGAGGTTGTTAAACACGCGGCTGGTGTGGATCCCGAGTTCCTTCATGGCGTGGTCAATAATGCGAATGTTGGCCTGATGCAGAACGAACAGGGCCACATCGTCAGTGGTGACGCCGGCTTTTTCGAGCACTGTTGTGATGGATTCGGTGACGGCATGAATGGCCCATTTGAAGACATTGCGGCCATCCATCTGCAGGTAATGGCGACCTTCCTGCACGAGTTCCGGGGTGAGCGGCAGAGTTGTGCCGCCGGCCGGGCGATCGAGCAGGCCGCCACCAGAGCCATCGGCGCCCAGCTGGTAGCAGACGAGCCCCTGATCGCGGTCGCCGGGCTGCAGAATGACAGCCCCGGCCCCATCACCGAAGAGCGGTGCTGTTCGTTGATCGTCGGGGCGGACGATCCGACTGTTGATGTCGGCACCGATCACCAGGGCACAGCGGGAATTACCGCTGGCAATGAACTGGGCGGCAGTGGCGAGGGAGTACATGAAGCCAGAGCAGGCTGCCTGAATGTCCATGGCGGGAGCATCCAGCTGGAGTTTGTTCTGGACGAGGCAGGCGGTGGACGGACACGTGTAGTCCGGAGTGAATGTGCCGACAACCAGCAGGTCGATGTCGGAGGCGGGAATGCCGGCGTTGGCGAGTGCTGTGCGGGCAGCGTCAACCGCAAGATCGCTGGTGGATTGATCCGGGGCGGCAAAGCGACGTTGTGAAATACCGGTGCGTCGGAGCACCCAGCCTTCTTCGAAACCGTAGTGGCGTTCGAGTTCTTCGTTGGTGACGATGCGTTCCGGGATGCAGGAACCGATGGCCGCGATACGGAAACCGGTGAGCGAGGCTGTGCGGCGAGTGCTGCGGAAGCGGACACCGGGTTCCTGAGGAGCGGCCTGTTGGGGATTGATCACGGCTGTCGGCAGATCGGCTGTCAGAGAGGAAGGAGGATTCATGCCGTATACGTCCGTGTCACGTGCCGAAACAAGAGGAGTGATTGCCGCCTGCGGGAGGACCTTGAGGGGATCCGTGGGCCACCCTGCAGGCGCGCGTAAGTGCAGAGTCTACAATCCGTGGGTGCGGTTGCCAACTCTGCGGTGCAGGATTCGTGCGACTGACCGGATCAGGCGAAGAATTCCATCACAGCGTCGTTCTTGACCATCTCGCGGGGTTGATTGAGATGGTTGTAGACGGTGCGACGGGGATAGAGGCCGACCGCATGGTAGATGCTGGCAAGCAGTTCGCCGGGATGAACCGGGTTTTCTGCGGGAGCGGAACCGGTGTCGTCAGACTTGCCGTGGACGTAGCCACGCTTGGTGCCACCACCGGCGATGACACCGGTGTAGCAGTACGGCCAGTGATCGCGACCATCGTCGCTGTTGCTGTTGCCGGAGGTGCTCACACCACGTTTCGGGCTGCGGCCGAATTCGCCCACAGCGACGACGAGTGTTTCCTGAAGGAGTCCGCGCTGGTCGAGATCTTCGAGGAGAGCGGAGAGGGCGGCATCGAGCATGGGAGCGGACTGACGACGCATGCGGTCGCTGAGTCCGGTATGGACGTCCCAGGAGTGGTTATCGCTGTTGGCAACTTTGGGCCAGTTGACTTCGACCACGCGGGTTCCTGCTTCGACGAGGCGACGGGCGAGCAGGCAGCTTTGGCCGAAGGTGTTATTGCCGTATTTTTCGCGCAGCTCGGGGGTTTCGGAGGACAGATTGAAGGCTTCGCGAGCTTTGCCGGAGAGGACCAGTCCGAGGGCTTTTTCGTAGTATTCGTTGAGTGCGTACTGGTTGACCGCGCGGTCGAGATTCTTCATACCGGCGCTCACGGTATCCCGCAAAGAGGCGCGGCGCTGCAGTCGATCCAGCGGCACGTCCTGACGAAGCGTCAGATCATCGACCCGAATACGCTCCATTTTCGCCATGTCCATGTCGTCCCCGGAGGGATAGAGATAGTACGGGTCGTAGGCACGGCCAAGAAACCCGGCGGTGCCGGCCTTGCCAATGACGTTGCTTTCCTGGAGCGGCCGTGGCATCATAACGAATGGCAGCATCGGTGCCTGGAGCGGCTTCAGCTTGACGATATTGGAACCGAAGTTCGGGAAGTCCTTGGGGCTGGGGGGTTCCAGCTGTCCGGAGGGGCTGACGTTGTCGGCGTTGTAGCCGGTGAGCATCTGATAGATGGCTGCCGTGTGGTTGAACAGCCCGATGGGGGTGTAGCTGAGCGAGCGGATGAGCGTTGCGCGGTGGATCTGTTCGGCGAGTTTCGGGAGCAGTTCAGTGAACTGAACGCCGGGGATTTTTGTGTCGATGGGCTTGAATACGCTGCGGACGTTATCCGGAACGTTTGCCTTGGGATCCCACAGATCCAGATGGCTGGGGCCACCCTGCAGGTACAGCATGATCACGGATTTGGCCGCCCCGAAGCCCTTGCCACCGTAGCGGGCTTCTTCTTCGCCCTCGGGGACGGCACCTGAGGCTTTTTCGAGCAGTGTGGCGGCGCTGAGCCCGGCGAGGGCAGAGCTGCCCACGCGGAGCAGTGCACGGCGAGAGTATCCGTCACAGGTGTCTTTGCCGTATCGGCCGGGAATGACCAGCATGGGAAGCTCCAGGGGGGCTGCAGGGCGGGAAGGAAGGAAGATGGGCGGAGGGCAGTCAGCCAATGGGCCGGCTGTAGAAATTCTAGCGTGCTCCCCAGCGGTGTGGCAATCCTTGGACTCTCAAAATCGGCAATCCGGTGGAGGAAGATTCAGGAACGATGGATTTGAGCAGCGGAGGACCCGGATTTCAACAGGTGTACAAGTCGCTTGCAAGCTGGGTAGGACTTCCCGCTGTTGCTCGGTTTCCGGAAAATTCGGCATGGACCGCCAAACCTTCCCATGCGTATCATTCCACCCCACAGCGCTCCATCTGCCATCCTCAATTGCTGGCGGCATCATGTCCTCGGAAAATACAACGCCCGCCGTTCCCGGCTGGCTGCATAAGTTTGCCGACAGCGTCGCTGCGCTGCTCTCCGGCGAGATCCCGCTTGCCCCGATCGGCTGCCACTACGCTCTCGAACAGCAGACCTCGGTCTGGGAAGTGACGCTCTTCGTCAGCCGCACGGAGATCCGCGGAGGGGAACATGACGGGCAGCTGCTGCCTTCATTCCTCACAGTCGACATCAATGCGGTGAGCCAGCTGTTCGACATCCCTCCTCAGGTCTACCTGCAGGCAACCGAGTTTTCTGAACAGGTTGATTCGGGATGCTGCCTGTCGTTCCTCGGGGTGTGTTCCGGGAATCGCGTCTGGCTCCGCATCCCCCAGCAGGCCCCCGACTGGTCCAGTGCAGGCCGGATTGTGGATGCCTCCACCGGGAAGATCCGTGATAACTGGGCAGAGTAACTGGACAGCGCCATGCTGGGTCAGGTGCATGGCACCTTTTGACATTCCCCTGTCAGGGCAGTTCTCAGCCGAACGCTGCGTGTTCGGTATGAGTCGGGTATGCGGCAGCGGGCTTTACGGAGCGGGTTTG
>CAZLOQ010000177.1:0-12149 GCA_964561125.1 uncultured Chitinophaga sp. | reverse complement strand
AGCGTTCGGTTCTGCACATCAAGCTGCACATGGGAGATGGCCCAGTCCGAATTCAGCCCCACCAACTGATGGTAATGACGCGACAACGTGTCCATCGATCTGACTCACAAAAACACTGATTTTCGCATTTTCAAATCCCCAGTCAATTCAGTACCCTGCCACGAAGATCTCAGAAGAACCGACTCTAACATGCAACATTCCAATGATGCGATTCAGTACTTCCGTCCGCGAAGACTCTCTTCAGCTATCTGTTTCCTGATTAGGAGGAAGCGGCTGCAGCGAATTCTTTGGCTTTTCTGATTATTCTGCATGCGGCGATGCGCACGAGTGACGCAATGATCCAACCCAGACAGACAGAGCAGACTGCGACAATTGGGCCAACAGTGCTCATGTAACGATTTGATCCCCATGCCAGAGTGGCATCAAGGAGTCCAATAACAATGGCCCGGAAGCACCACCACGTCGTCAATATCATGAAGAAGGCGGAGATTTTACGGATTTGAGAATGCTCACGTGGACGCATGAAAAACGAAAGTAAGCCTGCACCGCCGAGCAACAAAAACAGCGCGTATGGAGCATTGAGGATGATCCGTTGCAAAGACCATTCAGTGTCTGCATACCTTTCGGCAAGCACGAGCCGTACATCCAACTCGGAAATCGGATGTGACGACTGTTCGCTTGCGTCCACGATGACATCGCCCGAAGGGTATTGAAGGGAGATGTCAAAACGCTCTCGTTTCCCATCGCGCCTAAGAGCGAAAAACTGAATTGTGTCCCGAAAGCCATCCCACGGTCCATGCACTGGAATCTGGCCCTTCGCGTTCCGAAGAACACATCCGCCGAAGAAGCATTTGTTCTTACTGATTGCGATAATTGCGTCAATGTCTCGTCTTGCGTCAAGAAGTTCGACACTCAGCACCGCAGCAGGTCGCCCCCGCAACGTCCCGCGACGACCCAGTGCTGTGTCAAACATAGCGGAGAGTTCGTAATCCGCACGCGACATAGAGGCATCAAAGGGAAAGTCTTGTACCGAGTCGTAATTCTGTCGAAACCCAGAGGCGAAAGCACTCCACGCAGAGGGCATCAAGTCGTGTATCCAAAGTCTGGTATTCGGGTCAATTGGAAAAAAGGCAACGCGGGATTTAAGGGTTTGGTTCTGAAAGGATGCCTCCAGTTCTTCTGCGGCTGCCAGCATCTGCCAGTTGGCCTCGGTGAGACCGAGGTGACCGCCGATCGAGAGTGGCAACAGCCAGTTCAGATAAGGTCCAGGCTCTCCACGCACACCAGATGTCTTCTCTCCTATCCGTGTCTGAGCATGATCGGGGTCGAGCAGCACACTGCGGTAGTGATCCATGGTCGGACTTGAATCGCAGGCTGACGAAAGCATGTCGCGCGTTACGACTGCATATCTGAAGGAAGAATTCGACTCGATGCGGTATAGTTTGCTCATCAGATTAGTCAAGCCCGGAGACTCGACGAATGATACTGCAAAGATACCAAATTTCAGCTGATGGTACCAGCAAATCGCATTCAGCGGAGCTAGCAGCACCAGCAATGGAAGCGTGTGCAGAACAATTATGCGAACCAATCGTCTATCTTCCCGCCAGCATCCAGTGAGGGCCATCCCGATGAAAACAAAAGCAAGCACCGCCAGTATAATTGGTAACTCAGGGCGTGACAACGCCCACATCAACAAAAAGGCACCGAGTTCAGCAAACGTCCATGGGTGTTCACCTGGTTTTCGAAGAAACAGAAGACGGAGAATCGAAGCAATGATCAGGTTTGTCGCGGAGACAAGTATAGTTTCACTAAGAAAAACCTGCATTATTTCAGAAGTATTCGGCAGCAGCATTAAGCATGCAAACAGCAGGACTCGACAGAAGAAATCCGGAACGATAGGGGTGATGCGCAGGCACAACAGGAAGCATGAAAAGCCATAGATGATTTCAGCAAAAACTCGCCATGGTAGACCGAGTTGTCTGCTGAACCACGCCGCAAGCGATGGTGCAATCGGGTGTGTTGGGAGCGAAGCGAAGGGAGCAAGGGACCACTGTGCATAATTTGCAGCGTCCCCTCTCATTGCCACTACGTCTTCGTGTCGTATCATCGAAAAACGCAGGAGGAGTAGGGCGAGACAGGCAAATTCAAAAGTACCGAGGCTTAATGCGGGGGTTGACAGGCGGTCTCTTGCAATTCGGAAGCAGAAACGAATTCCCCTTTTTCGGATCCAGCCAAGTTGTATTAATGCGACCAACAGTAGTACAACGGTTTGGTTAACGTAGGGTGGGAGGATATGAAATTGCAGACGTGAGTTACTGAGGAGAATGGTGATATCTTTATGGTTGGAAATCCGCAACAGAATACTTGATGGCCGCTGAGCACGCGTGATCGTAAACGTCTCAGGTTCCGTACCCCTTTCTCGCCAGATTTGCCATGGGAGATATTGAATTGAGCGTGGGGTTGAGTGGAGCGTTGGAGAACGAATCAGATTCAGGTCAGTGAACCACAGGGGCAATCGACAATAAAAATTGTTGCCGTGATCGTCCCAGCAGATATTTCCCGTATGGATGTTCATGTCGACTTTGAACTGACCGGGGAGTCCCCATAAGATAGCAATACAGATCGCTGCAACAGCGGCAGGGTACAAGCTCTTCGAGGGGAAGGCAATTATAGAAACTCCAAACTTGAGGCCGATGACAAATATTATGGCAGACAGAAGAATTGCAGCAGATGCCTTAACAGGAAGATCGCCAAGAATGCTGTATGGCTCACTGATCAGGAGAGTGTAATTTCGTCCGTTGTGTCTTGGGTCTGAATTATCGGATGCAGAGATCCACAGGTGTTGCTCGAAACTGCCGGTTGGAAACGCCTCGATTCCGAATCTGCCTTTTCCGTTTACTGCAGCATCGAGTGTTTCTACCCGCGGGAATAGTCGTGAGTCGTCTTCGTAAAGCAGCAGACTTCGTTGACTCCAGTTGTTTGTGCGCAGACGCTCAGGGATTCTCACACGATACGTTGTTTCTGTAAGGGGGAGAATCTCTGATTGACTGATGTTCCAATCCTGCACACTGCTGCGGTTGGCCAGTCCTTGAGCTATCAATAAAAGCGTTATCAGGCAGCAGATTAACGCCACCAGTTGCAAACGTCTGGGGGTTGAACTGTGCCTATTTTGGGTCGCTGTTATCTTTGTTGAGTGCATGCAGGCTGTCAGCGTACTAACGGATGAAGTTGCATATACGGGGCGAATTTTAGTTGTGTCGGTAGTGCTATTTTGAGCTCAGTTGATAGTGTTCGGTTTCTTTGTGCCGCGGCTTTTATTTTCGTTAGGTGCTGATTCTTCACGTTCAGTCGTTTGATCAGCAGCGACGGGACGGCACACGGTTTCTGCTTTTGGTTGCTTGGGAGAAAGGTTTCATTGGTCCTTGAGCAAGAAGGCCGCTAACTGGTTCTCGACGGTGATTGCCTTAGACAGCGGCCAGTGCGGTGGCTTGCAGAGTGAGTGGCCGGTGGGCATGAGCGTCGGAGTCACCTTTTGGCAGCCTGTTCGGTTGATTGTCGGGTTCCGCCGCATTTTTTCAGATCGCCTTGCACGCGCTTCGGCCGCAGTTTCAGTAGCCGCGCTTGCTTTGCCACGGCGGGAAGACGTTGGAGTGACAGTTTGGTGTTCTTCGTTACCGACTCACGTTGGCGGGATATCGATCACCTGACGCCTGCAAGGGTGCTGGTTGGAGCCTGTGACCCGGCTTTGTAGGCATTGCCGCAGGATGGGACGTAATTTTCGTCCTGTGCGTAGTGTTCCGTTGGCATCAACTTTCTTTCGCCTTTGAGGTGGATTGCCTGCCCGGCCCATTTTTTGCTGTCGAAGCCCTTTCGGCTGTCGGAAGCGTTTGTTCCGGGCGATGATTGGTTGGCGGCATTGATTCGAGTTCATGCCCAACCGAAACGCAGCTGCGTGTTCTCCTTTTCCACCTCTGGCACAAGCCTCTCGCTGGGTTCCAGTCCGACTCGAGGGAACTCGGCCGAGCCAAAAGCTGCGTCAGGCACTCACTTGTCGATTGCTGATAATTTGAGCTGCGTATAGACATCGTTAAACTGCCTGGCAATCCTGGTGGCGTCGAAACGTTGTCGGTTGATTCGGCCGGCCTTTAGCAGCTCGTCGCGATATTTCGCATCGCCGATGATCAGTCTAATACCCTTCCTGATAGCTTCGACATCGCAGGGATTCACGACGCATGCCCCTTCGCCGGCGACTTCCGGCATGGACGAGCAATTGCTGGTAAGACAGACGCGTTCGACGCACTGTGCCTCCACGATAGGCATTCCGAATCCTTCGTGTGTGGAGACAAAGGCCACGATATCCGCTTCGCGGTAGCGTTCTGCAAGTTCTTCGTCGGTGAGTCGTCCCCAACCGGTCCAGCTGAGACAGCAGTCACTCAGAAGCTTTTTCAGTGAGTCATCGACTGGCCCGACAATATCGAGGTGGCAGTGGATTCCCCGCAGCGCCTGAACCAGCCGCGGCACGTTTTTGTTGGCCTTCGTGCCCACCTGCAGAATTCTGGGGCAGTCCACGTTGAAGGGGCGAGGATCCGGCTGAAACAGCGGCGATACGGAGACCGGAATGATGTGGATTCGTTCGGGAGGGAAGCTGACGACGCTGAGTAACTGCCGCTTCGTTTCCGCGGAGTTCACAGTGATTACCGACACGAATTTCACCGGCAGTGTGTACCAGAACAGCCGTACCAGAGCGCGTCGCCAACCGGTCAGCCGGTGCAGGATCTCACAGTCATGCACGGTCAGGACGGTACGGCTTCGCGAGAGTGCCATTGCAACGTAGTGGACGTCGCCGGTGATGTGGCAGATGCGGGAGCGTAGTCGAAGAACAAACAGAAGGTTCCCCAGGCGTCTGAAGAAGCCGCGGCTGTGCCACGGCAGTACAACGACTTGTGCTTCACAGTCGGTGGGTAGGTGTTCCCTGAGCCGTCTGAAATAGCCCTCGATGCTGAAGTGAACGGCCTGTGGCCGTCGCTGCAGGTGCAGAATTTTCATGAACGTCGGACGGCAGGTGTAAGAGCAGGGTTGTTGAGAGTTTTGGTTCTGCGGGCGGAAAGTGACGGTGGCACTGGGAGTTGTGGCACGAACCGCCGCATGCGTACCGGGAAGTTGAAGTCGGTAATCCAGTACAGCAGCACTGCAACCACAAGTCCCTTGGTAATCGCGTTGAGGACCACGACGAATTCGGTTTCCGCTTTAATTGACTGATAAAAGATCATCGGAATCCAGAAAAAGAACGCCGGGCGGCGGACAATAAATCTGAGCGAGAATTTGAACAGGACGGCGAACAGGGCACCGAAGGCCATCATCAGGAAGATGCCGCCGAATGGGCCAAAGTTTGCATAGGCTTCGCCGAGGGGGCTGATGCCCATAGATGTTTCGTTGTTCAGTTGCAGCCCGGTAAAACGCGTGAAATTCTCGCGACCACCTGCCTGTTTTTTATCGGGGGCAAGGAATCGGGGTAAAAAGGCGGACACCACAGCATCCTTCAACGTTTCACCCTCGGCGAAGGGCTCCTCAGCCGGCACATTGTACATAATCGCCGAGATAATCCAGCCCTGATTCAGACGCACGATAGCATTCGCGACTGCCCCTTTTTCCCACCCTTTTCCCCCGGGAGTCAGATAGTTCACCATCATGCTGGTCAGCGATGGCTGCTCGCCCGTCCGGATCTGTTTGCGATAGTCTGCTTTCACCACCTGAATGCCGAAGAGCAGCACGCCTGTGACGGCCAGTGAGGTCAACTTTGCCTGGAACGTCCATTTTCGCTGGGCAAACCAATAACAAAAAATGATGGCCAGCCACAGCAGCATGTCATGAAACATGCCGACACTTAATGATCCAATCAGCAGGAAACTGAGTGAACCTGCGGCAAACAGTAGCCTCAATTCATGGCGGGAAAAGAGGAAATAGATGGCAGCGACGTAGCGGGCCTGAGTTACAAGAGCAAGGAAAAAGAACAATCCGGAACCTACGCGGGTGAGCATCACTGAGGCGGCGAACGCGACCAGATTGAGGAAGAAGCCGATTTTTACAAAGTTTGAGCGGTCTATGTTCTGCAGCAGTTCGCGCTGGCGAATGGACGCGCCGACGGCCAGCATCACCACCACGTAGGCGCACGTCGCCGGCAGCGCGTACGCGAAATATTCATATTCATCCACGTACATCTGGTATCGGCCATATTCGTAACCGCTGGAATACGCCAGTGCCGGTCCCACCAGCCACTGCAGCACCGCAATCAATCCTGTCAGCTGCAGGAGCGGCACACCCTGGTCGAGACGCTTTTGAAACTCGTAGGCCACCACAGCCGCCGCGACGAAGGCCAGAGGAAGGTTGGGAACGATCTGCAGGGAACCCAGCACACCCACGCCACCCAGCATTACAAGACCGTACAACGAGGCGCTGCGGCGGTCGAGGATGGACTGCAGCAGCCCGCGTCGCCGAGCTGGAGGGGAAAATCTGGTCGTGGACATGAGCTGTTCAGATCCTGTTTGGGCACTGGAACGTTGCCGAGGACAATTGCCTGACGAGTCCGTTTTTATCGGAAGTCATTGGGGAGCGCATGAATCCATGATTTCGTGTAAGCCAGGGGGATGTGGTTTTTCGCGAGGACACCGTTCGCCATCCGAAATCTGTGCAGCGAAAATTGGCGGAATCTGCGATAGCACGAGGATTCAGCCACGGAAGTCACTGGGTGCACGGATACAGCAACACTTGAAAAAGTTTTGTCAGCGGTCGTTGCCTGAGAAAGGTGATCATCCTGAGGGGCAGTCTGCACTCAGTTTCCCTCAATTGAAAGCTCGCTGGTGTCTCTATGGGGCTCCCTGAGGGCGAACGGCTGCGGTCGTGATTTGTTCCCAGCGATCACGGGTCCAGATAGCCGGAACGATTGTCAGGATAGCTGCGATTGTTCCGAACGTTGCGCCCAGAACGATCCGCCGCAGATATTCAGTCACCACATCGACTTCGGCTTCAAAGACCACATCCATTTCGACCCGGGTCCGGTCCCCGGCCAGAACGAACAAATCCATCCTTGCCCAGTATTCCAGCAAAGCAACAATCGACTGGTCAAGCAACCGCTGGATTTCTTTTATTGACGCCAGGTCGTTTTCCTTTGTCTCAAGACCAGCCGAGTGATCCAGAATCTCAATCGTCTCACGTTGCAACCGGCGCACTCGCGTAAGGTCCGGAAGATATTCGAACGGTAATTTTTCCGTGATCTGGGGTGCGATGGTCAGGAACTGCGGCGGTGACAAAGCCTGCTGCGTGTCATCATCGGGGGCAGGCAACTGCAGTTGCTGCCGGGCGCGGCTGAGCTTCCAGCGTGCGTGTCAGTTGCTCGCGCTCTGGCGAGAGCCGATCAACCTCTGCCTTGCCATCGCCTGGAGGCTGGTGTCCGGCGATTTCCTCAAGGCGGTGGCGGAACTTTTCGGCCAATCGCTGCCCCTCGCCCGGCACGTAGTGCCTGATCTCCAGTCGCTGCATCCATTGATCAGGCTCGGCTCGGACGGAAATCCGTGCGCCGTTGCCCTCAGCTTCGGCCATCACTTTGAGCTGCGCAAGCTTCGCGCGGCCAACACTGTCCCAATAGTTGCGATGCAGATAACTGATGACCGGATTGACCGAGCGAAACAGGCAGATGGTCTGCAGCCGTGGCTGCCGGGAGGCGGACTGGAGTCCCCAAACCGCACCGCAGAGTACAGCAGCGAGGCAAAACCAGCGCGACCGCCATGCGGCCTGAGCGTACCACAGCATGCTGTCGCCACCGATCTGCTCAGCCCCTCTGTCGGAAAGCTCAGTGCTTGCCATTTGTGGTCAGCCTCCCGTCAACAATCGCTGCACGCGTCGTTCACCCCGCCACGCAAAACAGGGGCGAAACCGACGCGACAACAGCAGTCGGTCTCTGAAACTCTGCATACAATCTGTGAGAACATCGCGGAACAGCCAGAATCGGTTGTCAATGCGGTTGCCACCCCAGCCCACGGCTGCACAGGCTGCGGTATAGCCAGCCGCTGCTGCCGCAGCAGCCACACGGCGGTCAAATCGTCCGCCTGGATAGGCAAGAAAACTCACGTCGCCACCGAGCTCCTGCTGCAGCTGTTGCCGCGACTGTACAAGTTCCCTCTGCAGGTCTGCGTCGTGCAGTCGTGGAAGGCAGGGATGCGTAATGGTATGCGAACCGACACAGACCCCATACCGTGACAGCTCTCGCAGCTGTGCGGTTGTCATGCGGCGGTCGCGGGGAACGCCCTCCCACGCGCCACTGACTGCAAACACCGTGGCCGGCACGTGCAGCTCGACCAGAATTGGTGCAGCATACACGTAATTATCGAGCCATGCATCGTCAAACGTCAACGTCGCGATGCGGTCGTACGCAGGACGCTGGCGGAGTGCTTTCACATAGGCGGACAGTGATGTGAAAGTCCAGCCGAGATTCTGTAATCGGAGCAGCTGCCTGCGAAAATCGCCGGGATCAATGCAGTACTGCCAGCCCTCCAGCGGCGTCTGTTGCTGCGGCACTGCAGCCGCCGGGCAGACGTGATGATACATCAAAATCATGCGGCTGTTTTTCGGGAGGCGTGGTAGTCAAGCACCGCGGTGACGGCGTTGGCGTAGGTGTATTGAGATGCATGGGCGCGCTGCCAGGCGTGTTCAGCGGCCGTGGTGCGGTATTCCGGATGTTCCAGCCACCACTGGACGGCCGCACCAATGTCGTCCGGGCCGTCAAAGACGCCGACTTCCCTGTGCGGTTCAAACGCCGCACAGAATTCCGGCGTGCGTTTGTGCAGCAGAAAACCGCCACAGCCGGGGATTTGCCAGGTCCGCGCGGTTGTAAGGTCCCCGGATGTGGTGCCCGTGCCAGCTTCGCTGAGCAGTCCGAGGTTGATCCGGGATGCCTGGTAGATGGCCACGATCTCGTCGCCCCAGGCTCCGCGGCCCTGCCAGAAATTGAGCACATCCGGGGCGGCCACGTCCCAGCCGGGGCCCCAGATCCGCAGGTCTATGCCAGGCAAATGGGAAATGATGGATCGCAGCAGCTGTTCTTTGTGGGCCGACCAGGTGCCGACGAACGAGGCGTCGCAGGCGTAGGCCGCAAGGGTGGAGTCGGCCAGCGGCACGCGGCGATGCACTTCCGGGTCGAATCCGTGCGGCACCAGCCGCAAATCGCGCACGTGCGACCGGAGTTCGGCGTCATCCATGTGAAACGATTTGGTGGTGAACACGCAGTCGTACAGCGGCAGACAGTCCCAGATGTTGGCCCCGTGGTCGAAGAAGCTGACGTCCGGATACAGGCAATAGCAGCGAATGCCACGGTCGCGGAAGAGCCGCAGGGTGTCGGCGTCCAGCAGCATGCCTTTGAAGACCAGCAGAAATTCCAGCGAGGAGACCCGCAGGAGATCGCGGACGGATGAGTTGTAGTCGCGGCTGATGAGCGGACGCAGACAACGCCGCAAAGCCCGCAGCAGAATAGAACGCCAGCGATTGGGGAAAAAATCTTCGTAGTGACGTTCAACTAACAGAAAACCCCGCCGACGCAGTTCGGCCGCCGTGGCACGCGCGTCGCTGCCCCACCAGTCTGCGCCGAGAAAGCCGATTGGACCGGGTTGAGCCATGCAAAGCAGGCCGGAAAAAGACGAAGGGAAATTGCCATATCCACCATAATTCTACCCGGAAATTCCCAGGAATGCAACAACGGAAAACATTTTTCAAGGTGTGCTGCCGGGTGCAATGCATTTAATGCCACAGACCGGCCGTCGCGTTCATCAGCCGGGAACGCGTTAGCGTCCGGTTGTCGCTGAAAAATTCCGGAAAAACCAACAGGTGCTCACACCCTGCGGAGACCGTGCGACGAAATTCACGGTCAGTTAACAGAGGACCAGCGAGCCGTATTCGAGGAACGACGCAACCCGCCCACTGATGGGTATTCCGATATTTCATCCCTACCGGACGGCTCGCGCCGCACCGGTTTCAGATGACACTGAAAACTGCTTCAACTGCCGCCTGCGGCAAGCTGTTGCAGCACCTTCCGGATCAGGCTGTCATTATCCCACGGTTCTGACAGCACGCGTTGTCGGCCGGCGGCGGAAAGCCGTTCCAGCTGCCCGGGATCGGCGAACAGCTCATGGATCTTCCGTGCCAGTTCCGCATACGCATCAAAAAACAAAGCCTCCCCGTCCCCGAACATCGCCTGCGTTTCGCTGGTTCGGGGTGTGGCGAGTGCTGTGCCGCAGGCGGGGATTTCCAGGGTGCGAGTGGTGTGGAGTTCTTGAAATCGCTGCGTCACCAGCCCGAGACCGATCGAGGCGGCGGAGAGGGTCTGGGCATAGTGTTCACCGAACACCGCATCGCCCTCGAAGTGCAGCAGCAGGTTGTGCTGGTGCGTGCGGACAAAGGATTCCCAGCCGCGGCCACCGATGCGGACAGAGATGCCGGCGTCCAGCAGCATTCGCACGCAGGCCTCACGTGACGGTTCACAGAGTCCGATCAACACGGCTTCCCGGCGTTTGGCGGCAAAGTCACAGCGGGGAAAATGCAGCTGGCGGTCGTAGGTTTGTGTCACCAGCAACAGACGGTCGGGATCCATCCGCCGGTGGAATTCAGCCACTTCAAGGCTTTTGGTGGTGATCACCAGGTCGTACAGCTGGAGCGTGCGGTTGAAGTGGCGGGACCAGTTGTGCAGGAAGGAGGTGTCCGGGGTGTAGTACACGAGACGTTTTGACAGGGACCGCAGGCGCTGGACGGTTTCCGGCCATAGACAGACACCCTTGTCGACCCAGATGAGTTCCACCGGTGCGGTCGGCAGTCGATCCAGCACAAAGCGATTGATGGCGGCCACCGCCGGGCCTGCACGCAGGCGAAACGCCAGAGATCGCCATGGCCGCAGCGCGGCCTGGAAGGGGACATCAGTGTCAATCAGCGTCCAGCAGCGTTCCGGCAAGGCCCGCAGCAGCGCATCCGACCGCAGCCGGGAGGTCGTGCCGGGCGAACGAATGCCGATGTAAACCGAGCCTGGGTGTGCTGCTGAAGATGTCATCGACGAAACGCAGGGTCAGAGATCGGGGCGGTTATCCGGGGCGAACCGACTGCCAGAGTGAGGCGACGGCTTCGTAGAGGAACGCATGATTGCTGCCCAGCCCGTCAGTCGAGGGGATCCAGCGAGTCCAGCGGCGATCTTTGCTGCTCCCGGCACGGACGAAGCCGTAGTCGGTTGGCGCGGGCAGCACGTCCAGCCCTTCATCGCGGAAGATTTGTACGGCGCGAGGCAGGTGACCGGCGGAGGTGGCGAGTACGAGGGGCAGGCCATTGTTCAGTGGTTTCACCAGCTGTGCTTCGTCGAGCGTGCTCTCTGCAGTGGTCAGCAGCAGGGTGTCAGCGGCTTCGATCTCCAGCAGAGGTTTCATTTCGGCCCAGAATTGTTCCTTGGCTGCTGAGGGTGTTTCGCCGGCGATGGAGACGATCAATTGAGAATCGGGCCTGGCGCGAAGGATCCGCAGGCCTTCAAGTAAC
The DNA here is from genome assembly GCA_964561125.1 of uncultured Chitinophaga sp. GTDB lineage: Bacteria > Planctomycetota > Planctomycetia > Planctomycetales > Planctomycetaceae > SXXK01. The sequence goes on along the minus strand of CAZLOQ010000177.1, from coordinate 590 downwards.
CGAGAAAAGAATGCACCGCCCACACGGCTGTTGGCCGGCAGCTCGGGGTCGGGGTTGAACCCGGTGCCAAGCACAACGATCTGCAACGGCCCGGCGGGGAGCGATTCGGGGGCCAGCGGCGGATAAAGAAACTCGCCGGCCCGTCGCGATTCGAGCGTGAACCCGGAAAGGCTTCCGAGGAGCAGCACGATGGTGCCGGAAGCGATGAGCACCTGGCCCTTCCGTGAATCGTGGCGTTTGAATCGCATGAACCAGCCGGCGAGTTGCAGGAGCAACGCGATCAGGAGTGGGGAGAGCAAGAGGGCGACGAGGGTTTTGAAGGTTTCCATGGTAATGGCCGGGGAGTGCACAAAGGGCGAGGAACGACCAGTGCATTCAGCAGTATCTGTTGAGCCCTTTTTTCTCTGTGACCTCTGTGATCTCTGTGGCTAAAAATCAAGCCACAGAGGACACAGAGGACACGGAGAGAGGCATGATTTGGAAGCGTTCAGCAATTCCCGTTGAGGCTTTGTTCTCTGTGACCTCTGTGACCTCTGTGACCTCTGTGGCTAAAAATTAAGCCACGGAGGACACAGAGGACACGGAGAGAG
>CAZLOQ010000176.1:0-12179 GCA_964561125.1 uncultured Chitinophaga sp. | reverse complement strand
CTCCCGATTTTCATCTGACTGGCGGGACGGCTCTACTTTCCCGGCATTGTCCAGACTGGGTCGAAGGCAGCGCCCAGGCTGACTTCGACGATGCGTTTCATGAGCAGCCGTGCAGGTCCATCTTCAGGTTTTTCCTGAAGGAGTGTTGCAGATTTCCGCAGGGCTTCGTTGAGGTGATCCGTATCTGCCGCAGAATCCTCGAAACACCGGAGTGCTTCTTCGTAGCGGTTCAGCCATGCGGCGTTTGTCTGGTCGGGTTCAAGGAGTTCATACAGTTCGACAGGTTCTCTGAGGTTATTGACTCGCATGCGACAGATTCTGCGGGCGACAGCGTGGCTGCCGATACGCCGTTTGACGGCCCCGGTGATCAGTATGGAACTCTGCAGATAGCGTGTTGTGCCCTGTACACGGCTGGCGAGATTGACAGTATTTCCGAATGGTCCGAACTTGATTCGCAGCTTTGACCCTGTGTTTCCGCAGACAGCCATTCCGGTGTGCAGGCCGATGCCGACGTCCCAGGCGGAGTTGAGTACGGGATACCATTTCCGGCTGAGTTCGCTGACGGTTCGCTGGAGTTTGAGGGCACACTGACAGGCGCTGGAGGAATGATCATCGGTCTCGATGGGTGAGCCCCACATGGCCATGATCTCGTCGCCCACATAGTCGACAATGGTGCCGCCGCAGCTGAGGATGAGGGAGCTGAGTTCATTCATGACGTCGCTGATCCAGCGAATGGTATCACCCGGGTCGCGGGCTTCGCAGATCCGGCTGAACCCGCGGATATCACAGACCATCACGGTGATATCAGTGTATTTGGGTTTTTCGAGGAGCACATCATGATTGATGGCCGATTCGAGGACTTTGCCGGGGAGGAACCGTTCGAGTTCTTCCCGGCGATGCTGCTGTTGTCTGAGGCAGCTTTGGATCCGGGCGTTGAGGACACCGGGGGAGGCAGGCTTGAGCAGATAATCGTCTGCGCCCTGATCGATGGCAGTAGCCACGCCGTCTTCATCATCGCTGCCGGAAACGACGATGACCGGGAGGTATCGTTGGTGGGCTTTGATTCCTGCGATGAGTTCCGGGCCGCTGATATCCGGCAGCTGCATATCAACGAGGCACAGATCGAAGCTGGTTTTCTGCAGCAGTTCGAGTGCTTTTGCTCCGCAGTCGCAGCTGACGTTCCGCAATCCGAGAGACTGCGTCTTGTGTTCCAGATCCCGTCGGGCGTCAGGATTGTCATCCACAATGAGCACCCAGATTCGTTTGCGAGTGTCGGTTGCAGCTGGGGGCGTGGGAATCTGCTGTGAATGAGCCTGAGCATTAGAGTGTCGGGATGCGGTTCGGGGTGAGTCGCGCGGCAGTCGCCGGACTTCGCTGACCATCGTACGGACGGTCTCAATCCAGTCAGGAATCTGAGGATGTGTGGCGATTCCCTGCCGAGCCGCAAGTTCCTCCAGCTCGCTGAGGTCGGAGGGGAGCGAATTGATGCGGTTGATGAACCAGTGACTGAAGGACTCATCCTGAGGCCAGCGACTTTCGGTCGTGAGGTCTGTAAGAATATCTCCGAGGTATGTCTGAAGTGACAGCAGCGGTTCCGCGAGCAGTGTCCGCTGCGTTTCTGTGACGAGATCAGTGGTTTCAGCGAGCATGTGTCTGAATTCTTCGATCAGCCGGGAGCGGAGGGAGTGGATATCGGGTTTGGTGTAAACCTCGGCGGGGGAGAGTTGCCGGACTGGTCTCTGTCCGGGATTCTGTTTGTCAGTGTCCGCATTTACGACGTGGTGCGCAGTCACGACTTCGTCCGCAGTCATGACCTCGCAGACCGTTCCGACCTGGCCGATTTCGTGAGTTGCCGAGGGGAACTGCGGCTGTTGAGAGGGCTCCGGGACCATTCGCGGGGGCTTTGCGGTTCTGAAGTCCGACTCCCCGACGGCAGCGGGCCGTCGGAGCCCAGGCAGGTTTGTCGACGGGAGCAGTTCATATCGTCGCAGACAATCGCGAATCCGTTCGTAGAAGTCTTCGCGGCCTTTCTGGATGACGTCTGTAATCCCGGCCTTGTGCATTGCATGGCGAAGATTGAAGACCGCGTGCGCGGTGACGGCAATGATAACGGGTTTCGGATCATCGGAGCTGCACAGGATATCTTCGGCAACGCGAATTCCGGCGTAGTCGGAGGGCGCATCATCGGCAGCATCGGGCAGGTTGATATCCATGAAGATCATCCGGAAGCGATGGTCCTGTGCGAGCTGCCGAGCCTGCTGACCGCTGGCGGCAAAGGCCGAAGGCACGCCATAGCGATCAAGACGTCGCTTCATCGCAGCGCGATTGCTGGAATTGTCGTCCACAACAAGCACTCGATTCACTGCACAACTCCTGCGACAACTGGTGTTCTGACTATGTCCTGACGTGGCGTGAGCAATCGCTGGATTTCAGTTCTGACTGCGCGGATATCTGCAGTGCCTTTACTGAAGAACTGTTGAACGTCGGGGGCCAGACGCCGGTGTTCTTCTGCGGTGAGATCGAGAGCTGAGAGGACAAAGACAGGAATCTGCGCGGTATCGGGCATGGTTCGCAGTTTTTCAATCAGAGCGAACCCGTCCATGCGCGGCATGAGCAGATCAATCAGGCACAGCGACGGCAGCTGTTCGCGAATCCGCTCCATGGCATCTTCGCCATCGACAGCAGTCTGCACCGTAAGGCCCTGTGCTTCCAGCAGTCGCTGGAGATCTTTCCGGCAGCCTTCATCATCATCAACAATGAGTACAATGCCGCTCTGAGCGGGACTGAGTACTCTGTTGATGGCGGCCCTGAGTTCTTCGCGGCGAACGGGTTTGCTGAGGAAACCGTCCGCCCCCAGCATGGAAGCTCGACCATCGTCCGGATGTACGGTGACCATGAGTACCGGAATGCGCCGCCAGAGTTCGTTGTGTTTGAGTTTTGCGAGCATCTCGAAGCCGTTCATCCCCGGCATCTCGACATCCAGCGTGATGAGATCGATGTGTTCGCGAAGGAGGAGATCGAGACCTTCGGCGGCGCTGGCTGCTTCGAAGATGTGAACGGCATTCCCGAATTCTGCCCGCGCTTCGCGGATGATGACCTGGCGTGCCTGTGCGGAATCATCCACGACCAGCAGCCGCAGATGCTGTTCGCGGATCCTTTGCGGAAGTTCGGCGGGCGTTCTGTTGGGTGCGTTGGCTAAGATTCCTGCGGGGGTACCGGCGGTGACGGCAGATTCCTGAGGCAGGGTGACAGTGAACGTTGTGCCCTCGCGATGCCGGCTGACGAATGAGATTTCGCCACCCAGTCGCTGCGTGAGCTGCTGACAGATGTACAGGCCGAGACCCGTGCCACCACGATTGCCTTTCTGAGTGGCCGTGTGCTGCTGGTGGAACACCTTCGACTGCTGTTCCGGGGTCATGCCTTTTCCGGTGTCCGCCACTGCGATGCTGAATTTTCCGTTCGTCATTCGTTGCAGCTGCACGTCAATGGAGCCCGCAGTTGTGAACTTGCAGGCATTCGAAACCAGATTCATGACGATACGTTCGAGTTTTCCCCGATCTGAACACACAACGACGTCATCGCCGGGATGCAGAGAGAGGCGGATACCTTTCTCATCCGCTTCGGTCTGGTACATCCGCACAACGTCTTCCAGCATTTTCCGCACAGCGAACTCGTCCTGTTCGATATGGACGTCGCCGTGCCTGAGTCGGTGTGCATCAAGGAGGTCGTCGATGAGGAGGCGGAGCTTTCCGGTGCTGGCCGTGATTTCCTCCACAGCCTGCCGCTGATGTTCGCTCAGTGTGTCATCCCTGAGCAGATCAATGCGGTCGTAGACTTCGTGGACAAACTGGCGCATGTCATGACTGATCGATGCGAGGACGTTTTCCTTCGCCAGATTTGCTTCCTCAGCTACGCGACGGTCGACTTCTGCGAGCTCTTTTTTTCCGACTTCCTCGCGAATCTGACGACCGGCCTGCATGACCTCGTGGAGAGTCTTTTCAATCTGCCGGGCAATGACTCCGACTTCATCACTGCGTTCGGTCGGCAGCTGTTGCAGGACCTCTTCGAACTGCCTCGGATCTGCGTTTGGATCCGGATTGATTTTTCTGACAACTTCGGTGATCTGCTGAAGCGGCTGTGCGATTCTGAGTGCCACAAGTACGGCCAGCACAAGCGCACCGATGGTGGCCAGAGCGGCGCTGAGGTAGAGCGGCGAGAGGCCTTCTGCCGCGGAGTTGCGGATTTCTTCGAGGGAGACGGCCCGCGCGAGATAGAACAGTGGTGGCTTTGCCGCAGCGACGCCGGGCTGGCGGACTTCGAGGACGCTTAGAACCAGATCGTCCATACGAGTCTGACTGTCCCAGCTGACGGTTTCTTCGTCTGCTCCGGCTTCTGTCAGGAGTTTCCGGAGGTGTTCCTGGAGTTCTTTGAGCAGTTCCGCAGACCCGGCGCGGAGCCAGATGCGGGGTTGCTGGCCAGCTTCCAGACGCACGCAGCGGAAGGGATCCTGTAGTGATGGCGGGTCCAGCGTGTGTTTCTGAAACCGCTCCTGCAGTGTCTGAAACACGCCTGGCTCGATCTCACTGCTGCGACAGGTCCAGGGAGCCGGTGGCTTGAATTCACCACGATCAACCTCGATGAGATGTTCGAGTCGGATACCGGTCGAGGCTCCCTCTTCGACCTGCGGATACTGAAATGCGGCGCTGGAGTGAGTCGGCAGCCTTCGCTGCCAGTCCCGGAATTCAACAAGGGCTGTACGCAGGCTGGTCCCGACGGAGAAGCGCACCTCCCTGATTTCGGGACTGTCGGGCAGTGCCTCTTTCGCCAGCAGTTTCATGCCGGCAGGATTTCCGTTGTTCAGGGGAATGCAGCACAGTCCGGACTGTTCGAAATCCGTGGCGTTCACCAGCAGCGAAAAACAGCGAACGTTTTTGAAGACTCGTGCGAACAGCCATGCCGTAAGATCCACCTCTGCGAGCCAGTAGCGGGGTTCCGGCAGGCTGTCGGTGGCGTCACCGGACGCGGTGAAGCGCGGTTCGCGGACGAGCATCTGCATGGTCGCCCGCGGCTTTCCCGCGGCGGAAGGGACCCAGAACAGATCGGACCAGTAAACTGCGGGGCCGGGGTCGCAGAGCTGTTCCGGGAGCGATTCGCGGAGTGCATGCCGGATGATTTCCGAACGCTCCGTGATTTCGGGCGAAGGCTGCAGGAGTTGATCGCGGTGCACGCGTCTGCAGAAGGTGATCACCGGGTCTTCATCCGCCGTCGCGTTCGCCTCCGTATCCACCGTCCGCGGCTGGCCGTTCTGTGGCTGGTCTTTCTGTGGCTTCCAGATCTGATCCCAGACAAGACTTTGTGCACGGCCGAGGGTGTCTTCGAAATCGGCACGGAGGTTGAGTGCTTCGTCGCGGAGGTCTATTTTTTCGCGTTTTTCGATGTACCCCATGATCCTGCGGTTGAGGAGCATTCCGAGACCGCTGAAGAGTGCGGTGATCAGCAGCACCATGAGCAGGAGGCGCGGGAGAATTCCACAGCTGGAGATCCGTCCATGGCAGCACGCGGCTGTTGCGTGCAGGGCCCTGGGCAGCCATTTCCGGTACTTTACCGGCCATGAAGTGATGTTCACGATACGCCCCTGTCTTTGGTCTGTTCGGGGCGTCCCGGAATTCAATGACCGGGCGCCCTGCAAGAGCCTACTGGTCAAGACAGGCGAAATCGCGCAAGAATTCTGCTCAATATTAGATTTTTTCGAGAATCAGCATCGTTTTTCTGGAAAACGATTTGCATTCAGATTTCCCAGCTTGCCTGAGTAATCAGGCTTCTTTCTGCAGCTGCAGGTGTCCGTTGCAGTGGCGGCAGACGACTTTGTGACCGAGGTATTTCAGGCTGGCGCGGATTTCTTCGTTGCAGTGGGGGCAGGGCATGTAGGCGGCGTTGATTTTGACGGAAGTGTCATAAAGGAAGGGGACATTGCAGTGTTTGCACTGCACCTTCAGCCCGCGGTACTTGGCGTGGATTCGCAGTTCCTGTTTGCAGCCGGGGCAGGTGACATAGTGACCACGGGGCGAGGCGGACGCAATCACAGCAATCTCCGGCAGAGGAAAGTAGGCGGGAATTTCAACGCTGTCTTCCGTGAGTTCGGAATTGAGCAGTGCGCGGCAGGTTTGGCAGTGGATCACTCGAGGAGGCATATGATCACCGCACTGAGGGCAGGGCCCGCCTGGCCATTCACCGGACATTGCTGTGTCTCCCTGAGAGTTCCATGGGTTTGCTGTGTCAGCGTCGATGTGTCAGCGTCGATGTGTCAGCGTCGATGTGTCAGTATTCATGTGCCGGCTTTGATTACGGCTTGCCGCGAACAGCGATCAGGTGGCGAAAGGTGTGAAAATACAGAGTGCCTGCGGCGACGGCTGGGGTGGAGTGGCAGTCATCACCAAGCGATGTGCGGCCAAGTTCCTTGAACTGGGGTCCTGCGTGGAGCACCACCACCTGACCATCTTCTGTGACGCAGTACAATCGATCCTCAATGCAGATTGGTGAACCACTGTAAGCTCCGTCAATGCGTTCTGCCCAGACTTCCTTTCCTGTGGCCTGTTCAAGACACACCATGATGCCTTTGTCTCCCCACAGAAAGAGCAGGCCGTCTTTGGCAATCAGGCAGGGGACGTAGGGGAGCATGGTTTTGCGTTCATAGACGATTCGCTGAGCGGGATCCAACCCGAGTTCTGTGCGGATGGCAGCGAAATACTTGCCATTGCCACCTTCCCCGCAGGTGGCGAATACCAGACCGTCGGCGATAATAGGCGACGCGACCGTGCGCATGGGGAGTTTTGGAGTTTGCCAGAGCACTTTGCCGGTTTTGAGTTCCAGCCCGGTGACACCGCTGGATTCGCTGATGCAGATCACCTGGCGTCCGCCGGCGCCGTCCGGAGCGATGACGGGTGTGGAATAGGAAGTTTTGCCTGGCAGGCGTTCGGTGCTCCAGATGGTCTTTCCGCTGGCTGAGTCAAGGGCGGTGATGAAGCCCGGGCCGACCTGATCATTGGCGATGATCACCATGTCGTCTTCGATAACAGGAGAGACTCCGAGGCCATGTTCGCTTTCGTAAGCGCCCAGTTCGCGCGTCCAGAGTTCTTTGCCCTGGAGGTCCCAGGCTTTCGCGATCTGCTGCGAACCATCAGCGAACAGGGCACAAACGATGCGACCGTCCGTACAGGGGGTACTGGAGGCCCAGCTGTTTTTGAGATGTTTCCTGCTGTCGCCCAGCGTGACCTGAGCCTGCCAGAGTTCATCGCCGGTGCGGGCGTTGCGACAATGCAGAAAGCGTTCCCTGCCACCTTCTGTGGCGGTGGTGACGAACACCTGATTGCCCCAGACAATCGGCGATGAATGCCCGATGTTCGGAAGTTCGACCTTCCATGCAACCTGGTCGGCCGTCCACGTGACAGGGATTTCGGGTTCAGTACTGATGCCGGACCCGTTTTCCCCGCGAAACCGGGGCCAGTGATCGCCGGCCAGCACGGGAACGGCGAGTGTGAGCAGCAAGCAGGCGGCTGAGAGGGCGGAGAGGCGGAAGGAAAGCATGGGAGGATCCGGTGGGGCAACGGGCAGGAGAACACATCCAGGGTCAGCGGGTGCCGGTGGGGAGCATACGCGGGGGGTCTGAAAAATGCACGTTCAGGCGGCAGAAAAAACGGCCGAAGTGCGGGTCAGCCGGGATGAGCCCGGGCAGCGGTGCTGCGGGCAGCAGGCTCGTTCTCAGGAGGGACGGTCCGGCCGAGCCAGGTCGATCCCGGAGGGCACCTGGGAAGCGTGAGGACTCCGGGGCGACTGCGTTGACAATAACGATTTGAGCGGGCGACCGCTGCTGTCGCTGCTTCCTGCACAGACGCTCCCGCCGTTAGTCTGATTTGCTCCGGTGTTTCTGCCGATTTTCTCTCGCAATTCTCCAGCCCCGAAAAAATGCATTTTACGGGGCGTATTTTTGTTGACTTCAGAGACCAGCCATGTCCGCTTCTGCGCCGACTGCTCTTTCTGCCGAGGCCCTTGCCATGGAGCTGATGGAGCAGACCGGGTGTTGTCGGAGTGGTCGTGAGCTTCCGCCGCTGCCGGGTGTCGAAGCTGTGATGCAGGCGGCATTTGCGATCCGCGATCTGCTGTTCCCCGGCATCTATTCGCCGGCAGCCACGGCAGCGGAACGCGGACCGTTGTATGTGGAACAGCTGCGTTCGATCCGCAGAACGCTGCACGCGGAGATCGCCAAAGCAGTGCTCCACTGTCGCTCAGTTGATCTGCGGGTGCAGGATGGCGTGGCTCTGCGGCCTGTGGTTGATCCGGAACTGCTGACAGACCGGTTTCTGCAGCGGCTGCCGGCCGTTCAGCGGTTGCTGCAGTCGGATGTGGAGTCTGCCTTTCAGAATGATCCGGCGGCCAAAACCCGGGACGAGATTCTTCTGTGTTACCCGGGTATAGAAGCTGTCTGCATCTACCGCATGGCGCATGAACTGCTGGAACTGGGAGTTCCCTATCTGCCGCGGCTGATGACGGAATGGGCTCATCGTCGCACGGGTATTGACATTCATCCTGGTGCGGTGATTGGAGGTTCGTTCTTCATCGACCACGGCACGGGTGTTGTGATTGGAGAGACGTGCGTGATTGGTCGTGGTGTGACGCTGTATCAGGGTGTCACGCTGGGAGCATGGTCCTTTCCCCGGGATGAAGACGGCAATCTGATTCGCGGGGCCAAACGTCACCCGACGCTGGAGGACGATGTGACGGTGTTCAGCAACGCGACGATTCTTGGGGGCACGACAGTGATCGGCGCGGGTTCGCGGATTGGTTCCAGCGTTTCGCTGAACCGGTCGGTGCCACCGCACACGATCGTGACGATTGAACGTCCTTCTCTGCGTTTTCGTGACGCGGCGTGAGCGGGAGCGTCAGCGGACGACGCGACCTGTTCCTGAGCCGTGCATCAGTTCTTCAATTTCGCTGCGGCTGACGTAGTTCCAGTCTCCGCTGATGGAATGAGCGAGGCAGCCGGCGGCGGTAGCGAAATCGATGGCGTACTGGAGGTCAGCTCCGGGCTGGGAAAGTCCGAAGAGAAGGCCGGCTGCGAAGGCATCACCACTGCCGACCCGATCCACGATTTGACGAATTTCCCATGGCTGAACGTGGCCGTCCCGCAGCGGGGCCTGTACCGTCTGGTCGGCATCGGCATCGAACAGCAGACCACTCCAGTTGTTGTGAGATGCCGAAATCTGCTCGCGGAACGTGCCGGCAAAATAACGGATCCCGGGGAACAGGCTGCGGACTTCTCTGGCGGCCCGCACAAGCTGCCGCGGCCGCGCATCAGCTTCAGCCAGCGACTGACCGGCGAGGCCCAGCAGTCCGCAGTCCTCGGCGGAGAAAAACCAGAGGGAAACATGCGGGAGCAGTCTGAGCAGGGTGCGGCGCGCCAGTTGGTGTGGCTGGTCGGCTCCATCCCAGCGCCAGAGCTTTGAGCGGTAGTTGATGTCGAAGGAGACTTCGACCCCGAGTTGCCTGGCGGTCTGAGCGGCCTGGATGGTGAGTTCTGCAGCGGATTCGGAGAGGGCAGCCGTAATGCCTGTCAGATGCAGCCAGCGGGCGTCCCGGAGAATGTCGCTCCAGCAGAAATCCCCGGGGCCGCACTGGCTGATTGAAGAATGGTCACGGTCGTAATACACCTGCGTCGGTCGCTGATTGGCTCCGGTTTCCACAAAAAAGATTCCCATCCGCCCGCGGGGTGTGAGACGGACATGGCGCGTGTTGACGCCGGTACCGCGGAGACTTCCAAGACAAGCCTCCGTGAGCGGCCCTGAGGGGAGTGCGGTGACAAACTCCACATCGCAGCCCAGAAGTGCGAGGGAGACGGCGGTATTGGCCTCGGCTCCGGCAAAGGTCACCTCCAGCGTACCCGGAAGCGACTGCCGCAATCGCTCCACCCCCGGAGGCGCCATGCGTGCCATGATTTCGCCGAACGTCACAATCGCCGTCATGAATGAGAACCTTTGAGCGGAAAAAGCAGAGCGTGGTATCGGGCGAGGAGTCTACGGTGTGCGGGATGCGGCGGAAAGTGTCAGCAGGCAAATCGGCAATGGCGCTGATGCAGGGCAGGGCAGGGCAGCCGCCCGGCGATTTCAGCCGCCCGGCGATTTCATCGGTGAGCCTCGTTCAGTTTGCCAAGCTCGGACTGCCAGAATTCCAGTTCTTCCCGGACACCGTTGGCGGCATCGTCCACAAACGCGGCTTTATCGGCGTACTGGCGGAGTCGACCGTGTTCCATGCGGCAGAAGGCGGACCCTGCAGCGAGAGCTTCGCGGATGTCGTGAGTGACGAGAATTGAGGTCAGCTGGAATTCAGCTGTGAGTTGCAGAAAGAGCTGCTGCATGGAAGTCCGCGAAGTGGCATCGAGTGCACTGAAGGGTTCATCAAGCAGCAGTGTCCGTGGTCGTGCCAGCACCGCTCGGGCGAAGGCAGTCCGCTGTTTCTGCCCGCCGGACAGCTGGTGCGGCCACTTGTCGCGGTGTGCCGACATACCGACAGCATCGAGTACTGGCAGGGCGGTTTCACGGGCGATTCGTTCAGTAAGTCCCTGCATGCGAACAGCGAAGGCTGCATTGTCCAGCACTGTGAGGTGTTCGAAGAGCAGCGGTTCCTGATCGAGGTAAAGGACGCGTCGCTGTTCGGGCGGGAGCGTGGTGAGTTCGAGGCCATTCAGGCGTATTCTGCCCTCGCGGGACGGAATCAGACCGGCGATGGCTTTGAGCAGAGTTGTTTTGCCACAGCCGGATTCTCCGACGAGAACCAGCGTACCACCGGGCGGCACGTGACAGCTGGCGGAGTCAACGATGGTGGCAGTGCCTCGAAGCACAGACACATGCTGAACCCACAGGCCGTCACCTGCGGGCGGGAGCTGATCCGCTGCGGCAGGGGGACTGCGTCTGGTGAATTCGGGGGGTGCGGAAGACATTCACGGGACTGCCGGAAGAGCGGTGCTGGAGGGTGCAGAATTGCTCACGGCGAATATGATTTAACGATTGATCGAGGTCAAGCGACGAACAACAGCGAACCTTGTCTGCGAAAACTGGTCTGGGAAGTTGCCGTGGCGGTTGTCAAACTTCCCGGGCTTTGGTTTCCTCCGGCTTCGATTTCGGCCGGCGTCAGCCCTGACCATTTTATTCTGCGGTGAAGACCATGCCAATTTCCATCCCCGATGCAGAGCTCACGTTCAGCTATGCGCGCAGTGGCGGGCCTGGCGGTCAGAACGTGAACAAAGTGTGTTCAAAAGCGATTCTCAGCTGGGACGTGGCTGCATCCGCAGCTTTGCCGGCGGGTGTGCGTGAGCGATTTTTGAGTCGGTACGCGCGGCGGATTTCGAAGGAGGGTGTGTTGCAGATCACCAGTCAGCGTTTTCGGGACCAGCTGCGGAACGCGGCAGCGTGTCGGGAACGGCTGGCGGAGCTGGTGGCGGAGGTTGAGGCACCTCCGGTGCAGCGCAAAGCCACGCGGCCTTCCGGTGGTGCGCGGCAGCGTCGGCTGGCTGAGAAGAAGCAGCGATCGGCCCGCAAGGCATTTCGGCGTAAACCCGGCGCCGAGGGGTGACGTGCACTTGTGATGGTGCGGATCTTCCGTCAGGATATTGTCTGCAATCTCACACAAAGTTTCCTCTCAGGGATCGAGGTCCATGACCGCGCAGGTGCTCTCCCTTTACCGCTCGATGCAGCTGATTCGCCAGACAGAAGAAGAGCTGGCGCGGTGTCATCAGCAGGGACTGATTCACGGGGCCTGCCATACATACGTCGGTCAGGAAGCGATTGCGGCAGGCGTGTGTTATTCGCTGACACCGCGTGACAGCGTCTTCAGTACGCATCGGGGACACGGGCACGCGCTGGCCAAGGGAATGGCTCCGGCAGAGCTCATTGCGGAGTTATTCGGGCGCGAGGCGGGCTGTTCGCGTGGCCGGGGCGGTTCGATGCATTTGTTCAGCCCTGAGATCGGCATGATGGGGACCAGCGGCATCGTCGGGCCCTGCATTCTGCAGGCGTGCGGCGGCGGGTACAGTTCGAAGATTCTGAAGAATCAGACGGTTGCCGTCGCATTTTTCGGTGACGGAGCCGTCAACAACGGAGCCTTCCATGAAGGGCTCAATATGGCTTCCA
>CAZLOQ010000175.1:0-12197 GCA_964561125.1 uncultured Chitinophaga sp. | reverse complement strand
CCGTTTTTCAATATCTCCAACATCCCCAAACTCTGAGTCCCGTCTGACCAGTACAACCGTTCAATCTCTATCCTGACAGCGGCAGGATGCGCGGCTGGTACCAAATGGTCTCCGGGAAGCGGGGCGAGTACCTTGCGACAATGTCTGGCTATTTTCAGGGCGACCAGCGATACAGCCTTGTGCTGGTGGAGTCGACCGACGGCATCGACTGGAAATTCCGCTCGCTGATCTGCAGAACCATCACAATACACGGCACCCCCACGAGCAGATCACCTCGGGCAGGACCACGTCTTACACAGAAGTTGAGCCGTTGGATGATCACTCCGTGATCGTAATCTACAATCGCATTCCCCATATCTGGAACGCGATTCCTGAAAGTTCAAAAGACACCAACAGCATCCGGGTGGTTAAGGTCTCGTGGAAGCCGCGATGACCGATCGATGGAAGCGTTGTCCTGACGGAGACGCTCGTCGCCCGTCTTCTGTTCTTTCGGGGTGAAACCCGGTCACTGGAGAGAAGCCCGTGCCCGCCTTGGACGAACTTCGCGCTCGATACTCTGTTGAACTGAGCCGGTAGATTCTTTCGTGACAAGCGACCATTCCCTGCAAACCAGACTTTCCAAAGACCGTCGAGTTACAAATCAGAACAAATGAACTCGCAAAACGACATTTCGGGGCAGTCGCATCGTGTTATACTCATGCGTTGGCTGAGATTGTGTTGCCTGACGCAATTCGTTCCCTGTACCGTGTTGACGTCTCTGACCGCCGGCGTGAATGGGTATCGCTGAGTCCGCAGGGATCAACGAACGATCACGAACACTTCAATGGAGAAAGGCTCAATCCGATTTTTGATGCCGTTACTCGCCGAGAGTTGCTCCAACGACAAGTCGCATTGGCCCTGGGAGCCGGAGTTCTTCCCTCATTGGCCGCGCCTGCGCGGGCAGAGACTTCTGCGTCGTTCAGCAAAGCGAAAAGCGTCATTTTTCTGTACCTGCATGGCGGAGCGCCGTCGCAGGACATGTTCGACATGAAGCCGATGGCGCCACGCGAGATTCGGGGGGAGTTCAGTCCAATTGCGACGAACGTGCCGGGAATTGAAATCTGCGAGCACTTGCCGCGAATGGCACATTGGATGCACCGCACTGCAATCCTGCGCGCCGTGCATCACAAGGCGGGATGTCACAACGAGATTCCCAGCTTCACCGGCTACGAGTCCCCATCGGGTATGCAGGAACTGGATGATCGTGGTCTTCCTCCCAGCATGGGCTCAGTCTGTGAATACCTCAAGCCGGCTGGGCAACTTCTTCCGGCCTACGTGAGTCTGCCAAATCCACTCAACGTGCTGGGTGAAACCGGTCCGGGACCCGGATTTCTGGGGCGCCGATACGGTCCTCTGGAATCCAGAGCGATTGCAGAATTTGACCCAGGAGCCGTGCTGAACCAACGGCCGAACCCACCCGTGGTCCGCGGTATCCCACGTCTTGAGGACAGTCGCCTGATCGAAGGCGTCAGCCCGGACCGACTCGCTTTACGAAGACGTCTCCTGTCGCCTTTAAGTCCTGAATTCAGCTCACGGAGCCAGGCCGAGTTTTCGAGGCTTCAGGAAATGGCATTTGATGTTCTGACGGCTCCTCAGCTTCGCGATTGCTTCGATCCGATTCATCTCACTCCTGAGGTCAGAGAGCGTTATGGAAACACCTTGTTTGGTAATAGTGCATTCATTGCAACGAAGCTTGTCGCTTCCGGTGTCCGGTTTGTAAACGTCATCTGGACCTGGTATTACGGTGCCTGTCCGGGCGTCGCGGACTACGGCTGGGACACTCACGAACACAATTTTTCTATCCTTCGCTCCTACCTGCCTCAGGTCGACCGAGTCTATTCTGCATTGATGGAAGATCTCGAACGCACGGGATTATTGGACGAAACGCTGGTGGCACTTACCACAGATTTTGGTCGTACGCCAGGTGTTAATACCACAGCCGGCCGCGACCACTGGATGCATTGTTACTCAACTCTCATGGCGGGTGCGGGGATTCGAGGAGGGACAATACACGGTGCTTCTGACTCGTCTGCGGCATGGCCAGCGGAAGGTGCGGTTCGTCCGGCCGATCTCTGTGCGACGATCTACAGAACGCTCGGAATCGACCCGGACATGTTTGTCTATGACCAGTTGAACCGGCCTCACAAGATTGCTCAGGGAGGGGAGCCAATTTGGCCAATCCTTCTCTAAGATACGGCGATTCCGGGTTGGGAGCTCCGAGTTTCGAAGCAGAAAGCAGGCGACCTCCATCTTATCATTAACCGATCTCGATCACTCAGGAAGTGGTTGGCACCGACGTGAATGGCTGCGCGCGGGCGGGCTAAGCGCGATGAGGGTGTCACGTCCTGCTTTGCCTGCTCCCGGGGTCAGCGGGAACTCCAGAGGTTCCGAAGAATCCATTGTCCGGTGATTCTGGGGCGACGTTCGGCAAAGCAACGAATGTGATTTTTCTGTGGCTGCAGGGCGGACCGCCGCAGCACGAAACATTCGACCCCAGGCCGAATGCGATATTGGAAATCCGCGGAGCTTTCAAACCGATCAGTACAAACGTCCCTGGGATTCAATTCTCTGAGCTGTTGCCTCGCACGTCGCGATATGCGGATCCGATGGCCGTGGTCCGCTCGCTTTCGACCCGTGATGATAATTACGACGTCAGTCTGGATTCCCGATGCTGTCCGAGATCGTTATGGGCGTTACACGCGGGGACAGTCCGGAATGGCACTGTCATTACCGGAAGTTGTTTCAGGTACAGCGTTGACGCAATTGAGCCTTGAGGACATGACGAGGCATCTGCATCAGTGGGTAAGCGTGGCGGCGGCGTTTGATCACGTGAGGCTCAAGTCGGCCGGGGCGGTCGCCGACCGGAGATGCTGGAGATTCAACGTGTCCGTGATACTTCGTAACCGTTCACAGCAGGACGACAGCAGACCAGAGCGCGAGCCCGTCGGGGGCTGCGGTGCTCGCCACCTCGTCGGCTTGCTTCCCGCTCCGTAACGCGGCTGTGAACGGTTACATGCAGGCTTTGAAGGCATCCTCCACACAATCAGGTGATCGTACTTTCCAGGACGACGACCTTTCCGAAAATCGGTATGGCGACCATGGTGCAGCCGAGTACAGACATCAGCGTTCCTGTTGAGCAGTTGAACGATCATCATGAACGAACAGTAGCAGCGATCAAAGGCGACCACATCACTCGCCAACAGCGGGTTCAACATTTGTCGGGGCAATGCCGATTCGCCAGTCTCTTTTCCTTTGTATGGCCCCGGCACAACGTCGATGACGATTGCCGTGGCGAGTGACAGAATAACAACAGTTTGGGCGATGGGCAGTCCGACACCTTCTTTCTGCGAACGTGGATGAGGAAACGCAGTCTGATTTTTTGCTGTATCGGGGGGGCATGGTGAATGTGAAGCCGTCCACAAGTTTTGCGTGAAGCCCTTTTCCACAGCGAGGAGCCGTCAGCGAGTTGTTCGGCGTCATGAAAAAACACTCCATGCTGTTCTGTTGTGAGCAGTCATTTCGTGGAGCAGCGGTGTTTGAGGTCGCCCCGGAGGCAGTGATTCCCGCTGGTTCCGAGTTGCGGGTCACGATTGAGCAGCAACCCGCCGCTCAGCACAGCCTCGGGAAGTTTCGGCTCTCGGTTGCGGAAACGTTGCCGACGTCTCCAGCTGCTGACTTTCCGGAGCGCAACAAGCTGGTCACCGCATGAGACACCCTGCCGAAAGAACTGGCTGTCCCGGTACCCCTTGCGATGGCGGTCAGTTCAACCAGACCGCTGGTGGTCCAGCCGGCGATGATTTCACATCTGTGTGTGGCACATATTCTGCACCTTCGCGTTTGTTGCTTGTTGACGCATGCCAGCGTTCAATGTAGAATTTTCAGATCGTATACGTCGAGCGGCGTTTTTAAAGACAGTTGTCCTTCCTGCGCTGCACGTGTGATCGATCAGTGGCTGGCACATCATGCTTTGCGGACCTCTTGAGATTCACGGATGCGGTCTGCGCATCTCAGATTTGGTCGATGTCTCCCGCCGGTTTCGCCTTGTCCGTCTGACCGCTTCAACTGAGAGATTAAACGGGATCGGTGCATCGCGGAGCACGATCGACAAGGCTCTGGAAGAAGGCCAGAGGATTTACGGAGTAAACTCTGGATTTGGCGGGATGGCTCAGGTGACTGTTTCCGACCGGGACACCCCGCAGCTCCAGGCCAACCTGCTGTGGTTTCTCAAGGCTGGAAGTGGCCGAAGGTTACCGGAGTCGGATGTTCGCGCGGCCCTTCTGTTGCGAGCCAATTCGCTTGCTCGCGGGGTGTCTGGAATCCGCATCGAATTCATCGAGAGGCTATTGCTGTTCCTGAACGAGCGTGTATCGCCTCATGTTCGGGAACTCGGTTCCATCGGCGCCAGCGGCGACCTTGTGCCCCTGGCCGCCATCGCCGGTGCACTCGCCGGGATTGACCCGAGTTTCCTCGTGGATTATCGCGGGCAACCGATGTCGTGCACGGCGGCGCTTGAATGTCTGGGCCTGGCTCCGCTGGAACTCAGGGCGAAGGAGGGTCTGGCTCTGGTCAACGGAACCTCGGCGTTGACCGGTATCGCTGCAGGTTGCGTGCATGATGCGCAGCAGATGCTGGCGTTGACGATGGCCGTCCATGCGCTGGCCATTCAGGCACTGAACGGTTCGGGCCAGCCTTTTGATCCATTTATCCACCGGCACAAGCCCCATCCCGGCCAAATCCTTGCCGCGACATGTCTGCGCGAATTATTGCGGGGATCACAGCAGCTTCGCGAGGCGACCGCGCGAGGGGAGCACGAATTCGAATCCAGGCCGATTCAGGACCGCTACTCAGTGCGGTGCCTGCCTCAGTTTCTCGGCCCGATCCTCGATGGACTGACCCTCATCTCCGGCCAGGTGGAAACCGAGATGAATTCTGCGAACGATAACCCTCTCATCGATTCCCAATCAGGAACATGCTACCACGGCGGCAACTTCCTTGGCCAGTACGTCGGCGTAGGGATGGATCAGTTGCGTTACCATCTCGCACTGGCAGCCAAGCACCTCGATGCGCAGCTGGCACTGCTGATGGAGCCGGTCTTCAGCGGAGGGCTGCCCGGTTCCCTGGTGGGAAATGAGTCGGCTCGTATCAATATGGGGGTCAAGGGGCTGCAAATCGGCGCTAACTCCATTATGCCGCTGATTCTGCATCAAGCCCATGGGCTTGTGCTGCACTTTCCCACGCATGCCGAGCAATTCAATCAGAACGTCAACAGCCAGGGTTTTGGTTCGGCAAATTTAACGCGCGGCTCTCTGGACCTTTACCGCCACTATCTGGCATACGCGCTGCTGATTGCTGTTCAGGCAGTGAGTTTGCGGACGCAATTGATTGCGGGTCATGGCGACGCCCGAATGCACCTCGCACCGGCCACACTGCCACTCTACGAGGTGGTTCGAACGCTTGTCGGCCGGACTGCTGACATGAGCCGGTCGCTCATCTACAACGACAACGAGCAGGCGCTGGACCGCTGGCTGTCAATCCTCAGCGACGATATCGCCGAGGGTGGCCGAATCATCGATGCGGTACAGCCGGTGCTGCAGCGGCTCGCCGGGCACCGGTACCATTCCGCCGTCCATGAGTCTGACGCAATTGAGTCTCAGGGCAGTCGCTGTATCGAGGAACCGGAGAGCCATGAATATCGCTCGTAGCCTGGAACATTCCGCTCGCCTGTTCGGGAATCGCGTGGCCCTGATTTTTGAGGGAACACAACTGAGCTATGTTGAGCTGGAGGAGTATGCGGCTCGCCTGGCTGCAGCGTTGCGACGCCGGGGGATCGGTCGGGGGGACCGGGTTGCCCTTTTTCTGCCGAATATCCCCGCATTTGCCATCGCCTACTACGCGATTCAAAAACTCGGTTCCATCGCCGTATCCATCAACGCCGGCTCAGCGGCCTCCGAAGTGAGCTTTATTCTCGATGACTGTGCAGCTCGCGCGGTCTTCACCACGGCCGAGCTCCGGCTGCAGATACCGGACGCTGACCTGCCCGAATTGGAGCATGTGGTGTTCTGCGAGGGGCGGATCAGCGGGGAAACAGACCTTGAGTCACTCTTGTCTGAAGCGGCCGGCGGGCTTCGAGGTGTCGATGCCGATCGGGATGAACCGGCGGCGATCCTGTACACCTCGGGAACGATCGGCACGCCCAAAGGGGCCACGCTCTCGCATGGAAATGTCATCTCCAATGTTTGGTCGTTTGTGCACAATTGTGGCATGCGGCCCGACGACCGGATACTCATCCCGCTGCCGCTGTTCCACTGTTTCGGGCAGAACGCACTGCTGAACAGCGGCCTGGCTGCCGGATCCACGCTGATGCTGCAGCGCACCTTTCGCCCTGACACGGCGTTGCAGGCGGTGCAGGATCAAAAAATCTCGATGTTCTTCGGGGTTCCGACGATGTTCATTGCCCTGCTCGACCGGGCCACGACGGAGCAAATGCGATCGGTGCGTTATTATTTTTCAGCAGCTGCAAAGCTCCCTGAGGAAATTGAGCGTCGCTGGTTCGACAAATTCGGCAGCCCGGTGACGCAGGGTTACGGCCTGACGGAGACCTCGCCCTTCGCGAGCTACAACAGTTTTTTGCAGTACCGCCCCGGGACAATCGGCACTCCCATCGAGAATGTCGAGATGCGGGTTCTGGATGTGAACACGAGCGAGGAGGTGCCGACGAATGAGTTGGGTGAATTGGTGATCAGGGGCCCCAATGTGATGCTCGGTTACTGGAATAACCCCGAGGAGACATCGCTGGTGCTCCGCGACGGCTGGTTTCGCTCGGGAGACATCGGCCGAGTCGACGCCGATGGCTACTTTTACATTGTTGACCGGCTGAAAGATGTGATCGATGTCGGCGGGATGAACGTTTACTCGTCGCAGGTTGAAAGCGTTCTTTACCAACAGGGCGATGTTGCTGAGGTGGCCGTGTTCGGCACCCCGGACGAACTGATGGGCGAACGGGTCTGCGCTCACGTGGTGCTCAAGTCCGGCGCCTCGGCCACAACCGAGCAATTGCTCAGCTTCTGTCGCGACCGGCTGGCCGATTTCAAGGTGCCGCGGTCGCTGGAATTGGTCGAGCGACTTCCCAGGAATCCCGCCGGCAAGGTGCTCAAGCGCGTCCTCCGCGAGAACACGGCATCGCAGCAGGGTGAGCCTCCGTCGAATGTCGGTTCGGCATTCTCCGAAGTCCCTGCGGAGGCGCGGCGAAGGCTGCTTGTCGACCTGCTGATTGGCGAGCTGTCGGCCATCCTCGACCTTCCGGCAGGCAGGATCGATCCGGACGAGTTGCTCACCGACCTCGGACTGGAATCGCTGATGGCCGTTGACCTCGTCAGCCGCCTGAATTCGAGGATGGGTGCAGAGTTATCTTCGATCCGGCTGATCAACGGGGGGACCATCAATCGACTGGCCGACGAGCTTGAAACCGTCCTGAGTGCAACCACGCTTCGGCCCGATCACCTGACAGGAGTTTCACAACGACTATGAGCGACCCGTGGAGCACGACGAGGAAGCGGTCAGCGCTGGAGACCTGGTCCTCGCAACTTGACCTCAAAGCCCTCGCGGAAAAGTTCGGAACACCGAACTACCTCTTCAATACGGAGCGGTTGGCTGACAACGTCGACCGGTACACAAGACTGGTCGATAAGCCGGAGCGGATCCTCTATCCTGTCAAGGCCAACCCGTCCATGGCCGTGCTGCGTCGCCTCGCATCGCTGGGCTGCGGCATGGACTGCGCGTCGCGCGATGAAGTGGACCAGGCGCTTCTGGCCGGCGTTCCGGCTGCGCGGATTTCGTACAACACCCCCGCCCCGGAGTTCGGGCTGATCCGAACCCTCCTCAAGTCCGGGGCGACGGTGGTGGTGGATTCAGCCGAATTGCTCCAGCGGATTAAGGAAAAAATTCCGAGCTCTCACATTTCGGGAAATCTCTTCCTCCGGATTAATCTCGACGGCGGAGGCGACTACCTCCAGCATTTTGAATGGGAAGAGATGGTCCGCCACGGCTCCAGCACCAGCAAGTTTGGCATACCGGCCGAGCAGGTGACGGAGTTGCTGGCCGCCTGCCCCTTGCCCGTGACTGGTCTGCATGTCCATGTCGGAACCATGATGGATAATTTAACGACATTTGAGAACACGTTACGGGGGATGCACCGACTGGTCGACGAGATCGCCACCCGCACCGCTCATCGGATCAGCGCTGTGAATCTGGGAGGCGGTCTGGGAATCGGCTTCCTGCCTGGTCAGGAGTTTCCGGCGATTGATGCCCTGGCCGAGCGATTGAACTCGCTGAAGCGCAAGGAGCTGCTGTATTTTGCCGAGCCCGGACAGTCGCTCGTTGGTGACACCATGGGTTTGCTGATGCGCGTCCAGGCGCTCAAACGAATGCGGGGCAGGACCTGGGCGATCGTCGATGTCGGTTCGGACCAGCTCATGAAGATTACCACGGTGGCCTGGTATCACCAGATTCTCGACCAGCGGGGCGTTCCGCTGCCCGACACGGGGAGCGACGCGGTCGGTGGCCCGTTGTGCTTTGCCGGCGACACAATCCTCCCGGCGACGGATTTGGGAACGGTTCAGGAGGGTGAGGTCCTGCTGCTCCAGCACGCGGGCGCGTACCTCGAGGCGATCGCCAACCGATTCAATGGCCGGCGGAGCGTCGGGATGATCGTGATTGACGAACGGGGCATGCACGCCGTTACCCAGCCGGAGGAACCCTTCTTTTCACCTCCGCTGCAGACCTACGATTGGAGCGAGTGGCCAGGTGGCTCCACCCCGGCCACGCTCAGTCCTGAAGAGATCACAGCCCTCCGCAGCACCTATTTCCAGGCCCATGCCTCGGAGGACACCTATGCTCTGCTGTCCTTCGTTCGGACTGGCGAGAATACCTACAGGTTCACCGCTGAAACCCGTGCCACTGTCTCCTTCGTCTCCGTGCCTTTTGCACACCGAATAGCCGCCGATGCGATGATCATTGCCGTGATGCGGAGTATGAACAAGACACTCAAGGATGTCAGCGTTTGGGGTACCAAGGGAAGCTACCAATACCGAGAGCCGATTGCATCGGGACGCGAACTGCAGGGCGAAATCACACTCAGCGCCGTCGCCCGTCTCGGATCCTCTCAGCGAATGCTGGTCACTGCCTCGCTCGACAGCGGGCGGTTCTATATGGTTACAGAGGTAGTCGTCTAGATGAAGAAAAGGGGGCGGGCGACGAACTGTTCGCGCCCGATCGCAGCTTCAACCAGAAGCCGGGGCTCTCCGGATTCGGCTTCAACGGCCAGTGTGTCCCCGGGAAGCAACCCTGGCGAGTCGACAGTCCGCGGGGTCCTCTGTCGCGCTTTTGAAAACCGTGAGATGCGAGGAAAACTGAATGGTCCTGATACGGGCGCCCCGGCAGCACTGACGGTGCCGTTTTTCGGGCGATTCCGCAGCAGCACCGGTTTAAGAAACCGGTGCATGGGGAGGCGGAGTCGCACCAGCAGACGCATTTGGATTGTCGCCACTCATTCGCTGACAGGAACAAAAGCAGGAAACAAACAGTGGACTTCAGCAGTGAGCGACGGTAGTCCGCTTGGCTAAGTGACGTTTCTGCCACCAGCCTGACGGATGAAGGCGTTTTGAAAAATCACCCTGCAATGCCGATTAACCTTCTGCGAAGTCTGATTCAGTCTCTTGCACTGTCTCCCCCAAAAAGGCCGGTCTCGAAAAGTGCTCAGAGACTGCGCGGTGTCTGTAGACACCTGCGAGGTACGGATGCTGCCTTCGTCGGTAGTCGCAAAACTGACGGGTGGCAACCTTGTGATTCGCGGGCTGGCTGACCAGCCTAAGGACATCCTGATTCAGAGCGACACAGCCTCTCCGGGGAATCTCACTGTGACCGGGAGGTCAGGCACAACGATCAATGGATCTTCCCGGCAGAGTTTTCCGCTTTCGAAGCTGTCGCGCGATCTGCGGCTGGAATTGGGTGGCAAGGTTCGACTGGAGTTCGACGGAACAGGTATTGCTTTGAAAGGTCATCTGCAGCTGACACTCCGAGGGACCGGCGATCATGAGGTAAGGATGACAAATATTCAGGTGAGACGGGAAGTCAGTATCAGTACAGCAGCAGGTGACGACGTGATTCAGCTGACAAACTTCCGGGCCGGCGCGACACGCATCAGCACCGCAGGTGGCGATGATCGGGTGGTACTGTCAACAGATCCCGCTGTCGTTGCGTCTGCGAGCGAGAATGTTTCCGGGCAGACGAAGATCAGGGTTGGGGCGGTGATGACGTGGCGTCCATCGAAGAGTCCCGATTTTTTTCCGGCCTCGTTCTGGCGGGTGGTGGAGGTGACGACGACCTGACTGAAGACTTCCGGGCGAACAATGTTCTCATGGCGGCAGGTACGGTCACAGGATTTGAACACAGTGTGGAACTTGTCCGAGCTGTGCACTTCAGTTACGGAGGAGAGGAGGGACCTGAATTCTGGGGGAAACTGACGCCTGCCTGGATCCGCGCAGCGGTGGGAGTGGAACAGTCTCCGATCAATATTGCGACAGCAGAGGTGTTGAAAGAGAACCTGAGTAATATTCAGTTCAACTACGTCACTCAGAGCGGACTCGACTACTTCAATAACGGACATACCGTGCAGGTGAGTGCTGAGCCGGGCAGTTCCATAACGGTGTCCGGACGAGTCTTTAATCTGATGCAGTTTCATCTGCACCTGCCGAGCGAACACCGGATCGACGGAAGACAGTTTGACGGTGAATTGCACCTTGTCCATGCCGATGCTCTGGGTAATCCTGCTGTCGTCGCGGTCTTTATCGAAAAAGGTGAATCCTCAAATCCGCTCATCAGCCAGCTCGCAGCAGATCCTCCGACGACTAAAGGACAACGCAGAAGAATTCCGACGCTGAATCCTGCTGCGGTGCTGCCTGCCAGCCAGCAATACTATCATTTCAACGGATCACTCACCACTCCACCAGCCAGTGAAGGTGTGAAATGGTTTGTGCTCGCCAGTCCTGTATTCATCTCGCAGATCGACTATGATCGGCTCAGAACGGCTATCCCTGGCACCAACAATCGGCCGGTCCAGTCGGTCAATGGTCGCACGATCGTCTTTGATAAAACTGCATGACGCTGTGCATTTGGCAGCCCAGGTGACAAGGTGAAATCTGCGGTATTCAGGTCACTTTGCCGGGGCGGCTTTGGTCTGTCTGGCGGCGATGGTGAGTGGTCTGCGGAAGATCTGACCGCCCTGAGCGACAAACAGAGTTTGAAAGTCGCGGGCGGCGGGGATTCGGGGCGGGCCTTCGTTGAGGCGGAATTCGCCGTTGGGATCGATGAGCTGTCTCAGGGTCATGACGGGCATACCGGCATCAAGACTGCCGTCAGCGTTCACACGGAACATCCAGGTCACGTTCCCGCCGTATTCAGAGACTCCCAGTGTTCCGCCGTCGCCGGACAGGGCGATTCCGTTGGGCTTTGCGAGCCCTTCGGCAGCGATGCTGCGTTCGCGAGTGTTGATGTTGATTCGCACCACGTGACCTGCGGCTGTGTCGGTGTAGTAGAGCTGACCGTCAGAGGATACGGCGAGGTCATTGGGGGCTGCCTGATCGGCGATGACTTCGATTGTGCCGTCGGCCGGCTGGATGGCGATGATGCGTTTCTGTGAACCCTGGCACGCGTACAGTCGCCCATCCGGACCAAACTCCAGACCGCTCACAGATTCCTTCACAATCTCTTTTCGGGAGCCGTCCTGTGCGTCGAGTGTGAAGACCCCCGGCGCTTTCATGTCGCAGAAATACAGATTGCCCTGCTGATCGGCACAGAGGGCATCGGGAAAGCGGGCGCCGCCGAAGTCTGCGTTGTGTGCATAACCTTCGGCCCAGTCGAGTCGCACATCGTAGCCCATGTATTTGAGTGCTGCGTGCATGAGCTGGTTGGCGAGCGGCCAGTGACCTTGTCATTACCCAAAGGATCAGGGATGCTGTGCGATGGAAAAGGGCGTGGGATGCAGTTGCACAGCTGTCTGGCGGTTGACGCGGCCACTGGGGTGGTTCAGGGTACAGCAGCCGCCACGGTCTTCTACAGAAAAAACGTACCGGAGAATGAAACGCGAAGTCAGCGACTGGCGC
>CAZLOQ010000174.1:0-12273 GCA_964561125.1 uncultured Chitinophaga sp. | reverse complement strand
GTAGCTGCGAACCTTCAGCTCCGACGGGGCGAGCCCGTCGGGGGCTGCAGGGGTGGTGGCGGCGCGGTTTAGCGGGGAACCTTCAGCTCCCACCGGGCAAGCCCGTCGGGGGCTGCGGGGGTGTTGGCCGCGCGGTTTAGCGGGGAACCTTCAGCTCCCACCGGGCGAGCCCGTCGGGGGCTGCGGTGCTCGACCCAGCTGAAGCCGGGGGTCGCGGAAGATTTTTTTGTTTCAGGGAGCGACTCGCGTTTGCGAGGCTCATATCAGACCTTCAGCACCACGTTGATCGCTGAGTCGATTGATCAGCTTCTGCAATGTGTCGGTAGTGGCTTCCGCGGCGGCGGGGACGTCGATTGTGCCCTGCTGCAGGGCCGCAAGGGTTGCACCGAGCTTGTTCTTCCACGCTTCACAACGTGTGCGGAAAACAGCTTCCGCCGTTTGCCCATTCGAAAGCAGGCGTCGGGAAAGTACGGGATGCGGCTGAGTGATTGCGATTTCACAGTCGCTGATGGTGTTCTGCAGAACGGCTACAAGCTGCGGCCGTTGAAGCAGGTCGGATTCCTGCAGCAGACTGTTCACTGCAACGGCCATGCGACTGAGGTATTGGTCGGCATTCTCTGTGTCCGGTTTGAACAGACCGCGAGTCCCAAGGCCGTTCCCGGAAATTCCAGGAGGATCCTCCCAGCCGCTGGGAATCGTTCGCCACAGCAGCACTGCACCCACCAGGACGGCGGTGAGCGTGGCTGTGACCTGCAGCACACGCCGCAGGCCACCGGAAGCAGCAGGAGCCGTTCCGGCAGGGGACACTGCCGCAGGAGCCACGTCCGCGGGGGCCACTGCCGCAGGGGCCACGTCCGCAGCGGCCGGCGATGGCCGCGACCGCGGGACGAATTCCTGACGCATGCCGTCATCACCGCCCTGCTGCATCACATTTCCCCAGTGCTCGCTGTCAGACAGCAGCACCAGTTCCTGAAGTTCAAACAGGAGTTCCGGGTTCTGCAGCAGCACTGCCACGGTTTCAGTGGACAAGGCAGCAAAGCCTGCGGCGAGGAATCGTGGCAGCTCACCTGCGAGCACCTCGTCCACCGCAGGCAGCGAATCAGCATCACGGACTGAACGCTGATGGATCAGCTGCAGAGCGTGAATGCAGTCGGCGAGGTCCGGGCTGAGCAGCACGCGGTCGAGCCATGCAGGCTGGGCAGAGCGATCTTCGGGAAGATCCAGAATTGTCGGCCACAAGGGAGCGTTCATGCGACACCTCCCAGATGCCGTTCAATGCAGGACTTGAGCTTGCTGTAGAGTTCACGCATGCGTTTGCCGACGGCCCCCTCGGTGAGTCCGTGTTTGGCGGCGATCTGAGCATAGGTCATGTTCCTGAGACGCGTTGCGTGCCGCAGAGCTTCCGCGGGACCTGTGTCGACAGATGCATGTCGCTGGTCGTGGGTGGCGGATTCCAGCTGCTGCAGCAGACAGTCTGAATCCAGGCCGCTGAAGCGGATCTGCAGCAGCGAGCGATCTTCATCGGTGAGTTTGGGGAGGCAGTGAGCGAGGCCGGCACGGCGATCGTCGGATTCGGCGGTGTCATCCGGGAGCGGTGCAGCCGGTGGGTCAAAGTCGTCATCCCAGACAGCCGTCTGCCTGCTGGCTCTGAAACCGTCGCTGAGCTTGCTTTTTGCGGCGGCAAACAACCAGGCGCGGAGAGGAAAGTCCTCGGTCCGTTTTGTGTATTCCTGAAGCAGCACTGAGCGGAAGGTGTCCGCAGAGCCGGCGGCGAGCAGTGGGCGGAGCTGATGTTTGAGGATGCGTGTGAGCCAGAGTGCAAGATCGGAGGGGTCGTCGGCAGGTTCCGGGGAGTTGAGTCTGGTGAGTTCTGCGAGGAGCTGTGTGAGCAGGTCCGGGCTGCTGATCTGCTGGTGCAGCAGACGCAGACGCTGTGACAGCTGCAGCATACAGGCGAAGCATTCCTGGACAATGTCGTCCGGTTCACTTCGCATGGCACCACGCCGCGCACCGACTCGGGAGGCTGCAAAGCGGAGCAGTTCCACGCTGTGCCGTCTGAAAAGAATTTCTGCCCGCGACTGATCACCGCGAACCATTTCTTCCCAGATGGTGTCGTGAGTGGGGAGTGAATCAGACATTGCGGGCAATCCTGCGACAGGGGAAACAGCGGTCGTCACGCTGGCAGAAGGGAACCCAGACGGGGGTGCGGATCGAAGCGCCCCCGAGCGGCGCCCAGTGTGAACAACGGGATTGAAGAACAATCCGTCCCGGAATTTTTCAGATTCCGTCGGTGGCGGGAAAGAGACCAGTCGAGCAGACGCGAATGGATGCGAGCAGACGCGAGTGGAAGAGCGTTGGGTGATAATAAGGCACAGAAATGAGGGATGGGAGACTGGGCATCTGGATTTTCCCGGAAAAATGCACAGAGTTTCCCGGTGTGTTTATCACGCGGCCGAAGTGATGCCTCACCGGTAAAAACTGGTGGCCGGAGGACAGCAAAGAGGTTCTTCAAAAAGATTTTTCAAATTTTCCGGGCGGATTTCTGCTGGTGCCCGTTGTCTGTCTGTGAGCCGACTGCTGTACGCAGCGGCAATCTTCGCCAGACATGGGATACAGATCAGGAGCATCCGATGAAAATGCAGGTTTTGACTGTTGCGGCAATGGTGGCTGGAATGCTGGGAACTTCCGTGGCTGACGCCTGTGACCCGCCCGTCCGCGTCCTTCGTCGTTCGTATGCCGTTGTCAGACCGACGTGTGTGGTGGTCAAGCCGACATGTGTGGTGGTGAAGCCGGCGTGTGAAGAATTCATCGAACTGCAGACGCTCATTCGCCTGCAGCAGCCGGTGCATGTTCGCGTCGTGACCTGCTGCGACGAACTGGCTGCGGCCAAAGCAGCACTCGCGGCCGCGGTCAGTGCTCGCGACGCCGCGGCTGCCGCAGAAACAGCGGCTCTCGAACGCGTCGAAGCCACCGCCAGCCTGCTCAGAACCATGGGCAGCTGCATCGAAATCAACGGCTGTGTGTACGACAAGGAAGACGTAGCAGGGGCCGTCGAATTGCTGATCAGCCGCTATCACACAGCGGAGGCTGCCGTGGCTGCAGCCGGCGAACTGGTGGACCTTCGTACCGTCCAGCTGACTCACGTGGAAGCCAAAGTGGCAAAGTGGCAGCAGAAGGAACACGAACTCCTGGCTCAAGTCACCAGTCTGCGGATTGCCCGTGAAGTCGGTGATGTGTCGGCAAAGAAGGCCGCCGCTGCAAAGCTGGCCGGGGAACTCAACGGGATGCTCAGCCACACGCCCACACAGCGCACGGACGTCGTGGAATCAACCACAGTGACAACCATCGTGACCACCCCGGACGCCGCAACCGCCACAAACCCGGATCAGGTCCTGCAGGACGTTGATCAGCTCCTGCAGGAAAGATCCGGAAACTGAAGGCGACGGCGAACGCGAAAGCAATGGTCGTGGCAGATGGGCGAAGGATTCTCACTGGGCAGCGCCATGTTTGGATTATCACGCCGACGGCCACTGCGCGACGCCAGCCGAATGGTCTCGGGAAAACGGCCCTTCAGGCCTGAAAGGCCGTTTTCAAATAGCCTCGGGGTGTCAGCCCAATGCCACGTACTTTCGGCGCCAAATAGAAGCGGTACGGCGCGAGCCGTCCGGTAATGACAGGAAATTTCAGCATCCATCACCGGACGGCTCGCGCCGTTCCGCTAAAAGTAGGTGGCATTGGGTGTCAGTCCCATGCCACACTTGTCCTTTTTTCGTGTATTTCGTGTCTTTCGTGGTTCAAACCGGACACCCTGGTGATCAACAACCACGAAAGACACGAAACACACGAAAGGAATCGCAAGGGCAGCACAACTTCATTGAACCGCATCATGTCGAGTCTGCTGCTCCAGCTTCAAGCGACGCTGTGGCTGTGGCCTTATCCCTGAAATCCGTGTCATCCGTGTCATCCGTGGTCAAAAACAGGCTCGCATTCTGACCTCAGATAGCCCGGATCACACGGATGAATCGCAGAGCTGACAAAAAGGGTAGTCAATCCCGGAAGGAATCCACACTGTCGACATGCTGTACCATCCGGGACGGCCTCCCAGAACGGCGAACGTAACGCTGCCCAGTCATCACTTCCATACCTCTGCCACACCTGTCTTTTTTCGTGTATTTCGTGTCTTTCGTGGTTCAAACCGGACACCCTCGGGATCAGCAACCACGAAATACACGAAATACACGAAAGGAATCGCAAGGGTAGCAGAACGTCATTGAACCGCGTGACGCTGAGTCAGCTGCTCCAGCTTCGTGGTCAAAACACGATCGCATGCTGACCAGACGTGGTGGCGACGCAACGCGTTCTGATCATCACCGGCGCGGATTTCAGTTGGACTCGCCGCAGTTCGCCGTTACCCTATCAGCATAAGCCCACCTCTGACAGCGCTCCACCGAACACTCCTCCTGAACTGTCATCAAACCCGGGCCACCATGGTCCTCCATCTGCCCAGCATCCCCTCGGAACCGTTCCCATGTGCCGCTACTTCCTCACGCTGCTGCTTCTGCTGCTCTCCGTTGTCACGGCTCACGCGGCGGACAAATACGCGTTGCTGGTGGGTGTCACCAAATACGAACACTCACGGATGAACGATCGTCCGCTCAAGTACCCTGAAGCCGATGCCACCGCGGTCGCTCAGGCCTTGCAGCGTGGCGGGTACGAGGTCCTTGTCCTCAACGGCTCTAAGGCCACTCAGGCCGCGATCACCGACGCACTGAAGGTTCTTGAACGCCAGAGCAATACGGATGGCGTGGTGCTGATCGGCTTGTTCGGGCACGGGGTCCAGTACGGTGAAACGGCCTATTTCTGCCCCTTTGACACAGACGTGCGGACTGTCATGGACAGCGGTGGCAAAGTGCTGCGAGACGGCAACGGCAAAGAACTGCTGGAGCCTGATCCGGCCACGCTTATCAGCATGCGGTCGCTGCTGGATTCCTTAACCAAATCCAAAGCCGGCAGTCGCGTGCTGCTGGCAGACTGCTGCCGCGAAGACCCCAGTGCCGCGCGCGGCCGCAATGCCTTTGGCAGCTCGCTGACCACCGCCGATCTGCCCGACCGCACTGCAGCCCTGTTCGCCTGCTCGCGAGATGAGCAGGCGTTTGAACACGACGACTGGCAGCACGGCGCGTTCACTCGCTCACTTTTGAATCAGCTCGAACAAATCCCCGCCCGCGGACTCCGCGCAGGAGCTCTGGCGGAACAAGTGCACGATGAAGTGCTGGAACTCGTCCGCGACAAGGCCCGAGAAAAACAGACCGTCACCGCATTGCTCAACGGCATCGTCGACCTGCAGCTGAAGCCGGCAGGACGGCCGCAAGTGGTGACAAACAGCATCGGCATGAAACTGGTGCTGATCCCGGCGGGCGAATTTTTGATGGGGTCGCCGGATGGGGAGGATGGCCGCAGTAACGACGAAGGGCCGCAGCACAGGGTGCGGATTTCAAAGCCGTTCTATCTGGGTGAGACAGAAGTCACGCAGGAACAGTTCCGGGCCGTGATGAACACGGAACCGTTGAAGGGCCAAACTTACGCGCAGGAAAACGGGCGAAACGCCGCATCATACATGAACCACGATGATGCCGTCGAATTCTGCCGTCGTCTCAGCCAGCGGGAAGGCAAGACCTATCGCCTTCCCCGTGAAGCCGAATGGGAATACGCCTGCCGCGGCGGCACCACCACGCGGTTCCACTTTGGGGATGACGAAAGCCGGCTGGGCGAGTACGCGTGGTTTGACGGGAATGCTGATTCAGTCGGCGAAGACTATGCACACGCCGTCCGGCAGAAGAAACCCAACCCGTTCGGGCTGTACGACATGCACGGGAATGTCTGGGAATGGTGCGCGGACTGGTATGACAGTGAGTACTACGCCAGCTCACCCGGTACAGATCCTACGGGGCCCAGCTCTGGGTCTTCTCGCGTGCTGCGGGGCGGCTCCTGGTTCTACGGGCCGTACTTCGTTCGTTGTGCGTACCGCTACGGCAGCACTCCGGTCACCCGGCGCTACAGCAGCGGTTTTCGTGTCTTGTTGGAGTAGTGTGGTTTCGCCTTTCGAGTCATTCCTCTGCGATTCGATCTCTGTTCACTCTGGGACTCTGAACTCTGACACGCTGTCCTCTGTCCCCTCTGATGCGATTCTGTGCTTCTGCGATTCTGTGCTTTGCGATTTCCCACCCCACCAGCGACGGGCGCAGCCCGGCGCGCGAATTTTTTTACCACTCCACCATCCGTGCTATCCGTGCTATCCGTGGTCAAAACGCGATCGTGGTTGTGACCACGGATGACACGGATTGCACGGATTTCAAGGATCAACGCACAGCGCCTCTCGAAGCCGCATCCCCAAAAATTCCAAAATTCCCGGGAAGATTTCCCGCAATCACTCGCTGTCACCCGTGTCAAGTCCTGCACGTCCGCTCCTGCCTAAGGTGAACACTCCATGAAAACCCTTCTCATAACCCCTCTGCTGCTGGGTGTGATAGCCTGTGGTTTCCCGGCTGCATCCTTCGCCCAGGATCCTGCTGCGCAGGCCGCAGAAATTCTGCAGCGGAACTGTTTGCGTTGTCATCGAGGAAGCGGTTCAGAATCCGGGTACTCCTTCAATGTGCTCAACCTGAAATCCCTCGTCGACGAAGGCATGGTGGTGTCCGGTTCTGCGAAGGATTCACAGCTCTTCACCGCCGCTTTCAGCGGGCGGATGCCGCCGAAGAATCGCCCGCAGCTGCCGCGTCCGTCGGCGGAAGAGATGGAACTGTTGCGGCAATGGATTGACGGCGGTGCGGTCGAAATTCCGGCGATTCCAGCGCGGCCTGTGGTGAGTCTGCTCTCGGAACAAACTGCCCTGCTGGCCCACCTGCAGAAGGCCGACCGCGACACGCGTCCGCATCTGCGTTATTTCTCACTCACCCATCTGCACAACGACCGCAGCGTCTCTGCCGCCGCGCTGCAGAACGCCCGCATGGCGCTCACCAAGGTGCTCAACAGTCTCAGCTGGGAACCGGTGCTGGTGCGGCCCGAAGCGGTCAACGCGGAACAGACTTTGTATGCGATTGATCTGACGGATCTGGGCTGGACCCGCGAACACTGGAACACGCTGCTCAAAGCCTACCCCTATGCCCTCAGTTTCGGTTCTCTCGACGACTCGCAGCTGCGGGAGCTTGATGAAGACATCAGCGATCTGCGGCGGGATCAGTCTTTGGTGGTGATTCGAGGTGACTGGATGACGGCGGTTGCCAGCAAGCCACCGCTGTATTATTCGCTGCTGTATGACCTCGAATTCCCTGCTCTCAGACAGCGGCAGCCGGATCCGCAGAACCTTTCCAATCCGCTCGCGATGACGGATCTGGATCTGGAGCAGTATCTGGGGGTGGATGTGCGGGCCAATTTTCTGAATGCCCGAGCGGTGCGTTCGGGGTACACGCAGAGCGGTGTGTCGGAACAGAATCGGATGATCGAACGACACCCACTCAAGGCCGGCGGCAGTTACTGGAAGAGCTACGACTTTCGTTCGAGTAATCGGACGGAAATTCTGTCCGAGTTTCCTCTGGGGCCGGCGTTTCCCGAGAATCCCTTCAATTCCCTCGCATTCGAACACGACGGTGGCGAGGTCATCTTCAGTCTGCCGAACGGGCTGCAGGGCTATCTGCTTGTGGATGGCGAGGGCCGACGGATTGACGCAGGGCCGATCGACGTGGTCGCCGATTCCCTGAAGACATCCGGTAACGAGCAGATCGTGGCGGGGGTCAGCTGCATTGCCTGTCATCGTCTGGGGATGATCGAACCCCCGGACGACGAAGTCCGGCTGTTTGCCGGTGCCGTGAATGATGCTCGCGATCACGTCCGCCGACTCTATCCGGAAAATGCCGAATTCCGCAAGTGGGTGGCGGCCGATCGCCAGGCCTACGAAGTCGTCCTCGAACGCCTCCTCGAAGGACTCACCGGCGGTCCCCCGGCCGTGTCGCTGCCGGAACCGGTGGGCGAGGAGGCCCGGCGGTATTTTCTGGAACCGCTGTCGCTGGAACGAGCGGCTGCCGAGCTGTGGATCAGCCCGGAACGCCTGCGGACAGTGATCGAAGCGGATCCGCGACTGCGGGAACTGGGGCTGCGAGTTCTGTTGCGGGAAGGCGGAGCTATTAAACGTGCTACGTGGGAATCTCCTGCCGCCTTTCCACTCATGAAACAAACCGCTCGACAACTGGGCTTCGATCCCCGCTGAAGCCCGCTTAACGCCGCTGAAGACCCTGAACCACGCTCAGCCATTCTCTGCTGCTTTCCCTGTCTGTATTCCGTGCGAGGTGTGAGATGCTTCGATTGATGTTTCGGTTGACCTGTGTGTTTCTGGCATGTGCAGCTGTCTTTCCCGCATTCGTGACTGCCACCGCAGCACCTCAGGATTCTGATGTGCGTCAGCTCCGCATGACATTTTCCGGACAGGTTGATTCCGCCGCCCGCGAACTGCGTGAAAAGGTGGAGGCCGATCCGGAACTCAGGGGACGTCGCCTGCGAATGGGCAAATTCAGCGGCCCCAATCTGCCGGACA
Source organism: uncultured Chitinophaga sp. (assembly GCA_964561125.1). Taxonomy (GTDB): domain Bacteria; phylum Planctomycetota; class Planctomycetia; order Planctomycetales; family Planctomycetaceae; genus SXXK01. The sequence continues at coordinate 3,686 of CAZLOQ010000174.1, read as the reverse complement.
GCAATTTCGAACTGGCTTTTGAACTCGCCTTCCAGGAAAAGCTGGCGGACCTCGTCGATCCCCAATCCGAATTTGTGCTCTCCGGCAGCTACGATCTGCTCCCCGGGGCTGCTCCGGAAAATCGAAACCTGCAGGTGATCCAGTTCACTCTGGTGGTCACCAATCGTATGCGGCGAAAGCTGCAGGAGGTGGTGCGGGAGATCAACGAGTCGGCGGATATTGCCCGCATCGCCGGTTCCACCGTCGCTCTGCCCGATGACACCAAACTGGCCAATCGCAACAAAGCCGTGGCCGACGCGGCCGACCAGCCCCAATTCACGCTCCGTGAAGGCACGTGGATCCAGGCCATCGGCAATCCGGACTACGCCATCGAGCTTCTGCGGCGGCCGCAGGGGACGGGGGAACCGCAGGCCGTCATTCCCCAGAACCGCAACGGACAGGCCTTCGTCGAATTGTCCGTCGCAGACACCTTCGAAATTGTGCTGTATTCCTTCACCGGTAACTGCGATGCATCTGCTGACATCACCATCGACGGCCTGAGCGTGCTCAATGAATTCAATGAGGACGGTGTGCGCTACGACGGTTACCTCGTGCCACGCATGGCAGACAGCACTCCCGGCCGACATGTGATTCCCGGCTGGCTCAAGTCCGCCAAACAGGCAGAAGCCAACGTCTTCCAGTTCGTGCTCAATGAACTTGGCAAAGGTGCCGCGACCGCAAGAAAAAGCCGATCCGGTCGCGGGGTCATCAATGTGCAGATCTTCGAAGCCGTCCCCGCCGGCAAAGAACTTCCCAAACGCGCGTTCGGTGAAGTCGGTGCCGGCAAGCCACTGGACATCCGCTACGAACTGCGGCAGATGACCCGCCGCGAAACCCCCGTTGTGAACCTCTCCCTGCGATACACTCAGGAATAAAATCGTCCCCGTGCAGCCGCGGTGCACGCGCACAAAGTGCGCCGCGGTCATCTGCCGACTTCCCACCAGACAGCCCACAGACTACAGTCGTATTCAATAATCCTGTCGCCGCATTTCTGCCGGAGCCGTCCTGTTATGTTCCGCTGCCTGCTCACTCTGCTGTTCCTGCTGCTGACCCCGCTCAGCCTTTCCGCCGACGACAAATACGCGCTGCTTGTCGGCGTCACAAAGTACCAGAAGGTGCAGATGAACCGGCTGACGCTGGATTACCCCGAGGAAGATGCAAAGGCCGTCGGTAAGGTCCTGGGTGACAGCGGCTATACGGTCAAACTGCTGCTGGGAAGCGAAGCAACCGGTGCGGTGATTGAAGCGGCATTGAAGGAATTCGAAACGCAGGGGACGACGGACGGAGTGGTGTTCATCGGGCTGTTTGGCCACGGTGTGCAGTACGGGCAGGATGCGTATTTCTGTCCTTATGATACGACCATCCGTGAGGTCCGGGACAGTGCGGGCAAGGAGCTGCGGGACAATGGTAACGTCCTGCTGGAACCCAACCCGGTCTCGCTGGTGTCCATGCGGCGACTCCTTGACGCGCTCCGAAAAACCGGTGCCTCCAATCGAGTCCTGTTTGCGGACTGCTGCCGCGAAGACCCGGCAGCCGCCCGCGGCCTTCAGCTGGCACGCCGCGCCTTTGGCAGCGAAGTGAAAATCAGCGACCTTGAAGAAGGCACCGCCGCGCTGTTTTCCTGCCGCGATCAGGAATCCGCTTTTGAACACAAAGACTGGGGGCATGGAGCCTTCACAAAAGCCTTCCTCGATTACTGTGCGGGCCTGTCTTCCGATGCCGACACCACCATTTCGTCCATGTCCACACCGCTGTACCGCGGCGTGAACAGTCTGGTGAAAGCCAAAGACCCTTCGAAGACCCAACGCGTCAACCCGATCATCAACGGCATCGTCGACCTGCAGCTGCGGCCGGCCGGCCGGCCGCAGGTGGTGACCAACAGCGTTGGCATGAAACTGGTGTTGATTCCGGCCGGCGAGTTTCTGATGGGGTCGCCGGAAGGTGAGGAGGGCCGCGAGGACGACGAAGGGCCGCAGCACAGAGTGCGGATTTCAAGGCCGTTCTATCTGGGTGAAACAGAAGTCACGCAAGAACAGTTCCGGGCCGTGATGAACACGGAACCGTGGAAGGGCGAAACTCAGGTGCAGGAAAACGGACGCAACGCAGCATCCTTTATAAACCACGATGATGCGGTCGAATTCTGCCGTCGACTCAGTCAGCGGGAAGGCAAAACCTATCGCCTTCCCCGTGAAGCCGAATGGGAATACGCCTGCCGCGGCGGCACCACCACACGGTTCCACTTCGGCGATGACGAAAGTCGGCTGGGCGAGTACGCGTGGTTTCGGGGGAATGCATATGATAAGGACGAGAAATACGCACACGCGGTCCGGCAGAAGAAACCCAACCCGTTTGGATTGTACGATATGCATGGGAATGTTTTTGAATGGTGCGAAGATTGGTTTGCCAGTGATTACTACGTCAACTCAACCGCCACCGATCCCACAGGGCCTGACTCTGGGCCTTCCCGCGTCTTGCGGAGCGGCTCCTGGGGCTTCGAGCCGTTCCTCGTTCGTTGTGCGCGCCGCTTCAACATCCCTTCGGACTCCCGGTACGACTGCTTCGGTATTCGTGTGTTGTTGGAGTAGTGTGGTTTAGCTTTTCGAGTCATTCCTCTGCGATTCGATCTCTGGTCACTCTGGTACTCTGAACTCTGATACGCTGTCCTCTGCCCCCTCTGATGCGATTCTGTGCTTCTGGGATTTTGCGATTCTGGGATTCTGCGTTTTGTGCTTTGCGATTTCCCACCCCACCAGCGACGGGCGCAGCCCGGCGTGCGAGTTTGAAATTTGGTCTTTCTGCTCGCGCCCCGTTTCGAATTCCTCGCTGGAGCCTCGAATACCTGAAACGCAGGAGCGAAACCGTGCTGTTTGTCTGCTGCAAAAGGGACGCATTAAATGACGGTGGCTCATACAGCAATCGAACGTGCCATCTCTGACCGCATCGGGAATCCATTTCGCGTCACCGCAGCCGCCGCTGAATGCCTCAGCACACTCGCGAACGAATTGCCTCTGCCATCGTGGGAATTGCGGCTGCTTGTCTCAGCGGTATTTGGCCTGAATGACCTCCTGTATCTGCTCTTCCGAACTCTGTATGCCGGGGGATGCATTTCAGATACAGGCATCGCGCTGCTGATCCTCAGCGGAAAACGTCAGTCACAGTTGCATTTGGGGAAGGTTAATCGTTGGTTTCTGGATGAGTTTGAAGGGTTTAAATTCGATACCGGCGACCCGCCAGCCCAAAGCAAGGCTGCTGAATGAGGTTTGCAGGCGGCCCCGGCAACGCGACACCGCGAACCGCGGGCTCCCAGACGGGCTCGCCCCGTCTGAAGCCGAGGTTCGCTGGCTACCTCGCAGCAGCGCGAACCCCGAGCTCCCAGACGGGCTTGCCCCGTCTGAAGCCAAGGTTCGCTGGCTACCCCGCGGCAGCGCGAACCCAGAGCTCCCAGACGGGCTTGCCCCGTCTGAAGCCGAGGTTCGCTGGCTACCCCGCGGCAGCGCGAACGGCGGGCTCCCAGACGGGCTCGCCCCGTCTGAAGCCGAGGTTCGTTGGCTACCCTGCGGCAGCGCGAGCCCGGGGCTCCCAGACGGGCTTGCCCCGTCTGAAGCCAAGGTTCGCAGGCTACCCCGCGGCAGCGCGAACCCCGGGCT
>CAZLOQ010000173.1:10915-12291 GCA_964561125.1 uncultured Chitinophaga sp. | reverse complement strand
CGCGGGGTAGCCAGCGAACCTTGGCTTCAGACGGGGCGAGCCCGTCTGGGAGCCCTGCGTTCGCGCTGCCGCGGGGTAGCCGGCGGCTGATACGGGATTCAGGTGCTTTCCGGTCGACCGGGCAGGTTGAATTTTGGTGGTGGAGGCCTGGGGATGAGTCGTTCGGCTTCTTCGAGCAGTTCGCGGAGTTGTTGCCCGAGGAAGACGGCGGCAATCGCGCACTGTTGAAAGTTGGTGTGCGTGGATGCGTGCCATGCATCTGTGCGGAACTTTTCTGCTGCCTTTTCAAGTTGGCCGATCTTCTTGCGGATGGTGCGGAAGTAAGCTCGGGGGTCGTCGACCTGCGTTTCCACAGCGCGGAAGACATCGAAGATTGTGCGGGCCATGTCGTTCAGCTCCGGGAAATCCTCGACCTCGTCACAATGTTTGATGAAGGTGCGAATCATCCAGCCATGGGCGAGCACGTTCTGGCTGCGGCGTACGAGCGCGTTGAGGCGCGTGAGATCGGCGGGCGTGGCAGCAATCTCGGGGGAGACCGGTGTGGATGCGGCTGGTTCGGGAGCGGACATGGCTTTTGTTCTGCTTACGGGGAGGGGCTGGAAGTCGCTGGGCAGGGGCGTACGACAACACGATTGCCGGCAACTTCCACAACCTCGACCTGTACGCCGGCATCGACCCAGCCACCTTCGCTGACCACGTTGACATAGCGGTCACCAAACTGGACTCGACCCGATGGGCGGAGACTGGAGATGGTGACGCCGGATTCACCGTTCTGGACGGGACCGCCGAAGCCCTGGCCGGCGAACAGGGCGGGGTTGAGTCGCGGTCCGTCGTATCCCGGGCTGCCGGGGGGAGCGAGCACGAGGCGATTGAAGAAGGGAATGGACGGCAGGAAGCGGTTGAGCAGAACGGCGGCGATGACGACAGTCATCAGGGCGCCGAGGATTGAAGTGAGGCTGGTGACGGTTTCGTCGAAGGCGCGGGTGGTTGAGATGCCTGAGAAGGTCTGGCTGGCCATGACGAGTGAGGCCAGAGTGAGCAGAATACCGGAGACTCCGAAGACACCAAATCCCGGGATCAGGAAGATCTCGACGGCAAGGAGTGCCAGGCCGAGGAGGAAGAGGACGAGTTCCAGTGTGCCGGCGGTACCCCCAAGAAAGCGGCTCCAGAAAAACAGTGAGAAGCAGATGATGGAGGGAATGGCGAACAGGCCTGATGGCATGTGCGCTTCGATATAGACGCAGAGGACACCGACAGCGACAAGCAGAAACGCGCCGAAGCCGGAGTTCAGGAAGGCCACAAGTCCGTCGACCCAGGTTTTCTGGATGGGGGGCAGGATCATTTCGGGGGGCAGCCCGAGTCGCTGGCGTAGTTCG
>CAZLOQ010000173.1:7382-10905 GCA_964561125.1 uncultured Chitinophaga sp. | reverse complement strand
GAGTTCGGTGAGGTCCTGGCAGGGGGGGGCTGCGAGTCGCAGTTCGTTCGCGCGGCGGCCATTCAGTGTGAGCAGTACTCCTTTGCGGGTTTCGGGGACGAGCGGCCCTCTGATCCATTCTTCTGCCTGATTGCGGAGTTCCGGTTCAGTCATCCAGGTGACGGTGCCGGTCTTCCTGCTGGTGGCCTGAAAGACTTCCAGATCGCGGTCGATCATGGCCTGGAGAAGAGCGGGTGAGCGTCCGCGTTTGCGGGCGAGTGTGGCGGCGAATTCGAGGAAGGGGCTGACGATCTTCTCCGGGGCACGTTCGAACTGACCACCAGGCTCAATCTGTCCAATCACTCCGATGTCACCGATCTGAGCATCCGGGTGGAGCACGATCTGTTCGCAGCCGAAGGCGATCAGGGCCCCCCCGCTGAGGGCTTGACGGGGAATAAAGGCCACCGTCTGCATTTCTTCGGCAGGGATATCTGACAGCAGCAGCGCAAGGTCTTCGGCAATGTCCTTGGAACCACCGGGGGAATCGATTTCCACGATCAGGAGACCAACTCTTTCGGCGCGGGCTTTGCGGATTTCGCGACGCGCGAACTCGCCCATTGCCATGCCGATGGCACCCTGAATCCGAAGCAGGCGGACAGTGCGGGGTGTGGCGGTGGAATCTTCGCGGAGCGATTCCTGGGGCAATCGCAGCAGCTCGGCAACTTCAGGACGGTTCTTTGCGGTTTGGCCGGAGAGCAGTCCGAATCGCCGGCAGTCGTCTGCGGTGAACTGTGCGGGATTGCCGGGTTCGCGGATGATGACGGTGTCAAGAATTTCCAGAGGCTGCTGGCGGAGAGACTGGAGTTCGTCGCTTGTGAGGAACCGTGTTTGTTCCAGCCCTGCGACGTCGCGAATTCGTACGCGATACAGCCCGGAAGAATTGTCCAGCATGGCACGAATCACTCCACGGGACAGACCGGGGTTCCGCCGACTGTCACCCAGAGTCTGATAGAACTGCTGGTCGTCTGCGGCGATTTCGGAGCCGCGTCCGATGTTCCCCAAAGATGCCTGAGGGTGGAGGATGATTTCGTGGCAGGCGAGTGCAAGAACGGTTTGATTGCCGTTGAGGGGTGTGGGTATCCAGGCCACGAGGCGGACGCCGGAGTATTCTGCGGACGTCAGCAGGTTCAGGGTATCACGAATCAACCCTGGTCTGCTGGAGCCCGGAGCGATTTCGAGGACCAGCACAGCAGGACGCGATTCGGCGTTCCCGCGGTCTCGCAGGGAAACCAGAGAATTCTGCAGGGTGGCGAGGGAGCTTTCCGTGAGGGGGGAGGGGAGGGTGAGGAACCGTCCGAGTGGAACAGGGGGAACGGACGCGGCCGCCTTTGTTTCGGCAGTCTGGGCTTCGTCGGCACGGGCTTTGGCAGCCGCAGCTTCGTCGGCCTGAGCTTCATCGGCGCGGAGGGCTGGTGAGAGCAGCATGAGCGATGCAGCCATCAGTATGGACAGGCAGGCCACAGTGGAACTGCAGCGTGGATGGCTACCGGCTGGCACGGAGGTGCTCCTTTTGGGGGCAATGGCGGGAAGCAGGGGGTCTGGTTTGATGATTAGCGAACGGAGGATGGATTTCAACGCAGATTTTGTCGGTGCAGATGACTGGGTTTGTAAAAAATATGGCAATGAGTTGGAAATCCCCGGCAATAAAGGCGAAGAATCATCAGGGAGTGGTACGGATTTCGCTGTCGTTCGCTGTGGATTATCTGGTTTAATTGGTGGTTTGTGTATGGAATTGCCGGCAGGATGGTTCCGGAATTTCGCCAAATTCACCTCAATTGGTAAACTGCGCGCAGGAATTTGCGGGAAACAGCAAGGATCGGCGTGATGGATGTCTGAGATGATGGTGAGTTCTGTGTGCGATTTCCGATGACAGGCGAAACAGTTCTCTGGTTGACAGGAGTACCCGATGCGCACGTTTCCATCCGTCGAGCGAAAGACTGGCAGACGTGGTTTTACGCTGATCGAACTGCTTGTGGTGATCGCGATTGTGGCGGTGCTTGTGGCGTTGCTGTTGCCTGCCGTTCAGCAGGCGCGGTCTGCGGCGCGGATGTCTTCGTGCACCAACAATCTCCGGCAGATCGCGATCGCGCTGCACAATTTTCACGACGCGCACCAGCGATTTCCTCCAGCCCGTCTGGTGCTTTATCGTCGCGACCCGGTACTCAACAATCGTGGCAGCGAACCCGGGCTGGATGAACCTTCGTGGCTGGCACATATTCTGCCTTACGTCGAGCAGGACAATCTCGCTCAGCAATGGAACCTGTACGAACCCTACAGTACCCATCCGTTGCGGGCGCGAGCCAGCATTGTACCGACCTTTATTTGTCCGGAGCGTCGGAGCGCATCGAAGGCGGTGACCGCAGACCTCACGCGCGAGATTGTCGCTCCGTGTGGCTGTGTCATCGGTCGCCAGGATGTCCCGGGGGGCATGGTAGCGGACTACGTGGGAAACCATGGTGATCCGTCGCCTGGTTCCTTCGGCCGCGACACAGACTTTTTCTGGGGTGGACGCGGCACAGGTGTGATCATTTCCAGTCGCCCAAAGGTCGCTCAGTCCACAGAACCCGGAAGCAGCTCGGAAAAGCCAAAGATCCTTGAAGGCTGGGAGGACTCTGTAACGCTCAGCGATGTCCGGGACGGCACCAGCAGTACATTGCTGGTGGGTGAATCGCATATTCCGGAAGGTGAAAACCTGCAGGCGCCGTTCAACGGCCCTGCCTTCCTTGGCCGCTATCTCACACATTTCACTCGTCTTGGCGGACCCGGCATACCGCTGGCCCACCATTCCCGGGACAGGCGTGCCGGAATGTATTCCTTCGGCAGCGCCCATCGCGGGGTAGTGAACTTTGCATGGGTCGACGGCAGCGTGAAACCGCTTTCCACGGCCATCAATACGCAGGTGCTCGCCAGCCTCTGCCACCGCTCTGATGGTATGGCGGTTTCGGGATTCTGATCGTTTCTTCACTTCGTCGGGAATCGCCTGATCATGTTTTCTCCGCGTACCGCTTCATCCGGAATGCTCGTCCTCCTGGGCGTCAGCCTGCTGGTGTCTCCGGGCTGTGGTGACGGCAGTCCGCGAATGTATCCGGCTCGGGGTAAAGTCGTATTCTCAGACGGCGATCCTGTCAGGCTGGGAACGGTCGAACTGCTGTCTGATGAACATGGAACCACAGCAACCGGAAAGATCGAGGAAGACGGAACGTTTGTCCTTGGTACGCTCACGGATTCCGACGGGGCGAGTGCCGGAAGTCATCGGGCGATTGTGGCGCAGGTTGCGGTGTTCGACGGGACGCTGCAGCATCAGCGTGATCATGGCGACATGGTGGACCCGCTGTATGCCAGCTACACGTCGTCGCCGTTGAAGGTCACCATCCGCAAAGCGGCTCGCAACGACATCGAACTGCGAGTGGAAAAGGCCCGCAGGTCGACGCCGAAGAAGCGTTAACAGACTGTTGACGGACTGTTGATAAGCTATTGATGAGCT
>CAZLOQ010000173.1:4919-7282 GCA_964561125.1 uncultured Chitinophaga sp. | reverse complement strand
GCCGAAGAAGCGTTAACAGACTGTTGACGGACTGTTGATAAGCTATTGATGAGCTGTTGACAGGCTGTTGATAAACGGCTGACTGTGGGCGTTAATCTGTTAAAAACCTGTTGATAACCTGTTGATAACTGGTGGAAGCAATGACGCTGCAGATCGAACTCAGGGAAGGGGTGAACATTTTATTTCAGGGGCTGATTTCCGGGGGGTTGGAGTGTGGCCGTCAGGCTCAGGGTGAACCTTCGACAGGCGCCCTGATTCCGTTTCCGCCGCATGGTCAGCGACTGATCGTGGCGGACGCGGATGCGAACCGGATTGGTCGTCGCCAGCTGCAGCTTGAACTGCTCAGCCCGGGGCTCCTGCAGTTAAAGAACATCAGCTCCACCGTTGACCTGCGAATTCATTCCGATCAGCCGCTGGAGGCGGGCAAAACCCGAGCCTGCAGGCTGCCTGTATCCATTGCGTTTACGCCGACGCGGTTGTTGACCGTATCGGAACAGTCGTCGGCTCCGGAGCTGGATTCGGAACTCGAAAGTCTCTCGCTGGCTCCGCGCGCCCCTGGCAGTCGCATGGAGTTTTCCGAGACGTTTGCATTTGCCCCGGAAGTGCTCAATCAGCAGGGTGACTACCCGGTGGAGTCAGTTCTGCGGATTCTGCAGGAGGTGATGGAAGTCTTCCGAAACGCTCGTTCAGAGGACGCGCTGTTCAAGGCAGCAGTGAGTGGTGCTGTGCGGATTGTCAGGTTTGACGCTGCGAGGCTCCTGCGTTTCGATGGCCGCGACTGGAATCAGGTACAGGAGCTTCGTGCCGGCACCAACGCCTTCAGCCGACATGTCCTCCAGCAGGTGCTCAGAGACCGCAGAACCTTCTGGAGCAGCGGTTCACTGAATGCCACCGCCAGCCTGGCGCTGGTGGATGCCGTCGTTGCAGCTCCGATTCTGAACCGTGACGGCGACGTGATTGGTGCTCTGTATGCTGAGCGGCGGCAGGGGGATCTGCGCATGCCGGAGCGGCACATCACGCGCATTGATGCTCAGCTGATGGAACTGCTGGCCTGTGGTGTGGCTTCAGAACTTGCCCGGCAGTCTCAGGAAGAGGCATCGCGTCGTCACGAGAAGCGATTTGAACAGTTTTTCTCGCCCAAACTCGCCCACGAGCTCAACAGTCAGCCGGACCTCCTTGAAGGACGGGACGTGGATGTCTCCGTGCTTTTTTGTGATATCCGTCGCTTCAGTCGGATCAGCGAGAGCGTTGACACCAAAACGGTGTTTTCGTTCATCAACGACGTTGTGGGCGTCATTTCAAGGTGCATCGAGAAATACGACGGCGTTGTGGTGGACTATGTGGGTGATGCTGTGATGGGGATGTTTGGCGCCCCGCGACCGCAGCCCGATCACCACACTCGCGCCGCCCATGCCGCACTCGAAATGCTCCGCGAACTTCCGCGGCTGAATGCGGAATGGAAGAGCCGCATCCCGGCGGATCTTGATGTTGACTTCGCCATCGGCATTAATTCCGGTCGTGCCCGCGCCGGCAACAGCGGCTGTGAATCCAAATACAAGTACGGACCACTCGGAAATACGGTTAATCTCGCCAGTCGTATTCAGGGGGTCACCAAACATCTGCAGTCGCGGATCCTCATTTCCCGCGCGACGGCCGATCATCTGGACGGGAATTTCATCCATCGCAAAGTCTGCGATGCACGTGTTGTCAATATCCGTGAACCCGTCTCTCTGCACGAACTTTGTGACTCAGATTCGGGTGCCAGCGAACTCAACACGGGTTATCAGCAGGCGCTCAGGCAGTTCGAAGCCTCAGATTTTGCCGCCGCCGCCCGGTCACTCACCGAACTCCTTGTGCGTTTCCCCAAAGACGGCCCCACGCTCGTACTGCTTTCCCGCGTGGTCAATGCCCTTGTTGACGGCAAGGCGGAAGAACATCCCGTGTGGAACCTGACCAGAAAGTAGCCTGCCGGGCTGCTGACCGAAGAACTCATCACGCTCGCGCCCCTGCAGACTGGCCACTCCGCCCGGATCGTCTATGCTCCTGCATTCCTCCTCCGCTCCGCATTCGCTCGGATCATCTCTGACATGGCCATTCTGGAAACACGCGACCTGACCCTCAGTTACGGCCGGCGCCGGGGGATTGAGCGAGTCAGTTTTCGGATCGAGGCGGGACAGATCTTCGGATTTCTGGGGCCCAATGGTGCCGGCAAGTCCACGACCATCCGCGTGCTGATGGGTTTGCTGCGAGCGTCTTCGGGGACCGCCCGGATCTTCGACCTCGACTGCTGGCGCCAGGGTGCAGCGATTCGCCGGGAGCTTGGTTAAGTTCCCGGCGACGTGCGACTCTATCCATGGCTCACT
>CAZLOQ010000173.1:0-4909 GCA_964561125.1 uncultured Chitinophaga sp. | reverse complement strand
TCACTCTCGCCCGCGGCCTTGATTTCCTCAGCCAGGTCCGTGGCCGCGATGTGCGCCCGCTCGGAATGGAGCTCGCCCGCCGCTTTGCACTGGAACCACATCTTTCCGTCCGCAAAATGTCCCGCGGCAATCGACAGAAGACCGCATTGATTCTTGCCATGGCCCACCAGCCGCAGCTGCTCGTGCTGGACGAACCCACTTCCGGCCTTGATCCGCTCATGCAGGATCAATTGATGCAGTGTCTGCGGGAACAGGCACAGCAGGGCCGTACAGTGCTCTTCAGCAGCCATACGCTGAGTGAGGTGGAGTCGTTGTGCGACCGGGTGGCGATGATTCGTCAGGGGCAAATCGCCGAAGACTCCAGTCTGGCGTCTCTCCAGGCGCGGGCTCCGCGTCGAATCGTGCTCCGCCTCCGTCCGGACGCTCCACCCCCCGAAACTCTGCCACCCGGCGTGCAGGTGCTCTGGCGCCCCCGCGATCGATCAGCCGGCACCGCCCTGACAGCCGCCGAAGCAATGCTGCTGGCGGGTATCCCGCACGAGCATCGGGGGTACACGTGGGTGCTTCAGCTGCAGGGTTCCTGTGGGCTGTTTCTGGAGTGGGCAGCACACGGCAACTTTGCAGATGTGGTGCTCGGGCCACCCTCACTTGACGCCCTCTTTCGACGCTACTACGAGTATGAGACGGACAGCCCGTCAGAAGGAACCAGTTCATGCGCGGCCTGCTGAATCGAATTCGCATGGAAATGCAGTGGTCTGTCTTCTGGTTCAGTCTGGGGCTGTTTACCGCAATGGGACTGCTCACTGCACTGCTCCCCAAAGTGCTCGGCAACATTCATGAAATGTTCGAGCGACTGCCGCTGATCAAGCCGCTCATCACCGCATTGCTGGGAGTGGATCCGGGCGAGAATCTGTCCGCCCAGCTTTCGCAGGCCTTTCTCTGGACTCACCCCACAGTGCTCACCCTGACCTGGGCCTGGGAACTCATGTACTGTTCGCGGCTCCCGGCCGGTGAAATCGACCGCGGCACTGCTGATTTTCTCATGTGCCTTCCGGCCTCACGCACCACACTGTTCACAGCTGAAACCTTCGGCTGGCTGATTTCCGGTGCATTACTGCTCGCGGCCGGCTACAGCGGGCATCTGCTGGCCACCTCCTTTGTCCACCCGGAAATGCGTCTGACCCTCCGCAGCACACTGCTGGTGCTCAGCAACCTCGCAGCACTCTATCTGGCAGTCGGTGGTCTGGCGTTTCTGCTGTCGGCCTTAAGCGATCGGCGGGGCCGGGCGATCGGTGCGGTGTTTGCAATTCTGCTGGCTTCATTTCTGCTGAATTTTCTGGCGCAGTTTCAGGACTGGGCGAAGCGGGTGAACTGGTTGTCGATGATGGAGTATTACCGGCCGGCGATTGTGATTCAGGCTGACGAATTTCCGCTCAGCGATGTGCTGGTTCTGCTGGGGATCGCCGCGGTGACGTGGACCGCAGCACTGGCTGTGTTCCGTCATCGAAGTATCTGCACCGTCTGACAGCAGCTCAACACCTTCTCCGTATCACCCTGATGTTCCCGGGGGAACAAGCGATGCACTCCTGGATTCTGCGACGACACAATCTGAAGCGTGATCGCCTGCCACTGCTGATGGGCATTCTCAACGTGACCCCGGACAGCTTTTCTGACGGTGGTCGGTTTGACGAGGCTGACAGAGCCATAGAGCAGGCGCGGCTGCTGCAGGAGCATGGTGCCGGGATTCTGGACATCGGCGGCGAGTCCACTCGACCAGGCGCCGAACCTGTGTCGCTTGAAGAAGAACTGCGGCGAACGATCCCCGTGATTCGACAGCTGGCCGGAGAACTTTCAATTCCCATCAGCATCGACACCACCAAATCAGAAGTCGCTCGCCAGGCACTCGATGCCGGCGCCGAAATCGTCAACGACATTTCCGGACTGACCTTTGACCCGGAAATGCTGGATGTCTGCCGCGAATATGATGCCGGGATCTGCCTGATGCACATTCAGGGCACGCCGCAAACCATGCAGCTCAACCCAACCTATCAGAATGTTGTCCATGAAGTGTCCGCATTCCTGCAGCAGCAGGTGGATCGTTGTCTGATGGCCGGAATTGCCCCTGAACGCATCTGCGTGGATCCGGGGATTGGTTTTGGAAAGACGGCGGAGCATAACCTGGAGCTGCTGCGGTCGATCCCTGCGCTCCGGCAGTCGCTGCAGCGCCCGGTCCTCATCGGTCACTCCCGCAAACGCTTTCTCGCAAAGATACTCGGCCGCCCCGTCGAAGAACGCCTTGCCGGAACACTTGGTGTTTCCATCGCCCTGGCGGCCGCGGGGGTGGATATTCTTCGAGTTCACGACGTGCAGCCCGTTCGTGATGCTCTTTCTGCCTGGCTTGCACTGCAGGACCCGCAGGATGTCAGCTGAACGATTTTTTCCAGGTCAGCGAGTGGTGCTGGGTTCCCGTTCACCGCGGCGCGCTGAACTGCTCGGCGCGTACCTCACTCCCGCACAGCTCGTCATTCAGCCCCCCGCAAGTCCGGATGAACCGGACTTTGAAGGACTGAGTACCGACGAAGAAATCCGCAGTCGTCTGCTCGAAATCGTCCGACTCAAACATGACAGCGTCTGTCAGCAGGTCGCTCCGCAGCCGGACTCCCGCGACGGTCTGCCGCCGCTCATCGTGGTCGCCGACACCACCGTGGTGGCCGGTCTTTGCAGCGGGCTCCGACATGTGCTGGGGCAACCTCGCCCCGAATTCTGGCGGGATGATGTCCGCGACTGGTTCAATCTCTGGCTGAGCGGCAGGACGCACGAGGTCTGGACGGCTGTTCGGGTTTCCTGCGGTCGGGCCGTGCGGGAACAGATTGTATCGGCTGCGGTGACGTTCAGCGAAGTGTCGCCGGAACAGCTGGAATGGTATCTGTCGACCTGCGAATCCACCGGCAAGGCCGGCGGGTATGCAGTGCAGGGCCTTGCGGCGGCGTTTGTCACGCGGGTTGAAGGTTCGCTCACGACCATCATCGGACTCCCGCTCCTGGAAACACTTCAGCTGCTCACTGCCGTCCGTGAGGAAATGCTGCAGTCGCACCACAAGGTTCGTCCCGAGTAGACAGGCCCCTGCATGGCTCACATCGCCTTCCTCACCATGGACAGTCTTGCGGACTTTGTCTCGTATGATCAGCTGGTGGTTGATCTGCTGCGGGAGTCCGGAGTGACTGTCGATGAAGTCTCCTGGCGCGCCCGCGGCGTGGACTGGAACCAGTATTCGCTGGTCGTGATTCGCTCACCCTGGGACTATCAGCAGGACCCGGAAGCGTTCCTCGAGGTACTTAACGGGATTCAGCAGTCACGAGCCGTGCTGCTGAATTCGCTGGATGTCGTTCGCCGGAATATTCGCAAGTACTACCTCCGGGAGCTGGAAGAGCAGGGCGTCCGAATTGTGCCCACACTCTGGCTGGAGTCACCCCGAACGGAAGACCTTGCCGCAGCATTCGATCGGCTGCAGACCGATGAGCTTGTGGGTAAGCCGCTGATTGGCGCCAATGCCGACCATGTGTATCGCCTGCGGCGAAACGCACCGCGCGTTGAGATTGATCGCGCCGTGGCTGCATGGTGCGGGACGACAGCCCTGATCCAGCCTTTCGTGCCCTCAATTCCGGACATTGGTGAATTCTCGCTGATCTACTTTGACGGCAGCTTCAGTCATGCCATTCGCAAGATCCCGCGCAGCGGCGACTTCCGCGTTCAGGAAGAACATGGCGGGCAGATTGAATCCTGTGATGTGACTGCGGACCTGCTGAAACTCGCCGATGCCTGCCTGCAAACGGTCCACGAACGCCTCCTTTATGCTCGAATCGACCTCGTAAGACTTCCCGATGGACAGCCGGCTGTGATGGAAGCAGAGTTGATTGAGCCATCACTCTACCTCGCCTTCGATCCCCGTTCTCCTGCCCGTTTCGCTGCCGCAATTCAGCGGCGGATCACAGAGCTTCGGGAAAGGTCTGTCGGGCCGGAACAGGTAGAGCCCTCGGGCTGCCACCCAGGGCTTTTCGAGCCCTGAGGCTGCCACCCTTGTCATTACCCACGAAATTGGCCTCTTTGCTCTGGATCTATGCGGCGATAACTCGGAAAATTGCGGGTTTTGGTTCGTGGAGTGAGACCGAAGTCACCCACGGGCGACCATTCGCAAGTGCTTCGGTTACGAATCCAGGGATGGATTCGGGAACGCCCCTCCGATGATCCAGGAGGACCAGCAGGAGTAAGACGCTGGTAATGGAAGGCACAGTCATGCATGGTTCAAGGATTGCCCAAAGGCAAGTACAGCTCACGAATCGAGGGAAAAAAGCCGCGAGAAAAGAAGCCATCCTTCCTGGTCAGATCTGCGAACTGCCTGACGAAACCAGCTTTCCGAATCCCGACGGACGGGATGCATCTGTGGTCGTTGATAACGAGCTGTGGATCCAACAGAATTTTTCTGAGTGTGACTTTGGGCACGTGCTGCGGACGAAAAGGCTGATGATTATGGCCCGAAATATGCTGGCTTCGCCCGACAGTTCGCTGCCAGAGCAAAATGGAGAATGGTCGGACATTAAAGCTGCTTACCGATTTTTTGATCGCGAAGAGGTGACGTTCGATGCAATCCGACAGCGTCACGAGGAGTCGACACGTCAGACTCCGCCAGGTGTCTATCTCATGATCAGCGACACGACTGACATCAATCATTTCACCCATAAAGCGACCAAAGGATCAGGGATGCTGGGCGATGGAAAAGGGCGTGGGATGCAGCTGCACAGCTGTCTGGCGGTTGACGCGGCCACTGGGGTAGTTCAGGGTACAGCAGCCGCCACCGTCTTCTACAGAAAAAACGTACCGGAGAATGAAACGCGAAGTCAGCGACTGGCGC
>CAZLOQ010000172.1:0-12519 GCA_964561125.1 uncultured Chitinophaga sp. | reverse complement strand
TGGCATTTCATGCCAGGCTGATGGAGCTGGCCTTACAGGCCGTAAACACAGCTGACCGTCAAAAGGTGCCATGCACCTTTTACCCTGTCAGGGCAGCTCTCAGATGCGGCCCCGGCAACGCCCCTCCAACGCCGACGTGGAGGGAGCGCAACGAAGTCGTGCGAGGGGGCCTCCAAAGCCCTCGGGGTTCACCCCGGAAAGTGCCGCCCCCCAATCAACGCGTGCCGCAAAGCCCGCTGCTGCACACCCTGGTCACACCGAACACGCAGCGTTCGGCTGAGAACTGCCCTTACAGGGCGTAAGCTTCCGGGGGGCGGCGCGACCTGGCATTTCATGCCAGGCTGATGGAACTGGCCTTACAGGCCGTAAACACAGCAGGGCTGTTGCGTGCAACCAAACCCGCCCCGCAAAGCCCCCCGCTGCCCCTGGTCACACCGCGACCGTCAAAGGGTGCCATGCACCTTTCACCATGCCCCAATTACGTCCGGCATCACGGAATCTGTACTCACGGACTTTGGTCAGCGGGATTTGACTTTCGTGCGAGGACCGTCTTTGGGGTCTGCAGTGGCTTTCACGTGTCAGAAGACATCGGCGCGGCTGATCGTGAGGCGCGCAGGGGGATCACCAGCTGAATTTCGGCACCACCTTCAGGAGCGGCACCGGCGAATATTTTTCCGGCATGGGCGGACAGGATGCGGTGTGTAATGGCCATGCCAAGACCGGTGCCTTTCTGCTTGGTGGTGAAGAATGGTTCAAAGACACGCGCACACACTTCGGGCTTCATGCCCGGTCCATCGTCGGAGATGCGGAGTGACAATGCCGGGTTGCCATCGAGCATTGTTTGGGCACAGCGGACAGTGACGCAGCCCTGGTCTCCACAGGCATGAATGGCGTTTTCAAAGATATTCCGGAACACCTGTTCCATGCGATGAATGTCGATTTCGCAGCGCGGCATGGCCGGGGGACAGGTTTCGATGAGCCGAATTCGGCGTTCACGGCGGGCTGGCGCGAGATTTTCCCATTCTTTCCGCCAGACCGCCCCCAGATCGCTCTCACGAAATTCCAGATGAATCGGGGCTGCATAGCTGCGAACTTCTTCGTAAAGCCGATGCAGATCCTGCAGAGCTGTGCGGGCGCGGCGCGCGAGGTCCAGTTGTTCCGGCTGGTCCTGAAGATCCAGTGCGAGCACATCGAGGCAGGCCTGGGCGCGCTGCAGAGCGTTGCGGCTTTCGTGAGCGAGGCCCGTGACCATCTGCCCGATGGCAGCCAGCCGCTCTGACTGCAACAGCTGTTTCTGGACCTGCTCCAGATCGGTGAGGTCCCGAATGATGCCCGTGAAATAGCGACTCTGTCGCACCGTGAACTCGCTGATGGCCAGATGCACCAGAAACGTGGAACCGTCCCGCCGCAGCGCCATGATCTGACGTCCGACTCCAATGATGCTGGCCTTGCCCGTCTGCAGATACTGGCCAACATAATCGTCATGCCGGGACGCCCAGGGTTCGGGCATGAGCATGGCGACGTTCTGGCCGAGCAGTTCGCTTTCTGCGTAGCCGAACATCCGCAGGGTCGCCGGATTCACTGAGGCGATCAGGCACTGAGAATCAATTGTGATGATCGCATCGACCGCGGTATTCAGCACTGCACGGCAGCGGGCAACTTCGTCCAGACCAGCGAGGACGAGTCGGAGACCGGAACACAGTGTGATAAGGAACAGCGGAGCGTCGCAGTCGCCACGAAGGGGCATCGCCTGGAGCAGCATCGGCTCCGGCTGACCCTCTTCCCGCAGTTGCACCAGCACGTCAGCCTGGAAACCGATTCCGGTCTCGACCATTTCCTTCCAGCGGTCAGCGAGCGTTGCGGAGTCGGGCTTTGCGGGAGTGATCGCATGCAGCAGCAGCTGGTGCTGCAGAAGCAAATGCGACTGCCCCTGATCGGCGGACGAAGATGCAATCCGCGACTCCCCGTCGCAGACCAGGGCCAAAACTCGCGCCGCTCCCGACGAATGCTCTTCCATTTCCCTGAACTCCAGACAGATACCGCTTTCCCGCTCCTCACTGCTCTCCGAAAGATCCTCCTGACCCGAGCAGCAAAATGCAGTCCGGAATGCGAAAAACCGCAGAAATTCCCGTGTTCCGCTGCCATCCTGCTGCACTCCCCGGAAAAAATGGAAGTCGGTGGAATCGAACAACGGATCTGCGGTAAGATAACAAGTCGGATGTTTCAGATTCTCAGCGACCCTTCACGGTCGCTGGTCGTTTTGTCGCCAGCCAGCCCTCCAGAGACCTCCCATGGACGCCTTTTTGCAACTGGTTACAAGTCTCCTGCAGCTGTTGCAGGCCCTGCTCCAGGTGCTGCTAAGCCTCATCAACGTCGCCATCCCATGGCTGCCACTCCTGGCATGGATCGCATTCTGGGGGCTTGCTGTCAACTGGTCAAAAGCCTTTCCGATCCTCCGTAAAGGCGGCTACTTCGGTGTCCTTCTGCTTATGCTCGCCACAGTGCTCGTCTGGGGGTCCGTCGCTCCTCCCGAAGGCGGCCAGCATTTCCTGCTGGGGCTTTCCGTCAGCAACTACACCGGTAAGTTCCTGTATGTGACGATGCTCACCTGTATCGCACTCCTGTGCGGTTCCGCACAACTCAACGGCGCCTTCGGTCGGCTTGCTGAATTCCCCGAAGAACCCGTAGAAGATGACCATGGGCACGGGCATGACCACGGTGATCATCATTCACACGAGCATGGGCATGGCGACCATGGGCACGCTGTTCATGCACATTGAACAAAGATCAGGCTGGCTCCCGGCAGTGCAGGGGGCTGGCGGGACTGCACGACAGACCGGAAGCCCGGCGTAAGAAAAGTGACGAAGACAGGCAGAGAAGACAGGCAGAAGCGGCCTTACTTTCCCTGCAATCGCTGCCATTCCAGTCCCGGCCTGTCCACTCGAAACTTCACAAGTCTGGTGTGTTCCACCTCCGTCACGTACACGGTTCTGCCGTCCGGCCCGCCAAAACACAGGTTACTGGGGCTTCTGCCAAGCACGTTGATCTCCTGCAGGATTTCACCGGCCGGCGACATCTTGACGACGGTACCTTTACCGTAACGTGTGATATAAAGATTGCCGTCCACATCGCAGCGCATGCCGTCAAAACCGTGATCGGGGAATTGCTTCACCAGCTTTCGATCGCCAAGTGATCCGTCTGACGCGATGGCAAACGCCCAGACGCCGCGCTGCACACTTTCGTTGACATACAGCGTTTTTCCGTCGGGACTGACGTCGATGCCATTGGTCGTCCCAAGATCTTTGGCTGCGAGTGTCACTTTGCCGGCCGGGTCGATCCGCCAGATCTGTCCGGTATTTTTCTCCCACGCCGGATCGCTGGCGTAGAGCGTACCGGTGGCAGTGATCGCAAGGTCGTTGGGCTGATTCATTCCGCCTTCATGGGCAAAGACAGTGGCCGTCCGGCTGCCCGGCTGGACAACGAGTACGTTGTGGTTCACGTAGTCCGCGATGAACATCCGGCCCGTGCGGTCGAAGCGAATTCCATTGCCGATGCTGCCTCCGGACAGCTCAACAAACACCTCACCCACCCCCTCAGGAGTGACTCGGCCAATCGTCCCCTGCCGGGCGAAGTTGACAGCCAGAATATTTCCTCGGGCATCGCAGGCCGGTCCTTCGATTCCCGGAGTGAATTCGCCGGGCTTTGTGAGCGGTTGTGCGACAAACAGCGTCTCGTCAGCCCGTGCAGGACTGAGACTTGTCATGATCAGGCAGAAGAGCATTGCAGCACGGACGCGGGTGAGCATGTCTGTCTTTCGGCGCGGGTGATGAGGAATTCGGCAGGAGCTTATCGTTGCCGTGCTGTACCGGTTGTGCGACCACTGCGATCACGAAAGGTGACGTGAGAGCCGGCCACTGCACGAGTGCCTGTGATGCGTTCGGGAGAATTGCCTGCCTGAGCGAGGCAGGCGGGGGACTGGCTGATCAGCGTGAGCAGCAGCAATGAAAGCAGAGTTCGCATGGCAGGCACCAGAGAAGAAGGCGGAGGAAACACCAGTGGAATGCCGACATGTCACGCCGACATTCTACACTGCCGCCTGCGGTGAGTGTCAATCCGGACACCGCTCCGGACTCCTGCAAAGCAGCGCAACAACTCTGGAAAATTTCGCCCCTGATTCCCCCTTCCAGGACCGCATTTATGTTGACAACCACAGGAGCACTGCGTTAGCGTTGGGCGGTGAGCCCGTGCGGCGCTCGGTCGACTCCCGCCCCCGATTCCCTCCGGAAGCATCCCCTTGCCTGCCATCGACCCCAACTTCAGCGGCGTTACTGCGCCACCCGCGGGTGCCTGCTGGCTTCCGCTGGCTGCTGCACGACTTCTGCTCCTGATCACATTCGTCGCGACACCGTGCATTTCCGATGAGCCCGCTGCTGCACCACCCTCTGCGGCCAGTCCCGCACGCTGGAACTTTGAAAACCACATCATTCCGGTGCTCACCCGCTACGGCTGCAATATGTCCGGCTGTCACGGAAAAGCTGAAGGTCAGAACGGGTTTAAGCTTTCCGTCTTCGGCTTTGATCCGGAAGCCGATTATCAGGCGATCGTTCAGGAAGGCTTTGGGCGGCGAGTTTTTCCGGGGGTTCCCGAACTCAGTCTGCTGCTCCTCAAAGCCACCGGTCAGGTGCCGCATGGTGGCGGCGTGCGGCTGGATCCGGCACGTCCTGAATACGCCCGCCTGAAAAGCTGGATCGCAGCCGGCATGCCGTTTGGTTCCGCCGACGATCCGCAGGTACAGCGTATTGAAGTCCAGCCCTCCGAAGGTCTGCTCACATTCAACCAGCAGCAGCCGCTCCGCGTCACAGCCTTCTGGAGCGACGGACAGCGTGAAGACGTCACTGCTCTGGCTACCTGGCAAACCAACAGCGAATCTCTCGCACAGGTGACCGAACACGGCCTTGTCACCGCCGCAGAAACTCCGGGTACGGTTGCCGTGATGGCATCGTATCTGGGCCACGTTGACCTCTTCCAGGGACTCATTCCACAACCACAGCCGCTCACACCCGCCCAACAGCAACAGCTGCAGCAGACGTCCGCAGGTGCCAACCCCATCGATCGGCTCGTGGCCATCCGCCTGCAGCAACTCAATCTGCCCGCTGCAGCCCCCTGCGATGATGCCGTCTTTCATCGCCGCGTCTTCCTTGATCTGATCGGCACGCTGCCCACTGCCGCAGAATCCCGCAGGTTTCTCGCGGAGACTCGTCCCGACCGCCGCGCACTCCTCGTTGACCATCTGCTGCAGCGACCGGAATTCAACGACTACTGGGCACTCAAATGGGCAGACCTGCTGCGAGTCAATCGGCGGACGCTGGGACGCAAGGCGGCCCGGGCGTACCATGAATGGATCCGCTCC
The DNA here is from genome assembly GCA_964561125.1 of uncultured Chitinophaga sp. Lineage (GTDB taxonomy): Bacteria > Planctomycetota > Planctomycetia > Planctomycetales > Planctomycetaceae > SXXK01. Next base: position 7,109 of record CAZLOQ010000172.1, on the reverse strand, counting down.
AGTCTCGAACGTAATCTCCCGCTCGACCAGTTTGCCACGCGTCTCATCACCGCCTCCGGGCCGCTCGCCGAGAACCCCGCGGGGTGGTTCTACAAAGCCTCCGCCAATTCCCACGAACTCACCAACACCATCTCCCAGGTATTCCTCGGTGTTCGCATCGAATGTGCGCCGTACCCGGCGGAGAATCGCTCACCGCTTCCGCGAACAGCCGCACGACACATCCGCGCACCGGTCGCGAAATCTTCGCACACGCACTCGACCAGCCAGTGCCTGCCGAACAGCCGGCCGGAGACCGGCGGCTGCTCCTCGCTGCATGGCTCACTGCCCCCGATAATCCCTGGTTCGCTCAGAATCTTGCCAATCGCACGTGGGCTCACTTTCTGGGTAAAGGTCTCGTCGAACCCGTCGATGATCTGCGGCTGACGAACCCGCCTTCCAACCCCGAACTTCTGAAAACGCTCGCAGCACAGCTGATCGATTCCGGCTTCGACTTTCGTCAATTCGTCCGCGGCATTGTGCTTTCAGAAACATACCAGCAGAGCACCACGCCCGAACCCGCTGCTGCTGCCGATAACCAGAACTACTCCCGCTTCCCGCTCAAACAGCTGGATGCCGAAGTGCTCCTCGATGCCGTCAGCAGCGTCACCGGAGTCCCCGAACAATTCAGCGGGATGCCCGCCGGATCCAAAGCCATTCAACTCTGGGACAGTCATCTCGACCACCCCTTTCTGACGCTCTTCGGAAGACCCGTCCGCGAAACTGCCTGCGAATGCGAACGCGTCACCGAACCCTCCGTAGGACAGGTACTGCACGTACAGAATTCGCCCGAAATTGACGCTCGACTGCGACATGCCAACGGACGCCTCACCGCCCTCTGCGAAAATTATCCCGACAATCAACAGCTCATTCACGAACTCTACCTCACCTGCTTCAGTCGCCTGCCCGATTCTGCAGAAGAAACCGCCGCACTGCAGCACCTCGCCACAGCCCCCAGCCGCCGCGAAGCCGTCGAAGATCTCACATGGAGCATGCTCAACTCAATCGAATTCCTGTTTAATCACTAGGCTCATCCTTCATCCTTCACCCTTCACCCTTCATCCTTCGCACCAGCAACGGGTTCCTCCATGTCTCCCCGCCCTTACTGTGACCATCTGCGACGCCGTGACATGCTGCATCTGGGTGCAGCGGGGATTCTGGGGTGCGGGGTGTCTCTTCCGCAACTGCTGGCGGCTGACGATTCTGCCCGGTCGGCTACCGGCCGAACGGCAAAAGCGAAATCGCTGATTATCGTCTTTCTGCAGGGTGGTTTGTCGACGATTGACACGTGGGACATGAAGCCGGAGGCTCCGGCTGAGTTTCGTGGGGAGTTCAATCCGATCAGTACCTGCGTTCCGGGAACGCAGGTCTGCGAGCATCTGCCGAGGCTCGCGCGGCAGATGGACAAATTCGCTCTGGTGCGTTCCTTCACCAACCCCAATTCTGACCATGGTCCGGCCGACCACTACATTTTAACGGGGCATCGCCCTGGTCCGGGATTCAATGGCGGCCTGAAGCCCAACAATCAGCGACCGGCTCACGGAGCGGTGATCGCCAGGCAGCTTGGACCGCGAGGTTCTGTGCCGCCCTACGTTTGTCTCCCCAAAATGCATAACAGCGCTGGTTCGTCGTATCTGGGTTCCGGTGCCGCCCCGTTTGTGGTGGATGCCGACCCCAACGCTCCGGGATTTACGGTTCCTGATCTGATGCCGCCGGTGTCTCTGCATGCCGACCGTCTGGATTCCCGCCGGCAGCTGCTGTCCACGGTGAGTCGGTTTCAGCGTTCGGCGGATGCAGTTGCCAGCCAGTCCGCTCAGGCAATGACCACGTGGCAGCAGCGGGCGATTGATCTGATGACGTCTGACGCGACGAAAGCGGCTTTTGACATTGCGAGTGAGGCGGATGGGCTGCGGGACGAATATGGCCGCCATTCACTTGGCCAGTCGTGTCTGCTGGCTCGCCGCCTGGTGGAAGCCGGCGTGCGCTGTGTGCTGATCGATCACACCAACTGGGACACGCATTACTCCAATTTCAGCGTACTCCGGGAAGACCTGCTGCCGCATCTTGACAGTGCCATGAGCACGCTCTTCCGTGACCTGCACGACCGTGGGCTGCTCGAATCAACAATGGTGCTGGTGACGGGCGAATTCGGCCGCACACCGCGGATCAATAAGGACGCGGGCCGCGATCACTGGGGACCCAGCACTGCAATTGCGATCGGTGGCGGCGGCATTCAGGGTGGTCTGGTTGTCGGTGCATCGAATGAGCGCGCAGAGAAGCCGGCCACCGAGCCCTGGGGCCCTGAAGATCTCGCCGCCACGCTTTACCACGCACTCGGGATCGATCCCGCGACCATGTTCCACACGGCAGAACGTCGTCCGATGCCAATCGTTCCCGGCGGGGGACGAGTGATCAGTCCGCTGTTTGCGTGAAGGGAAAGGAGCCTGCGAACATGCGACTGACTCTGCTGCTTCCTCGATTCATTCTCGGATTCATCCTCGCCCTTTTCCCGTGCTCCGGCGGTCTGTGTTCAGCAGACGAACCGACAGCCGTCTGCCTGTTTCCTGCCGGCGGACAGAGGGGCACAACCACGACATTCCGGGTCGCCGGACATTACCTGCACGATGCCTGTGAGTTTCGGATGGAGGGTGCGGGTGTGCAGGCGGTCCCGCGGCTCAAACGCTGCGCGTCCACTGTCTGGTTTGAAGGCCCGGTGCTGCCATTGCCCGATTCCCAGCAGAAAGAGGACTACCCTGTCGACCACGAAGGCTCTGTCGTGATCGCGGCCGACGCTGTTCCCGGCGTCCGCTGGTGGCGCGTGGCGACGTCCCAGGGAGTCACCACAGCGCTGCCGTTTGTTGTCGGTGACCTGCCCGAAATCATCGAACAGGAAATTGACGGGGAACCGATTGCTGAAAATGTCCGGTTGCCGCTGACTATCAACGGCCGCATCTTTCCTCGACAGGATCAGGATGTGTGGAGCTTTGATGCAGATGCCGGTCAGGTCATCACCTGCGAAGTCACAGCCGCCCGGATTCAGTCACCGCTGGATTCCCGACTGACGCTGTTCGCCCCCGATGGTTCCGTAGTTGCCATCAGCGATGATGCTGTTGGCCGGGATTCACGAATCACGTTCCGGGCCGCCGTCCACGGTCGCTACCAGATCCGGATTGAAGATGCTGATCAGGGTGGGCTCCAGCACTACGTCTATCGGCTGACAATCAAGCCCGGCCCGGACGTGCTCGCCATCTATCCACTCGGTGCCCGCCGCGGGCAAACGCTGCCGCTGGAATTCATCGGTCAGCCGGGCCGGTCTGAAAGCTTCGATGTGACCATTCCCCCCGATGCACCCGCTCAAATGCCGCTCCCCGGACATCCGGAACTCCGGCTGGAAATCACCGACCTCGACGAACTGCAGGAGACGGAACCAAACGATGCCCCCGCCACCGCCACAGCAGTGAAACCGGACGCCGTCGGGAATGGACGCATCAGCCAGCCCGGTGACGTCGACTGCTGGCATCTGGAACTGCAGCAGGGACAGGCTGTGGAACTCGATCTGCGGGCGGCCCGGCTGAATTCACCGCTCGACAGTCTGCTCACGGTGGCCGATGCGAATGGAACGAAGCTGGCGGAATCGGATGACCTCGCACCAGGTCAGACGGATTCATCACTGCTGTTCACCGCCCCGGCGGCCGGGTTTTACACGGTGGCCGTCAGCGATCGATTCCCCGATCGCGGGAGCCCCGCCTTCGGATATCGACTGGCCGTGCGGTCCGCTGCCACGCTCACTCCGGACTTCGATCTCACCTCCTCTCTCGATGCCGCGCGAGTCCTTCGGGGCGGAGAACTCAAACTCAAAATCACCGCGGTCCGCAGACATGGCTTTGCCGGTGAGATTCATCTGGAGGCCACAGAGCTGCCCGATGGCGTGACCTGCGAACCAGTGACCATCGGAAAAGGCAAGTCCGACGCTACCCTCGTCTTCAAAGCAGCTGCTCAGGCCCCCGTTGCCCTTGCAGCTGTGAAGATTTCCGGCCGGAGCACCGACGGCGATCGACAGCTGCTGCACCCGGTGACAATTCTGCCTCCGCCGGCTGCTCTTCCGTCCTCGCCTCTCCGTGACCAGTTCTGGCTGGCGGTCTCCGTGCCCACGCCCTTTAAAGTTTCAGGCATTTTTGAAACACGCTATGCCGCCAGAGGTTCAACGTTCGTCAGGCACTATCAGATCGAACGCGGAGGCTATGCCGGACCGCTGACCGTGCGGCTGTCTGAACGCCAGACCCGGCATCTCCAGGGAGTTACCGGCCCGGAGATTATCGTCCCCGCAGACGCATCGGAATTTGACTACATCGTGTTTCTGCCGCCCTGGATGGAAGTCGGCCGTACCAGCCGTACCTGCCTGATGGCCGTAGGGACGGTCACCACGGAAGACGGACGACAACATTCGGTCAGCTACACATCCTTCGAGCAGAATGATCAGATCATTGTGCTGGTGGATCCGGAACGCATGACTCTGCAGCTGCCGCAGTCGTCGCTGCGGGCAGTCCCGGGAACCACAGTGCAGCTCCCCTTCCATGTACGTCGCGGCAGTGGCGTGAGCGGCCCGGTCCACGTGCAGCTGGAATGTCCCCGGCACATTCACGGAGTCAGCAGTGATCCCGTTGTGCTGGCGGCCGACCAGTCTTCAGGCAGCCTGACAATCAGTTTTGCTGCCGAACCGCCCGGACCGTGGAACATGCCGCTCAAAGTCTCCGCACGCTGCGAGCCGCAGGGCCAGTCCTTCAGGGCAGAAGCCAGGCTGCAGGTCGCCTCAGGCAGTCCCGGCGGCTGAAGGGTTTATGGGGATCGCAGGACCAGGCGATTGCACGGGGGCTTCGCGGATTAATGGGCGGTTGTAAGTGTTTTATGGGTCCCGGGGTCCTATGGGTCTTATAGGTCCTATACGACTTATGTGTGTGCTGTCGCCGGGGCGAAAACGGGGCCGACAACGTTTTTCGCAAAGTCAACCGGGAATTCAGCTTGCGTCACAAGGTGCCATGCACCTTGCCCGTTCGCCATTCGCCATTCGCCATTCGCCACCCGCCATTCGCCATTCGCCATTCGCCATTCGCCAGTCGCCATTCGCCAGTCGCCAGTCGCCAGTCACAAGGTGCCATGCACCTTGACTGTTCGCCAGGAGCCGAATCTGATAAATCTGCACCGCCGGATCGGAGCAGGGCCGCCCTTTCGGGCGGCTCCTGCCGAGACCGCTGACGTGGTCTGCACTCTCATCAGTCCTCTGCGGGCTGCCTCTGGAGCAAATGTGTTCACGGTTGTGAGACATTGCCCCGAAGCGAACGCACAATTCTCTTGCTGAGCGTTTCCGCGAATCACTCAACAACCTGCCTGAAGAAGCCTGATCTCATGCTGACTTTTTCAGGGCTCTGAATCCTGCGATGGTTCTGGCAACTGTGTCTGACCTACGCCATCAGTCTGCGTCGGTTCCGTCGGTTGCGATAAGCCAGGCCCAGCCCCCCAAGACCCAGGACCAGCATCGAGCCGGGTTCAGGCACAGCGGCCGAGGGGGCTGGGGCCAGCGGCAGCATTGCTACTCGAAATCCGACATCGTAAGCCTGGACGGTCGGGCCGTAAGAATATCGCTGTGACGAAGTCAGCAGATTGACTTCAGAAAAATAGGTTCCACGGATTCCGCGGCTTTCACTCGCAGAACTATTAATCAAGTCGCTGGCACTTTCATCCCACTCGTAGACGTTGCCGTCAAGCCCCATGACCCCATAGGGACTTAGCCCTCCCGCCAGCGTAACATCGGCAGGTCCCTGTTCAAGTGGCTGATTATAAATTGCTGTGCCGGCTGCCGTTCCGCTGCCGACTGGAGTGGGCACCGAATCGCTGCCGGTCGCGTAGTTCCAATACCCCCCGGCACCACCATTGGCAAGAGGATCGTAATAAGCTGCCTTGTACCATTCATTGTAACTGGGCAGGGCGTAAATCGCTCTTTTGCTGCGGAAGGGATTCAGCGGATTATAGTCAAGAGTGTCATCCACGGTCCATAAAGCGATATTGTCGTTGACGCCGGTAGTTGTAAACTTATATGCCGCAAATCCCCCTGTGCTTGTGTTCAGCCAGTTGACAAACCTCGCAGCTTCGTTCCAGCTGACTTTTGTCGCCGGTTTGTTCGGCCCCAGAGGCACTTCCTCTGTCGTGATTATCAATCCGTTCGCGTTTCCATATTCCAGATTGTACTTGCTGATCATGCTCTCGCTGACTTCGGTCTTGCCGATACCATACGTGTAACCCACGCTGCCTGCAGGATTCGGCATACCTGTTGTATCGGCAGTATTCCCCGGATTACCGATCGTGACAAACTCCATAGTAAACGTATTGCTCCCCGAGCCGAACGTGATCGTGTCGGCATGGCAGGAAGAAACAGTGCCCATTATGGAAATGATCGCTCCGGCAACAACAGCGAATCGGCAGCGAACGTGGTTGCTGCCATGACTGGAAAAGTAACGCATCATCGTGTTTCAGCCTCAGGAAAGAAATTTCAAGCCACATTCCCGTCGCACGCGGGAATCACGTTGACTAGAACCCCGATACTCCGGGCATCGGTTCCCCAAACGGGAGGTTCCCTGGAAATGGCAGTCGCTCTGGATTGGGGGGGGGGCTGGATTCTGCAAGGCATCGTGCGCAGTTGTCATCGCGGGTGTCCGACGAAATCATGCCCGCCTCGATTCGTAGCCAGGAGACCGGTGCCCTCACGCTTCCCGTTTCCCGATGCCCGTTACCCTTCGGCAGAGGCGCGTGGTGAGCAGGGTTGGGGCAGGTGTGGCGTGGCGAAACGACTGGTGGCAGTCATCCACACTGACCGTCGCTGCGAGCAGCGAAGCGCGAACCTCGCCTCACAAGGTGCCATGCACCTTGTCCGTGGGGCTTATGGGTCTTATGGGTCCTGTACGACTTATGAGTGTGCTGTCGCCGGGGCGAAAACGGGGCCGACAACGTTTTTCGCAAAGTGAACCCGGAATTCAGCTTGCGTCACAAGGTGCCATGCACCTTGCCCACCCGCCACCCGC
>CAZLOQ010000171.1:3418-12666 GCA_964561125.1 uncultured Chitinophaga sp. | reverse complement strand
CCGGATTTTTTTTGCAATTTCCGCCAGCCCCCCACCCCAAACGACGCCGACCGCAAGGCCACAGTTGCGTCACCGGTCTCCTCAGGAGCCCCGGTACGTGTGGCCTGATGGTTATGGGGGACTTATGCGTGCGCGGGTGCTATGGGACCTATATGTCTTATGGGACCTATATGTCTTATAAAATCATATGCCTTATGGGACCTATATGACCCATATGACCTATACGCTTTTCCGGCCTTATAGGTCTTATGGGTCACATATGTCCCATACCCGCTACCAACCACCCACCTTTCACTTCTCTACCCCCACATCGCCCATCGTCCTGACCACGCGAAATCCCACTCCGTAGACCTGCTCGTCGGGACGTCGCATCGCCCGGTACGCGGATCGGATCATCTGCTCACGCTCCAGAAGCGATCCCCCCCGCATCTTCCGATACGTCATATTATTCAGCACCGCCGATGTCCCGCTCTGCTCGTAATCCGCCGTCACCTCGCGGCTCACGTCGTATTCCTGCGCATCATCCTGAGTCCACTCGGCCACGTTTCCGTAAACATCAAACAAACCAAACGGGTTCGGACGCAGACTGCCCACCGGCAACATCCGCAGGCCATCAGAGTTTTTGGCAAACCACGCATACAACTCCAGATGCGCATCGCTGTCACCCGTAAACCGCGACGTCTCGGTGCCGCCACGCGCAGCAAATTCCCACTCCGCTTCCGTCGCCAGCCGATAACCTTCCAGCTCCAGATAATTCGCCTTCAATCGCATCCCGTTCCCGAATCCCTCGTCCGGGTCATACGCCCACTGCTCCCTCCCAATCCCCTCCAGCTCACTCAGCCAGTTACAAAACGCCGCCGCGTCATAGCACGGGATCGACTCCGCCGGCGAATCCGGTGTGCGCGCCACGGTACGCAGCGGATACTCTTTCCGAAACGCCTGATACGCCGCCCCCGTGATCTCGTGCATCCCGATCGCCACCCATCGACCGGGACGGCGACGATGCAGAATTTCATCGTTCCCGCGACCACGCTCCCCGACCGATGATCCCATGCGAAATTCACCGGTCGCATCAATCACGGCAAAACCAGCAACCTGCGGAACCTTTGCATTCCTGATCGGCCGCGTATAATACCACCGTCGCCCACCCACCGGCTGACCCGTTGCATAAGCCTCCCGAATCGCCGTCACCTCGGCTTCCGCCCCCAGCTGCCGCAGACTCCATGCCGACATCGAATGCACACCCGGATCAGCATCCTCTGCACACCGCTCAGCCAGCACCCCAATCGCCGCCTCCCGCTGACGGGCATGCAGACGCCCCGCAGCAGCCAATTCTCCCAGCAGCTGAATCAAGGCCCGCCTGCGCCCCGGATTCTGCTCGTTCGCCAGCTGCTGCATGAGCAGTTCCGGATCCACGCCGTATTCCGGGAGTCGATGAATCAGATGTGTTCGCACCTGCGGCGATCGGCTGTCCTCCAGCAGCGGCCAGACCCGCCCCGCACCCCGCAGCCGCAACAGCGCTCCCGCTGCCGCAGCCTGCCGCTTCGCCAGCTGCTCCCGTTTCGCCTCCGCTACCAGCGGCCGCGCCAGCAAAACCGCGAACTCCGCACTCCCGCCCGAAACATCCGCAGCCACACTCACCGGACGCCACAATTGCTCAATCCCCGCCCGCACCGCCACCGCCAGTTCCGCCGCACTGCCGGACCGCAGCACCTGCGTCTCCAGTTCCCGCTGACTATGCCACACACCCGCATAACGCTGTCGCTCACGCAGTCGCTGCACCACTGCCCCAAATCGCGGATCCTCATGCAAATCCGCAAAATCCACCTCCCCCAGCAGCTGCCGCGGCTTCATCGCACCGTCATCCGTGGCTCGACTTAAACACTCCATCGCACGCTCGATCAGAGCGTCCACTGCAGCGTCCTCCACCTGCCCCCGCAGAGCCGTCGCCGCAGCCGCAGCCGACTTGGAAATCTCCAGCAGCTGATCCCGGCGATCTGAGTATTTTGTGACAGCCGCGTCCAGCAGCCCCTGCAGCTCCGCCAGTTCTCCCCGGCAGGCCGCCAGCTGAATTGCCAGACCGTCCAGCAGCACCTGCGGCGTCGATGGCCGGTGCAGCCTGAGCCACGCATCTCGCGCTGCGTCATGATTGCCCGATCGCGCGAGCGCAAGCGCCTGAAACGGGAGCACCACAGGACTGTTTTTGCCGAATGCAGCCTTCGCCACTTCAAAGTCCTGCACTGCGCCCGCAGCATTACCTGTCCGCAGCAGCAACACACCACGAACATAGCCATCAATCGCAGTCAACTGCTCCGGCGGCTTCTGTTGGATTGCCTGCAGCTCCCTCAATAAAAACTGCTGCGGATTCTCTGCCACGGCTGTCTCCGACCCCGCCAGACTCAAATCCCGCTGCGGACCCTCCAGCCGGTTTTCACCAGACCACGTCCCCCGCACACCCGTCCTCGTTCCGATGCTTGAATAAATCCCCGCAAAACGACGCTCCCCGCGATCATTCTTCCACACATACACACCCAGCTGCGAAGTATATCCGGACGATAACCACGGCTGCACTCCCTGTTCCAGCGTCGCTTCGTCCATCCCGCTCACACAACACCGCCGCTCCCCGGCCTCCGCAGGCTCCGCCCAAAGCGTCAGCCACCCGGAAAGCTCCCCTGCGTCGGCGACCAGCGCCGCGTCCTCGATCACCAGCCCGTCCGCACGCAGGTCACTCCCCGGTTGCGGAAGCTCCTCCGCCATCAGACCCGTCTCGATCTTCCATTCACCTCCGTCCCGAACCCACACAGCCCCGGCTCGCACTGCCCCCGCGGCCGCAGCCCCATGCGGCCGAATCCGCGTCGGACGATAGCCGCACGCACGCAGCTCCTCGGACAACTCCAGCACTGCAGAAAGTTCCAGATCAGCACACCACGCAAACCGCTCTTCAAGCAGTCCATGCCCCGACTCGAGCTTCGCCCGCACAGCGATCGCCGGAGCCTTCCACCGGGGATCCGGCGGCAACTCCGTACGCTCCGCCGCAACCTGCTCCTCCAGTGTTCCCTCCAGTAATTCGATCGACCGCTCTCGCTCAGCCTCCAGCGCCGGAAATATCAGCCGATCTGTCTGCGGATCAGCCGCTAAAAGCAGCTCAGTCAGCAATCGCAGATCGTCACCCGCGTAATCCGCCAGCAACGCTGCCGCCACCACCCGTGCCGTTGTCCCCGCGGCCGAGTCTTCAAAAATCTGCCGCAGCGGCCGCACCAGCACCCCGGCTGCCGGACGCAGAACCTCCTGCCACGCACCCACCACAACTGGATTCTCCCGTGCCAGCTCCCCAGCTACAAACGCCGCGGTCGACTCCGCTGACCACATCGAACCCCGCTCACTCATCAGCTCCCAGTGCGCCAGAAAACAGGCCGCTCGCAGCCGCTCCCCATGCGCCGCAGACCCGTTCAACACACACACCCGCAGCGCGGGCAACAACTGTTCGGCTGCCGGGCGAAGGAGCGTTACCAGTGGCGAAATCTGCTCCGCGCGGCATTCACGCACCGCCCGCTCGAACACCGACAGCTGCTCCGGAGACACCACCTCACCCAACTGCAGCATCCCCGCCGCCAGATGCAGCTGCCGGTCACTCCCGGGAACCGCCTCCGGAAACTGCCGCTGCAATTCCGACAACGCCTCCGCCCTGAGCGGTTCCAGCGCCGCGAGCGTTCCCGCAACCTCCACCGTCCGCGCTTCCCCCAAACCCGCCACTCGCGCCGCCGCTGCACTCCGCCGCGCAGTCGCCGCACCACGCTCACTCAAAAACCACATCCCGCCAATCATGACACTCAGCCCCAGCACCAGCACCAGAAATCGCAGCACGTAACGCCGCCCGGTGACCCGCATGAGCTCCCGCTGCTCAGCACTCCAGCGCACCCGATCCGTATGCCGCACAATCCGAACCCACTCCAGCGGACCCGGCAACTGCTGAACTTCCCGCTGCTTCGCCACCCAGATCAATGCCCGCTCCTCCAGCACCGCCATCGCACGACCGCCCTCCGTCGCTGCCTGCTTCTCCGCCAGCCATTCACGCACTGACGGCACCAGAAAGTCATGCGTGAGCTGCCAGGATGCTGACGACACCTCGCCCGTCGATTCACCCGCTTCCCCGCCACCCGGCGTGATCAGCCGCAGCTCCTGATCCAGAATCCGCAAACCCTCCGCAAACAAGTCCTCTCGCTCAATACACCCGGTCGCCTCCCGCAACTCAGCCACCGACTTCGTCGCCCCCTTGATCTTCCGGTGCACCGGCGGCAATAACGCTTTCAGAATTCCTTCACAGATCACCCCCAGCTCCCGTCGTCGGGGAGTCGCCCCGGGCTCGTCAAACGACTGCCTCAAAAACGCCTTCCCCACACCCGCCGCTCCTCCGATCGTCTCCAGCGTTCCCGACTCCCACGGACGATATCGCAGCATGTCCGCCAGCAATGCCAGACGGATCGGTACGATCCGGTCGTGCTCCTGCAATTCCTCCACCACCCCATCCACAAACTGCTGCTGCTCCACGGTCAGTGCCGCTGACTCCGGCAACCGACCAAATGCCCTGCCGATGCGCACCAGCACCGCAGCAGCGTGCCTGCGATCAAATAACTCCACTCGCTGATGGTTCTCGCCCTGCACCATCCGCACATCCAGCGCGTCCATGAACTCCGCCGCAGCCGCCGTGAAATCGTCCCGCACCATCAGCACCGCCTGCAGCCGACGTCCGTCACACTGCCGCAAGGCCCGCACCAGCTCGCCACCACTGTCCACGGAATTCCCGTTGAGCCACTGCTCGAACTGGTCAAGAAAAATCGCCACTTTCGGACCCGGATTTCGGCGAATTGTGGTCATCAGCTGAGCCAGGCTGCCATTCGACGGAAGGTCCGGAAAACGCCGGCACAACGCGTCCTTCAGCCGCCCTTCTGAATCTCCCGACGTCGCGTCCAGAAGTACCGTCACGATTCCCGGCGACAGCCGCGGCAATAAGCCCGCCTTCACCAGCGACGACTTCCCGCAACCACTCGCACCGTAAATCAATCCCACAGAAAACGTCCGCGCACCATCCGACTCTTCAATCCGCTGCTTCCAGAAACCAATGCTCTCCGGCAATCCGTCCCGATCCCGGGGCCCCGGCAGCAGCTCAGGGAAGAATTCCGCGTCCGCCGCTTCAAAAGCCCGGATCCCCCGCGGCCTGATCACGGCCGAAAACGAACCCGAAACTCCCGACGCCTTCGACTCCAGCCACGCCCGCAAATCCCCCGCAAATGCCGCCGCAGTCTGATACCGGTCAGATAACCGCTTCGCCAGCGCCCGCAGACAAATCCGCTCCAGCTCGATCGGAATCTCAGCCCGCAGAGAACGCGGCAGGTCCGGGTCCCGCGTCAACACATCCTCCACCAGATCCCTCGTCACACTCCCCCGAAATGGTCGCACACCCGTCAATAACTGGTAAAGCACAACCCCCAGTGAATACACGTCGCTCCGACCGTCCAGCCGATGCCCCTCACTCCGCAACTGTTCAGGACTCATGTAACCCGGAGTCCCCGCAAACTCATGCAGATGCACATCGTCGTCCGCCCGAATCGCTAACCCGAAATCCGTCACCATCGCCCGCCCGGATTCACTGTCCAGCAATATATTCGCCGGCTTGATGTCGCGATGAATCAAACCCCGACCGTGCGCATGTGCCAGTCCCTCCGCCACACCCGCAACCAGCTCCGCAGACTCCCGAATACTGAACCCCCCTTCCTTCAAATGCTGCTTCAGCGTCTTACCCGGGATGTACTGCGAAACAATGTAAATCGACACATCGTCCGTCCGCCCGCAGTCATGCACCGGCACGATGTGCGGATGCTCCAGCTTCGCTGCCATCCGCGCCTCGCGCAGATACTGCTCCGCATCCGCCAGCGACCGAATCTGACCCGGCTTCGGCACCTTCACCGCCACACGCCGCCGCAAGACCGTGTCATAACCCAGATACACCTGACCAAAACTTCCCTCCCCTCTCAACTCACGCAACTCATAACGCCCCCGCCGCTCAATCGGAATCCCCGGCGCACGCACATAGCCGGCCGAATCACCCAAATCCTCCGGCTCCCACGACTGCGTACCCTGCACATCTGCGTCCCCCGATAACACACCCAGCTTCTCACGCAGCGTCTCACTCAGCTCCGGAAACCGCGAACTCAGCTCCGCCGCACTCAGCGGACGATCCGAATCCCGCCGCGCTTCATACTCACCCACCGCCAGCTCCACACGCCAGTCCACTCCGGACGGCAATCCCACCAGCCGCAACAGGTAATCCTCCACATACCACGGCTCCAGTGACCGCCAGCGATAATGCTGATCCAGCTTGAGCGCCGCCAGCAGCTCTGCTGCTGACCCCGTCAAATCCCGCCCCGCCAGCCACACCACCAAATCCGGCGGCTCCCGCTCCGGCAACCACAACATCTCCAGCTGCTCTGACAGCGTCATCACACACGCCCCCACAAAAAAATACGACCGATCACATCCCTGCACGCCAATTCACACCCACCCAAATCAACCAATGAGCCCGCTCCCACCAGAAACATGCGCCGCTCCATCCACTCAGCCCGAAATCCACCCCTGCCGTCCCGCAAAAATTTGTGATTTTCGCCCGGGGACGCCGGAAAACACACATTCTCCACACTCCAGCCTCATTCCGTCGGACATCTGTCGCCGCACGGTAACCGTTCACAGCCGCTTTACGGAGCGGGGAGCAAACGTGGGCCGGTGAATCAGGCTCGCGGGCTGGCCAGCGAACCTTGGCTTCAAACGAGATAAGCCCGTCTGGGAGCCTCGGGGGCGTGCTGCCGCGAGGTAGCACGCGACACCGTGCGCACCAGCCCGGCAAGCCGACGTGGTGGCGAACACCGCAGCCCCCGACGGGCTCGCCCCGTCGGAGCTGAAGGTTCGCAGCTACACCGCGCCGCCAACACCCCCGCAGCCCCCGACGGGCTTGCCCCGTCGGAGCTGAAGGTTCGCAGCTACACCCCGCCACTAACGCCCCCGCAGCCCCCGACGGGCTTGTGCTGCCGCGGGGTAGCCAGCGAACCTTGGCTTCAGACGGGACAAGCCCGTCTGGGAGCCCGGGGTTCGTGTTGTCGCAGGGTAGCCGGTGAATGCGGCGTGAGGTGCCATGCACTTTGACGTGAATAAGTCAGCAGCCTCAGGCAAAGGCGCAGCGCTGAGTGACGGTCCTGACTTGCAGCCGTCGTGCCACTCCGGGACTTTGCCTCCTCGCGTCTTTGCCTGAGTTTGTCTGGTCTGCCGTCGTCCTGCTGTGAACGGTTACCGCCGCACGTCTTCTCACCCACCCCAACTCCATCTTCGCCAAATCAACGTGAATTTGCACGCCCCTGGAATTGCAACGGGTAAACAGACAGAACAAAATAAACTGGACTTTTCCCACAATATGGTTTCCCTGCACCCAAACGCCCCTCTCCATAATCTACCATGCACCCCGCCACCCAACTCATCCAACTCACCCAACTCTGGGCCAACTCGCCCCCGCCACCCAGCCTCGATGCATGGCTCGCCGCACTGCCCGCCCATACCCCCGCCCCCGAACTCCTCGATGCACTCAGGCTCGATCAACAACTCCGCTGGAAAACACCAGCACCCCTGCGCGCTGAAGAGTACCTGCAACACATCCCTTCACTCCCCAATCCACCCGACTGGAAACTCGAACTCGTCGCCGGCGAATGGCTCGCTCGGTCCACACACCAGCCACTCACCCATCCCGAACTTATCCAGCGATTCCCCGATCTCGCCGAACTGCCCGCACACCTCGTCGCCCTCACTCCCGATGCCGATCCGCTCACCACCATCGACCATGTCTGCGATCGATTCGAACAGCTCCACCGCGAAAATCGCATCACCCCCAGACTCGAATTCAGCCTCGCTAACCTGCCCGTCAATCACCGCCCCGAAGGCTTCCTCCAACTGCTCAAAACGCACCTCGAATGCCTGCAGCAGACCGACCAGACCGTCTCGGCCTCCGCCCTCTGCGAACGCTTCCCCCAGTACCTGCAGCTGATTCATCGCGTCTGTGGCCACGCCAAAGTTGAAACAAACCCAGTTGCTCCTGCCAACGCCAACGCTGCCACTGGCAATGCAACCCAACCCCGGCCCGCTCAAACAGACCACGCAGCAGCCACCCCCGAAACACTCCCCGAATTCATCGGCCCCTACCGCATCATCCGCCTCCTTGGAAAAGGCGGCTTCGGCCGCGTGCTCCTCGCCCATGACACCACACTCAATCGCCACGTTGCACTCAAACAACCCCTGATTCCCGCAGGCAAACACAACACCAGCGATGCCACGGCCCGCATCAATTCCTTCCGCCGCGAAGCTCTGCTCGCCTCCCGCATGACCAGCGGACTTGAACACATCCGCGTTGTCCAGGTCCTGCACATCCTTGAACACCAGAACCTGCCGGTACTCGTCATGCAGTACATCCCCGGCAGCGACCTTTCCAAAAAACTTATACCCCCGGAACACGCGGCAACACCCTCCCGCACGCTGCCCCCCGCCGAATGCGTCCGTATCCTCCGCCAACTCGCCGAAATTCTGCAAACCACCCACGAAAAAGGCGTCTTTCACCGCGACCTCAAACCCCGGAATGTCCTCGTCGACCAGTCCGGACAACTCTGGCTCACCGACTTCGGACTCGCCATGTGCGAATCCGACTGGTCCGCCGACCCGCTTGCCGGAGGCGGCACACTGCTCTATATGGCCCCCGAACAGCTCCAGGGTGAAAGCAACAAAGTCGACGGACGCGTCGATATCTGGAGCCTCGGTGTCATGCTCTACCAAGTGCTCAGCGGGCACATGCCGTACACCGCCAAATCCCGCAGCGAAATGATCCAGCTTATCCACCACCGCGAACACACACCGCTCCGACAACGCGACCGCAACATCCCCGACAGACTCGCACTCATCTGCGACAAATGCCTCCGCCGCTCACTCAACAAACGCTACTCCAGCATCGCTGCACTCCTCGATGACCTCGAACTCTGGGACAAACCCCTCCCAAACGATCTGCAGCCACCAGCAACGGACAACGCGCACAGCGCCGACAGCCCACCAGCCCACGCGGCCAGTACAACACTCGCGCCAGCTACCCCACAGCCATCAGCACCTGCCGCCAACTCCGCCGCCCGCGATAGGTCAGCACCCGATACCCCACCCCCAACCCCTGC
>CAZLOQ010000171.1:0-3408 GCA_964561125.1 uncultured Chitinophaga sp. | reverse complement strand
TGCAGCAACACCCACCGCGTCGCTCACCACACCCCTCTCCGCCCCCTCACTCAGAATCCGCCCCCGCGGACTCCAGTCCTATACCGAAGAAGACCGCGGCTTCTTCCTCAGACTGCTCCCCGGTGACCTCGAAGCCAGCGGTCTCCCCGACACCATCCACTTCTGGCTGGAACGTCTCGGCATCGCCTCAGAAATCTCCAATCCCGGCTCCGGCTCCGGACGCTGCAGCTCAATCTCCAATTCCAGCGACACCCCCGATGCCTTCGCCGTCGGGCTGATTCACGGCGCCAGCGGCTGCGGGAAATCGTCCTTCATCAAAGCCGGACTCCTCCCGCTCCTCCCCCGCAACCTCTTCGAACGCATCTACCTCGAAGCCACCCCCGCCAACACCGAATCCCAGCTCTTCAATCGCCTCCGCAAACTGTTCCCCGAAATCCCCGCAAATCTTCCGCTCTCGGAAGTCCTCCGCCGCATCCAGGACGGCGAATGGCTCCCACCCCACAAACGACTGCTCATCGTCATCGATCAGTTCGAACAATGGCTCGACGAACACTCCGCCACAAACGCATCGGATCTGGCCTTCGCACTCCGACACTGCGGCAACCAGCGCCTCCAGGCCATCCTCCTCGTGCGCGAAGAATACTGGACCAAAACCTCAGAATTCATCACCCAGCAGCTCGATCTCAGCCTCGACAGCCGAAGCAACGACCAGACACTCCCCCTCTTCAACCAAGCCCACGCCCGCAATGTCCTCGCGGCCTTCGGACAGTTCTTCGGCAAACTGCCCGAAGATCCCCGCCAGTGGTCGTCGGAAGCCGAACAGTTCCTCGACAAAGCCATCAGCGACCTCTCCACCGACCGCCGCGTCATCCCCGTACACCTCGCCGTCTTCGCTCAGATGTTCCGCGAACTCCCATGGACCCCCGCAGAACTCCAGCGACAGGGCGGCGCAGCCGGTGCTGGCGTCCGCTTCCTGCAACAACAGTTCTCAGGCCCCGAAGCCCCCGAACGTCACCGCCGACACCTCGAAGCCGCCCAACGACTCCTCGAAGAACTCCTCCCCCCACCCGGCTCCGTCATCCGCGGACACATGCAATCCCGGAAACACCTCGAACAAGTCTTCCGCAACACCGGCAAAGGCAACAAATTCACCGACCTGCTCCAGGTCCTGGAAAACGACCTGAAACTCATCACTCGCACCGACCTTGAACCGGATTCCCCCGCCAGCGGCAGCCCCGACACCCCCACCACCCCTGCAGCGCCCGCCCCGGCCGAATCCACCTTCATGCTCACCCACGACTTCCTCGTCCCCTCACTCCGCACGTGGATCGAAACCGAACTCCAAAAATCCCCCTCCGGCCGCGCCCTCGCCAAACTCCGCTCCCGCGAACGACTCTACACCGACCGCAAAGAAGACCGCCAACTGCCGTCGCTCCTGGAATACCTGCAGATCCGCCGATATGTCCCGCGCACAACATGGACTCCCGCCCACAGGGAACTCATGCTGCGCGCAAAGCGACGGCATTCGCTCCACGGGGCAACGCTGGCATTCATCGTCTGCATCGCCATCATCACCGGCCTCTTCGTGCAGTCGCGGATTACTGCCAATCGAGCAAAAGATCTGGCTACTTCGATTGCCGGCCGCAAGACCAGCGACCTGGCGTCCGGACTGAACGAGATGTTACCCCTCAGGGAATACGCACTGCCCAAGCTGCGACAGTTGTATGAAGGCACCACAGAAGGTTCCGAAGCCCGACTGCACCTCGCAATCGCTCGCCTGAAGTTAGGTGATGCACCGGGGGACTTACTGCCGGAGATTACAGATTTGATTCTGGAATGCCGCCCTGAGCAGTTGCTGCCCTTCGTGGCTCTGCTGAAACCCTGGGCGGCTCTGCTGATCCCTGAATTGAAAACCGCGCTGCAAAACACCGCCGAGACACCCGGCAGGCGACTGCACGCAGCGTGCCTGCTGGCGAATTGGCAAAACGCCGACGCACAGGACTCACCCTGGGCAGATCCCCAGATCGTCGAATTCCTCGCGGGCGAGCTGGCGACTCAGAACTCCCAGAACGTACGCGTCGCGAATCAGTACCTCGAAGTACTGCGTCCGCAGGCACCCCGGATTGCTGTCCCGTTGGTCCGCATGTTCATGGATGCGGACGTTGTTGCAGGCACCCGTCTGTTTTCTCTGCTGACAGAACTACGGGACGACGCCATCAGCCAGCTGCATGATGTGCTGGATCAAAAACTGTTGCCACCGTGGCCGGATCAACCGCTGAATTCCACATGGCAGGAGCCATCGCCTGATGTGCAGACACGTATCACAAGCTCGCAGGGAATAATCACCGACCGCTTCGCCATGTGCCTCGATATTCCACCGTCGCAGCTGCTGCCGCTGGTGGAATCACTGCGGGCCAGCGGTTACCGGCCGACTCGGCTGCGGCCCCATGCTGGAGCCGATTCCGTCGACCCGCGAATGTCGGCCGTCTGGACCCGAGATGGAGGAAAATGGGAGCTGCAGACCGGTGTAAAACCAGACGAACTGCCTCAGCCCAATTCCAACGCAGAACGTAATGGGCTGCTGTTGGCGGATTTGTCATTGATTCCCGGCGACCAGCCCACGTCCGGCTGGCTGACACTGTGGAATGAAGCGGCGACACCCGATGAGCAGCGACGGTGCGTTGCAGATACTGTTGCTGGCGAATTCGTCCGACTGCGAAACGGACTGCGAGGTCAAAACTTCAATTCTCAGCTGTCTCAGCAGGTGCACAACAACCACGATGGTCCTCGCCGCTACAGCGGCGTATTCTCAAATGTCGGCCAGACATCGGAATTGTTTCTCTGCTGGGCAGGATTTGACCGTATCGACAAACCTCAGCGCGACATCGCTGTTGCACACCCCTGGATAAATCCTTTGCTGGACTACAAGGGCTATCTGCGCAAGACCGAAGAACTTATCGCGGCTAACCCGACTGACCAAGGTCTGCTGAAGACTCGTGCAATTCAAAATTGCTTGTGTGGACGATACGCCGAAGCCATCCCGGATTTGGATATGTTTTGGAACGCAGGCGATCGTTCCGAATGGTTACTGAGGTTTCGGGCGTTTGCAACTGCGAATCAAAATCGCGAAAAGGATGCGCTGGAATGTCGCGATCTCTATTTGAAAGGGGATCAGGACTGGGGGAACAGATTCGCGGTAGAGGTCATAACAGCTGCCTTCCTCGGTGACATGGCCACGTGTCAGCGTCTTTTCGCCGACAGGCTGGCCCGCTGCAAAACCCCGGGAGAATTTTGCGATTTGGCTGAGTGTTACGCCCTTGGGACTGCGCCATCAGTGACGTATCCTGAAGGTAATCCGGAGTTCGCTGAAGAAGCAGTGAAAATTATAAAAACACACCTTGCGCAGCA
>CAZLOQ010000170.1:0-12789 GCA_964561125.1 uncultured Chitinophaga sp. | reverse complement strand
ACCTGGCATTTCATGCCAGGCTGATAGAACTGGCCTTACAGGCCGCAAACACAGCGGAGCTCTTGCACGCAACCCTCGGCTTACCAGTTCCCAGTTCCCTGTTCCCACTGCCCACTGCCCACTTCTCACTGCCCACTTCCCCCTGCGATTTCGGCCTGTAAGGCCAGTTCCACCAGCCCGGGGTGCAACCCCGGGTCAGCCCCCAACGATGACGCACGCCCTGTAAGCGCAGTTCTCAGATACGGCCCCGGCAACACCCCTCCAACACCCACACGATATCCGGCAGCCCGCGAAGATCTAAGCCCCGGAGAAGTCCTTTTCTTTCTCGTCGTTCTCGAAACACTCGCCCGCTGCTGCGCGGTTGCTGCGCAGCCAGCCATTCATCTCGCAGGAGGCAGCACGAAAAAAGATTCAGCAGGTGACCTTGGGCTGTCGCCCAATGCCACCTACTTTTAGCGGAACGGCGCGAGCCGTCCGGTGATGGATGCTGAAATTTCCTGTCATTACCGGACGGCTCGCGCCGTTCCGCTTCTATTTGGCGCCGAAAGCAGGTGGCATTGGGCTGTCGCCCGCATGGAAAGCTGGCTCGGATGTCCCCTTCCCGGCTCAGCGGCTGCTTTCAGCCGGACGAGCCGCAGCCATCTCCTTCAACGCCCGTTTGTAGTCCACCGGCATCACTTTGTGGAACTGGGCGACGGACGTCTCCCAGCGGTCCAGGATTCTGCGGGCGACCGTGGATCCGGTGTAGCGGAGGTGGTTTTCAATGAATGTGCGCAGCTCCTGTTCGTCAGCCGGGTCGACAACCTTCTCCAGCTCCACCATTTCCAGGTTGCAGTTGATGAGGAAGCTGTCGGTCGGATCCCAGACATAGGCAACACCGCCGGACATACCAGCCGCGAAATTGCGACCGGTGGGTCCAAGGATCACAGCGCGGCCGCCCGTCATGTACTCAAGCCCATGATCTCCGACTCCTTCAATCACAGCTGTTGCGCCGGAATTCCGCACGCAGAATCGTTCAGCCGCAATACCTCGAAAATAGGCCTCTCCGGATGTGGCGCCGTAGAGCGCGACATTGCCGATAAGAATATTGCGTTCGGGAGCGAAGCCGGAGTCCTTTGGTGGATAAATGATCAGCCGACCGCCGGAGAGCCCTTTGCCGACGTAGTCGTTCGCATCGCCCTCAATTTCAATCGTCACACCATGTGCCAGCCATGCACCGACACTCTGACCGGCTGAACCTTTGGCACAGATATGAATGGTGTCTGCCGGGAGCCCGTCAGCGCCGGCGGCGCGGCTGACTTCGTTGCTGAGAATGGTGCCGAAAGCACGATCGGTGTTCTTGATTGTCGTGTCGATCCGCACGTGCCGACGATGCTGGAGCGCCGGAGCGCACTTTTCGAGCAGTTCCATGTCGCGGACATCGTCAAGGGCATGATTCTGATCGATGGTGCAGTATGTCTGCACGTTCGGATGCGGCTTGCGGGCAAGCGTGAGAATCGGGCTGAGGTCCAGCGTGGAGGCTTTCCAGTGAGCGACCTCGCTGTCCAGTTCAAGCATGTCAACGCGGCCGACCATTTCATTGATCGTACGGAATCCGAGCTTCGCCATGATTTCCCGGGTTTCTTCCGCCACCATGAACAGGTAGTTCACCACATGTTCCGGTTTCCCCTGGAATTTCTTTCGGAGGACCGGGTCCTGAGTGGCGATGCCGACAGGACAGGTATTGAGATGGCACTTACGCATCATGATGCAGCCCATGGCAATGAGCGGAGCGGTGGCAAAGCCGTATTCTTCGGCTCCCAGCATTGTGGCGATGACCACATCGCGGCCTGTCTTGAGCTGTCCGTCAGTCTGCAGACGGACTCGGCTGCGGAGGTCGTTGAGCACGAGTGTCTGATGAGTTTCGGCAAGCCCCAGCTCCCACGGGAGGCCCGCGTGCTTGATGCTGGTGAGCGGCGAAGCGCCGGTTCCGCCTTCGAAGCCCGAAATCAGAATGTTGTCCGCATGCCCCTTGGCCACACCGGACGCAATCGTGCCCACGCCCACCTCAGACACCAGCTTCACGCTGACCCGCGCTCGCCGGTTGGCGTTTTTCAGGTCAAAAATGAGCTGAGCGAGGTCTTCGATGGAATAGATGTCGTGGTGCGGAGGCGGGCTGATGAGTCCCACGCCGGGGGTGGAAAGTCGAGTGGACGCGATGACCTTGTCCACCTTGTGCCCGGGCAGCTCGCCACCCTCGCCCGGCTTGGCGCCCTGAGCGATCTTGATCTGGAGTTCGTCGGCGTTGGTGAGATACCAGGATGTCACGCCAAAGCGACCGCTGGCGACCTGCTTGATCGCGGAACGACGCGAATCACCGTTGTCCAGGGGAATGAAGCGATCATAGCGTTCTCCACCTTCACCTGTGTTGCTCTTGCCGCCGATGCGGTTCATGGCGATGGCGAGCGTTTCATGGCTTTCGGCGGAGATCGAACCGAAGCTCATGGCCCCCGTACAGAACCGCTTCACAATCTCTGCAGCCGGTTCGACTTCGCTGAGCGGTACAGGGGTACCGGAGCGGAATTTGAGCAGTCCGCGGAGATGGCACGACCGCGTTGTTTCCTCGTTCACAAGCTTTGAAAAGTCGCGATACGCCGACTTGTCGCCCTGTCGCGCAGCCTGCTGGATGCGGCCGATCGTGTGTGGGTTCCATGCATGCTTCTCGCCGTGACGCCGCCAGGCGTACAGACCCTGGTTGGGCAGCTCATGAGAAATGCTGTCGGGGTTGCTGGGGAAGCCCACATGATGCCGCAGGAGCGATTCCTGGCCGAGCACATCGAAGCCGACGCCTTTGATGCGGCTGGGAGTACCAGCGAAGCACAGATTGATGACTTCGTCGGACAATCCGAGCGCTTCGAAGATCTGAGCACCCTTGTAGCTTTGCAGAGTTGAAATGCCCATTTTGGCCATGACTTTGAGCATTCCGTGGGCGACGCCTGAGCGGTAGGCGGCCACGATGCGGTCGTCGTCCCAGTCATCGCTGAGTTTCCCGTCAAGCCGGGCCTGGCGGAGTGCGTAGAGGGCGAGGTAGGGGTTGACGGCGTCGGCGCCGTAGCCGATGAGCAGACAGAAATGATGCACTTCGCGGGCTTCACCGGTTTCAAGGGCAAGTCCGGCTAGATAGCGCTTCAGACCGATCCGCGTGCGCTCCTCGTGCCGCACCAGATGGTGATGCACGGTGCCGACAGCCATGAGCGAACTGATGGGGACACGCTCCGCACTGATCCGCCGGTCCGACAGCACGATCAGACTGTAGCCGTCCTGGATGGCCTGACGGGCTTCACGGCAGATGCGGTCGAGTGCCGGGCGGAGTCCTTCAACGCCTTCGGAAACCGGATAAGTGATGTCAATCACCCGACTCTTCCACCCGCGGGACTTGATGCCCTTCAGGTTGGCCATCTGGTGATTGGTGAGGATCGGGTGGGGGATGGCAAGACGATGCACACTTTCGGCGCGGGGATCCAGCAGGTTGCCTTCAGGGCCGATGTAGCATTCCAGTGACATGATCACTTCTTCGCGGATCGAATCAATCGGCGGATTGGTGACCTGAGCAAAGATCTGGTGGAAGTAGTCATAGATCATCCGCGGCTGGTCGCTGAGACACGCCAGAGCCGCGTCGTTGCCCATCGAGCCGATGGGGTCCTTGTCGGCCTTGATGAGCGGCAGCAGCATGAAGCTCATGGTCTCTGATGTGTAACCGAAGGCCTGCATGCGGCTGGTGAGTTCCTGTCCGGTGAGCCGTTCAGGGGGGGTGCAGCGGGGGAGTTCTTCGAGGCGAATTCGCTGGTCGGAAACCCACTTCGCGTAGGGTTGACGCGATGCCACGTCGCCTTTGAGTTCTTCGTCGTCGATGATGCGTCCCTGCTCGAAGTCCACAAGAAACATGCGACCGGGCTGCAGACGGCCCTTGATCAGCACATTATCGGGGGCGATGTCGAGCACTCCGACTTCGCTCGCCATGAGCACTCGATCGTCCTTCGTCACGTAGTAGCGGCTGGGACGCAGACCGTTGCGATCAAGCGTTGCACCGATATAGCGGCCGTCCGTGAAGGAAATCGATGCCGGACCGTCCCACGGTTCCTGGAGGGCAGAGAAATATTCGTAGAATGCCCGCTTGGATTCCGGCATCGTCTGATGGTTCTGCCATGCTTCCGGAACCATCATCATCACCGCCTCCTGCAGCTTGCGACCGGAGTGATAGAGCATTTCGAGGGCGTTGTCGAAACAGCCCGAATCGGAGGTGTGAGGTTCGATGATGGGGAAGAGCTTTCGCAGGTCGTCTCCGAAAAGATCGCTCTGCATCATGCCCTGTCGGGCAAACATCCAGTTGGAGTTGCCTTTGACCGTATTGATTTCGCCGTTGTGAGCCATGAAGCGGAGCGGCTG
Source organism: uncultured Chitinophaga sp. (assembly GCA_964561125.1). GTDB lineage: Bacteria > Planctomycetota > Planctomycetia > Planctomycetales > Planctomycetaceae > SXXK01. The sequence goes on along the minus strand of CAZLOQ010000170.1, from coordinate 8,364 downwards.
CGCGCGGTCCCAGCTGGGGAACGTGTTGGTGGCAAAACGAGAATGCACCATGGCCAGATGCGATTCATAATCCGCAGCCTGCAGGTCCGGAAAGAACGGCATCACCTGGAAGGACGTGAGCATTCCCTTGTAGATGATGAGCCTGGTGGAGAGGGAGCAGATGTAGAAGAGGAGTGCCTGAGAAAGATCGCTGTTTCGTAAACGGTGGCTGCTGAGCTTGCGGATGATAAACAGCTGGCGGTCGAAGGCGTCGGGATCCAGCCCTTCAGCGGCTGCGATGAAGAGCATCTCCATGTGCGGCGCACAGGCACGGGCGGACTGGCCGATGTCGGCCGCGTCAAAGTCCACTGGGAGCGGTCGCCAGCCCAGACAGATCTGCCCCTGGGCGGCGATGATTTCTTCGACAGCACTGCGGCAGACAGCCCGCTGCTGCTCGTCACGCGGCAGAAACACAATGCCGGCTGAGTAACTGCCGGGGGCCGGCAGAGTGACACCGAGCGATTCCTGGGCGACTCGCTGGAGGAACCGGTGCGGGAGCGCTGTGAGCATTCCGGCGCCGTCACCCGTGTTCGATTCGCAGCCACAGGCGCCACGGTGGTCCATGTGCCGCAGAATTGTCGCCGCATCTTCCACAATCTGATGGCTCCGCACTCCTTTGATATGAGCGACAAAGCCAACCCCGCAGTTCTCGTGCTCGAACTTCGGATCGTAGAGACCTGCTGCTTCCGGGGCGCCATAGGGGGGACGATAAGGAGCAGGATACTGATTGCCGCGGAGATCTTTCATCGGAACACACCTGATTATTGAAACCGCCGACCGCCCGGCCGACCTGGGAGGAATGCGCATCGAATTTGCCACCAAAACTCGCTGACGCACTTCCTGTAGATGAACTGAACAGGGGATCAGCGAGGTGGCAGGGACGCCCGTTTGGACGCAGCCGCGCGTTTGATACCCACTTGATTGTCACCTTCCGACTGTGCACGCACCACCACTCGGCCTGTCACGGCAAAACCGCACAGAAAAGTGAAGGAAGAGTGTCGCCCGCAGGCCGACGGCGTGTTTGGCAGAATAGATGACATGGTTCTGGAAATCAGCAGAAACTGATGGAACCCGAATGGCCGGTGGGTGGCCGGAAGAATTGCGAGAAGCAACCGGCGGTATTTTGAGCGGGGGCAGGTTGAAAAACAAGTACGGAAGCCGTGGAAGAAGAGGGATTCCTGATCTGCCGGATTTGCGGCGCATGCAATCCACTCAGAATCCGCATTTCCCCCTCCGCACCGCTTTACTGGTGGATTTTTCATCGGAATTCTGCGAAAACCGACCCCGCAGATCATACCGGCGGAAACGGTTGCAACGGTAATGCCGGGCTCCCGCCAGCCTCTCTCATCACTCATCAGGCAACACCGGAGCTCCTCTCTTCCCTTATTAAGGGGGACTTCGTAACCTCTCTTCCATGTCCACCACACCCGCCTCAACCGCAGCCGAATCTCCTCCCCAGGCTGCTCCCGCAACCCCACCCGCACTCGTCACAGCCGATCAACTGCTGACGCCCGTCCAGTACGTACGCGGCATCGGCCCGCAGCGCGCTGCTCTGCTTAAAAACCTCAATATCCACACGGCCCGCGATCTGCTCTTCCATATTCCCACCGACATCCACGACTTCTCCAGCCTCAAACCCGTCCCACAACTCCAGCCGGATCTCCTTCAGGCCGTCCAGGGCATCGTTGTCGACCGCGAATCCCGCCCCACACAGCGCGGCGGCTGCCTTGTAGGAATCCTCCTGAACTGCGATGGTCACTTCGTCCGCGGTCTGTGGTTCAATCAGCCCTGGATGCTGCACCGCTACCAGCTCGGCGACCGACTGCTCTTTCACGGTCGTCCCCGCCGCCGCTCCGCCCGCTGGGAATTCAGCACTCCCGAAGTCCACGTGCTCCCGGCCGACGAAGACGCCGATGACCGCGCCGGCGTGCTCCCCCGCTACCCGCTCACCGATGGCATTCGCATGGACGCCATGCGCCGACTCACGCGCGCCGCCGTCGAACACTGCGCCGACTGCCTCACCGATCCACTCCCCCCCCACTTCCGACACCAGCACCAGCTCCCGGAACTGGCCACCGCCATCCGTGCCCTGCACATTCCGGCAGACCGCACCGCATGGGAACAGGCCCGCCACCGCGTCCTCTTCGACGATCTGCTCGAATTTCAACTGGGACTTGCCGTCCGCCGACACTCCTCCCGTCAGCTCCACGCCGCTCCAATCCCCGTCTCAGCCCGGATCGATGCTCGCATCCGCCGCCTGTTCAGCTTCCGCTTTACCCCCGGCCAGGACGAAGCCGTCAGACAAATCGCGGCCGACATCAACCGCCCGCAGCCCATGCATCGACTCCTCCAGGCCGACGTCGGGGCAGGCAAAACCGCCATCGCCGTCTACGCTCTGCTCGCTGCCATCGCCGCCGGCCGACAGGCAGTCCTCATGGCCCCCACCGAAGTTCTCGCCACGCAACACTGGGAAACCCTCGACCAACTCCTCTCCGCCAGCCGCGTCACCCGCTGCCTGCTGCTCGGCGGACTCCCCGCTGCCCGCCGCCGTGAACTCCTCAGCGGTATCGCCGACGGCTCCATGCAGCTCGTTATCGGCACCCAGGCACTCATCCAGGACGCCGTCAAATTCGCGCGCCTCGGCGTCGCTGTGATCGACGAACAACACCGCTTCGGCGTGCGCCAGCGCGCCGGATTCTCCGGCACCAGCAATTCCGCCGATGCACTCAGCCCGCACGTGCTCGTCATGACCGCCACCCCCATCCCCCGCAGCCTCTGCCTCACCCAGTTCGGCGATCTCGATGTCTCCGTCATCAAGGATCTGCCCCCAGGCCGACAGAAAGTCGTCACCGCCAAAGTCAGCTCCCCCGCAGAAACCACAAAAGTCTGGAATTTCCTCCGCCAGCAGATCAGTCAGGGCAGGCAGGCCTATGTGGTCTGCCCCCGTGTCGAAGGCCAGTCCGAAGACGATGCCGCGTCCGCCGAAGCCGTCTTCCACCGCCTTCGCATCCATGAACTCGCCGGCCTCTCCATCGAACTCCTCCACGGTCGCATGGACCGCGAACATCGCCACCACGTCATGGACCAGTTCCGCGAAGGCAACACTCAGGTCCTTGTCTCCACCACCGTCATCGAAGTCGGCGTCAATATCCCCAATGCCACCATCATGGTCATCCAGCAGGCAGAACGCTTCGGCATCGCCCAGCTCCACCAGCTCCGCGGCCGCATCTGCCGCGGTCGCCATCAGGGCTACTGCTTTCTGCTCTCCGATTCAGAATCTCCCGAAGCCAACAGCCGCCTCAAAGCACTCGAACAGTCCTCCGATGGCTTCGAACTCGCCGAAACCGACGCCCGACTCCGCGGCCCCGGTGATATCCTCGGTCTCCGCCAAAGCGGCGCCATGCCGCTCCGCTGCGCCGATCCCGTCCGACACCTCGACCTCCTGCAAACCGCCCGCAATATCGCACAGCAACTCGTCGATTCCGGCGAATTCAGCCAGCCCGCATTCACGCCCCTCCGACAAATCGTGCTCGATCGCTTCTCCGGACTGCTGGAACTCCCGCGAAGCGGCTAATCGCACACACAGTCAATCCCAGTCGCCAACAAAATCGGCAATTTTTGCCGATTTACCGATTGACCCCCGCAAATCCCGCGCCTAGCATGACCTCAGCAGTGTCAAGACAAGGAAAACAGGGAGGAACAAGTCATGCTGGTGCTCTCAAGGAAGGTCAACCAAAGCGTCGTGATCAACGGCAATATCACTGTCACCATCGTCGAAATCCGCGGTGACAACGTCAGACTCGGCATCCAGGCCCCTCGCGAAGTTTCCGTTCATCGCGAAGAAATCCTCAAAGCCATTCTCCGAGAAGAATCATTGAACTCAGCCCCACCCAATTCCGAAAAAAACTGCCAGCCGCAGGCCGCACTGAATTGATTTCTCTGCCAGCGCGGTTATACTCCTCGGCCCAACGGCCCCATCGTCTAGTTAGGTCTAGGACATCGGATTTTCATTCCGGTAACAGGGGTTCAAATCCCCTTGGGGTCAAACCCTGATTCCGCCACAGTGGAATCAGGGTTTTTTCTTTTTCATCCAGCATCTCCACTACCACCCCACAAATCTCAAGCCGTTCCCACACCTGAACCTGCTTGCCATACCCAACCTGTTCTGCTAAACTCCCTGCCCGCCGGTAACCAACCCAGCCCCATCCGTGTCATCAATACACGCACTCGTAGCTCAATTGGATAGAGCATCGGTCTACGGAACCGAAGGTTAATGGTTCGAGCCCATTCGAGTGCAATGCAAAAAACCCAGTGTTTTCACTGGGTTTTTTCGTTTGGTGCCCACTGGTTTTTTGTACCGTACCGCCACGCCATACCGCCACCAGCTTTTCAACGGCGGTTTTTCACCCGGCTCATCAGCTCATCCACTTTCGCCACCGCTTCAGCCTGTGCCCCCTCCAGAATGTGAGAATAGGTGTTCGCCGTTGTCCCGAAATCCTGATGCCCCAGCCGCGCCTGAATCGTCTTCAGTGACACTCCGGTCGCCAGCAGCCACGATGTCAGACTGTGTCGCAGAACGTGAAAGACAACGCTCTCAGGGATGCCAGCGGCTCCGGTAAGCCCTGTGTCTGGAACCGTGAAATCCGTGGGAGCTTCGCAATCTCGGCGGCTGTCTGCTGAAGCTCGGCAAGCCTGCGGCCCCCCCCTGTGCTGGAACTGGCCATCGAAGTCGGCCCCAACTGGGAACAACGGGCTAAAGGCCCGCAAAAGCACCAGTTTGGCTGCGCACAGTGGGGAGGGTGTTAGCCTACTTCCCCTGCGTCGGCTGCGGGGGAAATTGGCCGCATGGCCACGATTGTGAAGCAGGCTGTCGACGGGCGAGGTCGTCAAGCGCAGCACAAACAAACAGTGCGCCACGCGGAGATCTGCTTTTCCTCCGCGCCACCTTCCCCCCCATCCTCCATCACTTTCCTCTGTGCTCCTCTGTGCCTCTGTGTTTCAAAACCCATCCCTCCTCGACACGGGCAATGGAGGGGCCATAGCTGAGAGCTGCCCTTACAGGGCGTGCGTCTTCGTCGGCGGGCTGACCCGGGGTTGCACCCCGGGCTGGTGGAGCTGGCCTTACAGGCCGAAGTCGCAGGATTTCAGTGGGCAGTGGGTTTTTCTCAGTAAAGTGCCATCACCGCAGTTCTGGTCGACGACGGCCCGCAGTTCATCAGTGAGTGAAAGATTCGGAGTATTCGCCATTCTCAAGTCTCCTTCTCGTGGTTTACCCGACACCTGCAGCAGTTGCACCAATCCGGTGCAACGCTGGTGCTCACGGTGAATGGTCGTGCCGACATCGCAGCCGGGCGGGTCAAACCTGCGCGCCAGGCACTGGAAACGCTGGCTCGCAAATACGGGATCAGCGACAAGCAGACCTGATATGGTCTGGCAGGTGGTGCTGACGGACCGTGCAACTGCAATTCAGTTGGTCCAATCCGCAATCTGCAGTCCAGGCACCCTTTCGAAGTCCTTCGTGTTTCTCGTTAGCAACAGTGCCTGTCGTGTCAGGCAGATAGCAGCGATGCGAAGACGCTGTCACCGGGCACTTCTGCGAGGCGTTCCCTGAAACGAGCCCGCAATTCTCTCCCACCATGGTTGGTTCAAAATCTCATGAGGCTGACCTCGCTGATCATGGACGATCGCAAGATCAGAATCCGCGAGCGGCGGGGAAGAGCAAGGGAACTTCGGCTGCCAGATTTGGTGCCGGGTGGTTGAGTTACTGAAACGAGTCTTTTGGTTCCGACCGCTTTCTGATTTCCAGAGTTTCCAAAACACGGCCGCATCCACAAAGACGCAGCCCAACCTGAAGACCGGATTCTGCACCACCGGTCTCCCGCGGAGGCGACAGGCCGCACGCCCTTCGCATCCGCGAGTTCCCGGAGGTCGTGACTTCTACCCGCACCGTCTTGTCCCATGCCCGCGACTCCCCGCCGCGCGCTGAGCCGCTTTCCAGGCTCCCCGCCCCGTCGTTGGCAGCTGACAGCCCACCACCGAATCTGTCCGCAGCTCATCCACCACCTGCTGCCAACCTGCGAAACAGCTGCGACTGGAGCCTTTCAGAGAGCTCAGAGGAGCAGCCTTGCGGGGTCTGGTCGGACGTGTTTACGGCGACAGATGGCGACAGGTACAGCTTCGCGAACAGTCACCGGGCGCGGTCTGATCGACGGCCCGAGTGCCGGGACCGGTGGGCACTGCTATTCGCGAAGGCTGATTTCCTGAACGGTTTTCCGGGACCGATTTTCTGCAGCACATTTCCGGCAGGCGACTCCATAACACTGGTTGTCTGCAATTGGCGGGGCCCCTTACGGAATTCCTCTTAACAGAACTGACAGGCTCTTGCAAATCCGTGCCGACGGACGACAATTTCGGGAACTGGAACACCGCACATTCCTTTGTAACACTCAGTCAGGGCAGGAACGATGATTAAGGCTGTTTCTCTTTCGGAAGCAGAGATCCTTGAAGAGCTTGTCGGGCCGGCTGACAGTTCGCTCAGTCGTCGTGTGGCACAGGAACTGCTGTCCCTTGAATTCAGTGTTGCTGCCAAAGAGACCATCCGCGAACTCCTGCAGAAGAACAATGCCGGAACAATCACGGACGTCGAGCAGGAGACTCTGCAGAATTATACTCGTGTCGGACAGTTTCTTGACCTGCTTCAGGCGAAAGCCAGAGTGTCCCTGACCCCATGAAGCTGACCATATCCGTTCATTGAAGCACAACGGAGCAACTTCTCTGGAAAATCTCTGCTGGGCCTGTGCTCTGTGCAATGGCTTCAAAGGCAGTGACATTGCGACATATATCCCTGAATCGACTGAACTGACTCGCCTGTTCAACCCACGGCTCGATCACTGGCACTCACATTTTGTCTGGTCAGATGGCGTACTTCTTTCCTGCACGGCAATTGCGGCTGCGACAATCTCATTGCTGCGGATCAATTCAGATCGTCGCGTGTCTCACAGACGACTGCTGATCAGGTGCGGTCTCTTCCCTGGACAGCAGCCTCCCGAGGCTTCCGGGCAGACACGGTCGTAGTGATCCTTTGTCCGGCCGAGTGCCGGGACCAGTGGGCACTGCTATTCGCGAAGGCTGATTCCCGGAAGGTTTTCGGGGACCAGTTTTCTGCGGAGGTGAGTGACAATCACGGTATCTCGATCGACGTAAAAAACAGCGCGAAATGTTCGGCCACGGCGTGTGCCGAAAAATGCGTTCCTCAGTTCATGAATGCAGAACCCATCGTAAATCGAACGCGGAAACTCATGGCTTTTTCGGCATTCGGTTGCGCGTCTGCTGGATTGCGTCCTGTGCGTCAAACAGCTGACCGGCTGCTGCGTCTGCGAGTCCTCGATTGAGTGATTCGAGACTTTGTTGCAGTTCACTTTCGGGAAGGCGAGACGCGTGCCATCGCTGGAAAAGGGCTTCGATGGCAATACTGTTTGTGTTCGCCCAAATCAAATTCAATTCTGTTGTCCCACGACTTCCAGCCAATTCCCGCGAGGACGTGTCGGGGTCTCACTCAGCGTCACCGGGCACCGCCGCCAGCTTGCCCGCGTGCCGGCACCGGTGGGCAGGTCTCTTCGTGAAGATTCCCCTGCCAGCCTCAGCTCCCGCAGCCACTGAACTGTATCCCTGTGGTTTTCAAAACCTATGGGGGAGGCCGCTGCCCTGTTTTGGGAGGGCGAAGCTCCTGCTAAGCCGAACAACTCGCTTGCGTCTGTACCGACCTGAGCTGACCGTGGGCAGGAATACCGTGGCTTCGGCTGGTGAGAACCTCCCGGAGCCCCTGGAGCCTCGCCTCCCAAACCCAATCGCCACTGCCCCCGCCTTGCCTTCCACCGCCCGCTCGCCACAACCTGTCAAAACCCCGATCCAGCCATGCGTCGCTCATGACGGTCCACAGTAAACTGTCGGAAGACGGCAAATTCTTCATCCTTGATTTCCTCGCCGAAGACATCCTCGGACGCAGGTTCAACATCGAAGTGCCGACATCATTTGAGTACTGTCCGGGTCTCTGATCAGGCAGCCCGCAATGCTGCACCTTAACTTTCGACTCCGCCAGGAAACACTCTCACTGACACCGAAGCCGCCAGGGTACTCGACATGATCGCCCAAACACCTGAACAGCTCCATGCATACAACGCTCGCCTTAAAGCCCAGCGCGACGAGGAAGCTCGCATCATCTACGCCCGGCAGCAGGGCATCGAGATCGGTGAAGCCCGCGGGATTCGTCTGGGCCTGCTGCAGGGGGCATTCCTGCTGTTACAGCAAATGCTCAAACTTCCAACC
>CAZLOQ010000169.1:0-12809 GCA_964561125.1 uncultured Chitinophaga sp. | reverse complement strand
ACTCCGGTTTTCAAGACCGGTGCAATCGGCCGCTCTGCCATCTCTCCGAGGCGGATGCTACGGCTCCGGGGCGCGTTTGTCAACGAGTTTCCGGAGGTTTCGCGGTGTGTGGTGAGCCAACCGTGTGTGGCGGGGGAGTGGAGTGGTTTGAGGGCCTTTGTGAAGCGGGGCTCAGGCGGCTTTGCGCGCAGAATCTTCGTCGGGGCGAGGGAAAATGCGGCGGACGGAGCCGGTGCTGCCGTGGCCCATGTCGAAGGCCTGGCACAGTCCTTCAACGACTCGTCGCTGATGTTCGAGGGGAAGTTCGGAGTAGATGGGCAGTGAGAGCACTTCTTCGGCAGCCAGTTCAGCTTCCGGAAGGTCTCCTTTGCTGTAGCCCAGGTATTCGAAGCATTTCTGCAGATGCAGGGGAATCGGGTAGTAGACGGCGCAGCCGATCTGCTGTTCTTTGAGTGACTTCATGACCTGAGCGCGGCGGCCGGCGGTGACGCGGGTGGTGAACTGGTTGAAGACGTGCCGGCGATCGGGGAGGGTGACAGGGAGTTGCAGGACGTCGGCGAGTCCTGCTTCGTGGCACATTTTGTGGTAGCGTTCAGCATTTCGATGACGGCCAGCAGTCCAGCTGTCGAGGTGCCGGAGTTTGACGCGGAGAACAGCGGCCTGGAGGGCATCGAGGCGACTGTTGAAGCCGACTTCGACGTGGTTGTAGCCACCGAGGTCTCCGTGGACGCGAAGTCTGCGGAGTCTGGCAGCCAGATCGGGATCGTCGGTGGTCATAATGCCGCCGTCTCCGGCGCCGCCGAGGTTCTTGGTGGGGAAGAAGCTGAAGCAGCCGATGCTTCCCAGAACCCCGGTGCGACGTCCGCGATATTCGGCACCGATGGCCTGAGCGGAGTCTTCGATGATGGGCAGGTCATAGGCTGCGGAGAGTCGCCAGAGCGGTTCCATTTCGGCGCACTGTCCGAAGATGTGCACGGGCATGATGGCTGCGGTGCGGGAAGTGATGGCTTTTTCGATGCAGGCCGGATCGATGTTGAAGCTCACGGGGTCAATATCGACAAGCACCGGTCGGGCACCCACGCGATGGATGGCGCCAGCGGAGGCAAAGAACGTGAAAGGACTGGTGATCACTTCATCACCGGGTTTGACACCAGCGGCGATGAGGGCGAGGATGAGGGCGTCGGTGCCGGAGGCGCAGCCGATGGCGAAGGCGGAATCGCAATAGGCCGCAATTTCGTTCTCCAGATGGGCGACTTCGTCGCCGAGGATGAACGTTTGCGTCTCGAAGCAGCGATCCACGGCTTCGCGGATTTCATTGCGGATGGTTTTGTACTGGGCCACCAGATCGATGAAAGGAACTGGACCCGGATTATCCGCGGGGAAGATTCCCGTGGCGATTGTGGACATGAGCGACTCCATTCGCTGCAGAATGTCTTGGTTTTGCCGTGGGGCAGAACGGGGAAAGTAGGGCGGCTGGCAGGGGATGTCAAGACTGAGCATGCGGCAGAAACGGACGGAAATCCCGTCGTTTCTGTTCTCAGCAATCCGGGGCGAGGCCCTGCAATCCGGCTTTTTGGCTATCGGACGGACTGTTAAGAAAGCTGGAAGGGAGAAAGAACTTTTTCATAGCTGGGAACGCTGTGGGGCTGGAGAAACTTTGCGGGGTGCGTGAAACGGCGAGGCAGTGGGGGTGGCGGCAGTTTCTGCCGGAATCCGCGGGGTGAGGAATGTCAATCGGCGGTTGGGCGGCTGGTGGGCGACGTTCGCAGAAAGGCTATACTGGCAACATGGCGGGCATTCAATCTGCCCGGGATGTGGACAGCAACGGGAGTATTGGTAATGGCGATTGTGGAACCGATTCCGGCCGAAGCAGCGGGCGAGAAGGCAGGGCAGGTGTACGAGCGAATTCGGGAAGTGCTGCAGGTGCAGGAAATCCCTGAGATTTTTCGTTATTTCGCGAATTCGCCTGCGTTCCTCCAGGATTTCTTCATGAATTTCCGCAAGTTCGTGCTGGGGGCAGGAAAGCTGGACGAAAAACGCAAGCTGCTCATCGCTCTTGCGGTTGCCGGTCAGTCGGGCAGTTCCCGCTGGCTGGAATATCTGAGCACCTTTTGTGAATCCCGCGGAATCGCTCCACAGGAAATCACTGACACGCTCGCGGTGGGCGCAACCAATTCAATGTACAACGTGCTGTTCAAGTTCCGCGACATCAGTGGCTCGGATGTATTCGGAGGGATGTCAATCGGGCTGCGGGCGCACACGTTTCAGGGGACCAGTCTGGATGAAGTGACAGTGGAGCTGGTGAATCTGACGCTCAGCGATCTGAACGCCTGCAAACCCTGCACGGCCGCTCATGTGATGAAAGCGCGGCAGCTGGGAGTGGCGGACGAGGCAATTTACGAGGCGATTCAGTGTGGGGCGACGATGGTCGCGGGAACTCAGTTTCTGCGATCTCTGGGACTCTGAACTCTCAGGAAACGGCATGGATCTGGTGGATCTGGCTTGATTTTTCCAGCTGGATCCGTCATCCTTTCCCGCTTCGCAAATTTGCTGACTTGGGAAAAATCGCCTGATGGCTGGCAGCGGTGGTGGACGATACCCGCCCGGCCGTTTTCGGCTTCCCCGGACATCAGCCCTGTATTACGGTGAAGTTTTTCACCGCCGAATCCTTGAATTGCTCAAACTTTTCGCTTTTTGCCTGTCAGATCCGGTCAGTGGAGTAGCCAATGCATATTCGTAAGGACGACATGGTTGTGGTAATTGCCGGAGACAAGAACGGCAGTCGCGGCAAGGTGCTCAGCGTGGATCGTGCTGCGGGCAAGGTGGTGGTTGAAGGTGTGAATCGTGTCACCAAGCACGTCAAACGTGGCCACCCCAAAAGTCCTCAGGGCGGTCGTCTGGAAAAGGATCTCCCGATCGACGCATCCAACGTGGCCCACATCGACCCTTCCACCAACGAAGCGACTCGCGTCGGCATCCGCATCAACGCAGACGGCAGCAAAGACCTGATCGCTCGTGGTTCCGGCACTGTCATCCGCAGTCAGTCGCCTGCCCGTGCAAGCCGTGCAAAATAAGTCGCCTTCCTGGCGAATACTCAAGTCTTCCCGGGGCTGCAGTCAGACTGCGGTCCCTTTTTTATTGCGCTCTCGCCAACAACATCGCCCGTTCCAGTGGACAATCGCCGGATTGAATTTCAGAATGGGGCGACCTTCCTGTTCCACGTCCCGACCCCGACCCCGCCCACGCAGGAGCCTTCTGTCGCATGAGTTCTTCGCCCAGCCAGAGTATTCAAAGCGTTCTCCGGGAAACCCGTACGTTCGCTCCGCCGGCCACCTTCTCCGCTGAAGCTCATATTTCCACCCAGCAGCAGTACGACGCGTTGTGGCGGCGGGCAAAGGATGATCCTTCCGGTTTTTGGGGTGAAATGGCAGAGAACCTCGAATGGTTCCGTCGCTGGGATACGGTGCTGCACGGCCAGATGCCTGAAACTCGCTGGTTCGACGGTGGAAAGATCAATGCGAGCTTCAACTGTGTGGACCGCCACCTGACATCGGCTCGTCGCAACAAGGCTGCGATCATTTGGGAAGGCGAGCCGGGGGATACTCGCGTGCTGCGCTACCAGGACCTGCACCGGGAGGTCTGTAAATTCGCCAATGTGCTCAAACAACTCGGCGTGCAGACAGGTGACCGCGTAACGCTGTACATGCCGATGATTCCCGAGCTGGCCATCGCGATGCTTGCCTGTGCCCGCATCGGTGCGGTGCATTCGATCATTTTCGGGGGCTTCAGTGCGGATGCGGTGGCGGATCGCAACAACGATGCGAAGGCAAAGGTTGTGGTCACGGCGGACGGCGGCTGGCGACGTGGTCGTGAAGTGCCTCTCAAAGCCGCCGTGGACGCCAGTCTCGAGAAGTGTCCGACGGTTGAGAAGGTGGTGGTGGTGCGGCGCACGGGTGGCGAAGCCGATATGGTTCCTGACCGGGACTTCTGGTGGCATGAGCTCATGGAAAGCGTCACGGCCGACTGTGACGCGGTGCCTCTGGACAGCGAGCATCCGCTCTTCATTCTGTACACCTCCGGCAGCACAGGCAAACCCAAGGGAGTGCTCCACACGACCGCCGGTTATCTGCTCGGGGCGACCATGACTTCCAGATGGGTGTTCGACCTGAAGGAGGACGACACTTACTGGTGCACGGCGGACATCGGCTGGATCACGGGACACAGCTACATCTGCTACGGTCCGCTCTCCAACGGCGCCACGATTGTGATGTACGAGGGTGCTCCGAACTGGCCGGATGAAGGCCGTTTCTGGGAGATCATTGAGAAGTATCGTGTGAGCATTTTTTACACGGCGCCGACGGCGATTCGAGCGTTTATCAAATGGGGGGATCAGTGGCCTGAGAAGCATGATCTTTCCAGCCTGCGGCTGCTTGGGTCAGTCGGCGAGCCGATCAATCCGGAGGCGTGGATGTGGTATCACCGGGTGATTGGTCAGGAGCGATGTCCGATTGTGGACACGTGGTGGCAGACTGAGACGGGTGGGATCATGATCAGTCCTCTGCCGGGTGTTACGGCGACCAAGCCCGGCAGCTGCTGCCGACCACTCCCGGGCGTCGTCCCCGACATTGTCACTCGGGACGGCAAAAGTCTGGGGCCCAACGAGGGTGGTCTGCTGGTGATGCGGCAGCCCTGGCCATCGATGCTGCGGACGCTGTACGGTGACCATGAGCGATTCAAGAAGACGTATTTCAGCGAAGTGCCTGGCTGTTATTTTGCGGGGGACGGTGCGCGTCATGACGAGGATGGCTACATTTGGGTGATGGGCCGGGTGGACGACGTGCTGAATGTTTCGGGGCACCGCTTAAGCACGATGGAGGTGGAAAGTTCGCTTGTCGCTCATGCTAAGGTCGCGGAAGCAGCGGTTGTGGGATTTCCGCACGAGATCAAGGGCGAGGGCATCTGTTGCTTTGTGACGCTGAAGAGCGGTGAGGGCGACGACGGTCTGAAAGCCGAATTGATCGCTCACGTCCGCCAGTCCATCGGTGCCCTCGCTACCCCGGATCAGGTGCGTTTCGCGACCGCTCTGCCCAAGACCCGCAGTGGCAAGATCATGCGGAGGCTCCTGCGTGACATCGCAGCCGGCCGCGAATCAACTCAGGACACAACAACGCTGGAAGATCTGAGTATTCTGGCGAAGTTACGGGCGGACGAGGAGTAGCGTTGCTCTTTGCTCCGAGACGGGATTTCAAAGGCGGGCTGTCTGCAGGGGAACGAAAATGTTCGGCTGTGGGTTGGCGTGTTTCGCTTGCTGCCACTGTCGTGGTTTACGGTCCGCATTGCGGCCAGGGCTGATCCTGCTGCTGTTTCTTCTGCATGGATTCTGTTCAGCCAGTGTGTCCGGTCAGACCCTGGAACGCTGGATCTACGCCTCCTCCAATCTGCTCATTCCCGAGCAGGTGGAGCAGCTGGAGGGGCTGATGCGTGAGGCAGCACCGCTGGGCTACACGCATCTGCTCCTTGCGGATTCCAAATTCAGCCGTCTGCACGAGCTGGACGAGCGTTATTTTCGGAACGTGGCGCGTCTGCGTGAGACGGCTGCACAGTTGGGATTGCGGCTGGTGCCGGCCGTGTTTCCGGTCGGCTATTCCAATTCGCTGCTGGCGCAAAATCCGAACCTTGCCGAAGGTTTGCCGGTCCGCGGGGCGTTGTTTGAGGTGCAGGGGGGTGTGGCGCAGGTGCAGGCTGATCCGCCGGTGACGCTTCCGTCGACTGGCGACCGCCGGGCGTGGACATTCGTGGACGACACGCTGCAGGCCGACGGAGAATCGCTGCGAGCCGAAAATCCGCGCGGCAAGAACTGTCGCATGATGCAGACACTCAAGGTATCACCCTGGCGTCACTATCACGTGTCGGTGCGGCTGAAGACAGAGGATTTCCGGGGGCAGCCGCAGATTCAGGTGCTTGAACCGGAGACGGGGCGGAGGCTGTGTTTCACGAATCTGCAGGTTCAGCGGACTCAGGACTGGACCGTGCAGCACGTGACCTTCAACTCCCTCAGCAATTCGACTGTGAACATTTACATCGGTGCGTGGGGGGCTGCCGGCGGCCGGCTGTGGCTGGCGCGTCCTGCCATTGAGGAATGTGGTCTGCTGAACGTGCTCAGGCGCCCTGGCGCACCGCTGGAGATTCGCCTCGACAGCCCCCCGGAATCGCTCCTGCAGGAAGGCCGGGACTTTGAACCCGCAGCGGATCCCAAACTGGGTACAGTGCCATATCGCGGCGAGTACGAAGTGTTTCACGAGTCGCCGGGGATTCGCATGCGGGGGCAATGGACAGACGGCACCCGTCTGCGGGTTTCGTGGTATCATCCGCACGTCGTTTACAGCGGGCAGGTGTGCGGGTGCGTGACGGAGCCGGAATTTCAGGAGCTCCTGAAACAGCAGGCCGTGGCCATGGAGCGATTGTTTCCGGAGACGGATCGGATGATGTCTCACGACGAATGGCGAGTGCTGGGGTGGGACGAGAGCTTTCGCCGCACCGGGCTGACTGCGGGGCAGGTGGCTGCGGACAACCTGCGTTTCTGCGTCCGGCAACTGCAGTCGCTCAATCCCCGCCGCAGAATTGCAGTCTGGAGCGACATGTTTGATCCGCACCATAACGCGATCGACCATTATTACCTTGTGAATGGCGACCTTGCGGGATCATGGGAAGGCCTGACGCGCGATGTGATTGTGGTGAACTGGAACTTCGGCGTGCGGGAGGAAAGTCTGAAGTTTTTTGCTGACCGTGGTCAAAAGCAGTTGCTGGCCGGCTTTTATGACGCCGATGCCGGGCAGATTGGTGAATGGCTGAACGTGGTTCGGCAGCAGAAGATTCGGGGTGTGATCGGGGTGATGTACACCACATGGAAACAGGACTACTCGCAGCTCAGAGAGTTTGCAGAAGTGGTGAATGGATTTGAAGCAGCGCGGTGAGGCAATGGTCCAGGGCATCTGGGTGACAGTGACTCGCAGATCGGTCCTGCCCCCGACTCCTGAAACCTGGACAGCTCGGATTTTCCCCGGCCTCGGCCGCTCGCCTCGAACCACTTTTCCCGAAACCCCCCTGCTTTCACACAGGATTTCAGGTGACAAAGGTCGAAGAACTTTGGTAGTCTGTCGTCCCTCTGCGTTCCTGCTGCCTCCATCCCCGCCTTCCGGCCCGCCCGCCTGCCATGTACACCCCGCGAATTTTGGCTGTGTTCCTGCTGTTCGTGATGCCCATTGGCATGCCCGCGGGGCACTTGTTTGCTCAATCCGAAATCGATTTCGACAACGACATTCAGCCCATCCTGACGCGATTTGGCTGCAACAGTGGTCCCTGTCACGGCAAAGCTCGCGGCCAGGGCGGTTTTCAACTTTCACTGCTCGGTTTCGACTCCTCGCAGGACCACGACGCGATCACCAAAGAGGGCCGTGGTCGTCGTGTGTTCCCCGGCGCTCCGGAAGACAGCCTGCTTTTCACCAAGCCCACGGGCCTTGTTCCTCACGGTGGTGGGCGTCGTTTTGATCCGGCGGGTCCTGAAGCAGCCACACTGCTCCAGTGGATCCGGGAAGGGCTTACCCGACGTGCCAGCAATGCTCCGGCGCTGGCGGGGATCTCCGTGACTCCAGCCTCCATCACATTTGCGCCCGCTCAGACGCAACAGCTCACTGTCACTGCCCGCTACAGTGACGGCACCACTCGTGACGTCACTCGCCTGACCGCCTTCCAGTCCAGCGAAGCGCCGGTGGCTGCGGTCGGCGAAACCGGTTTGATCACTGCCGGCAATATCACCGGCAGCGCGGCGATCATGGCTCGGTTTCTGGGGCAAATCGCCGTCTGCGACGTGACCATTCCCCGTACTCAGTCGGTGCCTGCCGACCTCTACGCAGCGCTTCCCCGCCGTAACTTCATCGACGGGCACGTCTGGGACCGCCTGCAGCGGCTTAACATCACGCCATCACCAGTCTGCGACGACCACACGTTTCTGCGCCGCGTTTACACGGACATCATCGGCCGCATTCCGTCGGCTGCAGAAACCACTGCCTTTCTCTCCGACTCAGCTCCGTCTGCCGACAAACGCAGCCGACTTGTCGATCACCTGCTCCTGCAGCCTGAGTTCGCTGATCACTGGGCCAACAAATGGGTCGATCTGCTCCGACCGAACCCCTACCGTGTTGGGATTAAGGCGGTCTTCAACTACGACCACTGGATTCGCCAGTCTTTTCACGATCGCAAACCGTGGGATCAGTTCGTGCGGGAGCTCATCACGGCGCGTGGCAGTACGTTTCGCAATGGTGCTGTGACGCTCTTCCGCGACCGCCGTGAACCTGAAGAGGTGACCACACTGGTCAGCCGGCTCTTCGTGGGTGTACGTCTGGAATGTGCGAAATGTCATCACCATCCGTTCGAAATCTGGGGTCAGGACGACTTCTACAGCTTTGCCGCCTGGTTTGCCAGAATTGGTCGCAAGGGCACCGGCCTGTCTCCGCCGATCTCCGGTTCCGAAGAATTTTTCTTTGCGGGTACGTCCGGTTCTGTCAGGCATCCTGTGACCGGGGCAGAGATGTCTCCGCGTCCTCTCTTTGGTGACGCTCCCGCTCCGGATTCCCACCCTGATCCCCGTGAAGCGCTCGCGGCCTGGATTACTTCTCCTCAGAACCACCTTTTTGCCCAGGTCATGGCCAATCGAGTCTGGGCCGACCTGATGGGACGCGGGCTGGTGGACCCGGTCGACGACTTTCGGGCGACCAATCCACCTACCAACGCGGCCTTGCTGACAGCACTCGGCAATCACTTCCGCGATTCACGCTTTTCCCTGACGGAACTCATCCGCACCATCGCCAATTCACACGTTTACCAGCTTAGTTCCATCCCCAATGAAACCAATTCGGCCGACACAAGCGGCTATTCCCGACACTATCGTCACCGCCACCGCGCCGAAGTCCTCCTCGATTCGCTCAGTCTGATCACCGGAATTCCTCAGGAGTTCGCGGCGATGCCTCCGGATTCCAGCAGCAAGCAGATCTGGACGCATCGATCTGATTCGCTGTTCCTGGATACCTTTGGCCGTCCCGACCCCAACCAGGACCCGCCCTGCGAACGTACATCCGAATCCACCGTTGTGCAGAGCCTGCATTTAATGAATTCGGAAAAAATCCACGGTGAAGTGATCAGCGACAGAAGCGCCTTCAAACTGCTCGCCGATTCCGATCAATCCCCTGAAGAACTGGCGACGGAACTCTACCGTCGCATTTACAGCCGTAATCCTTCCCCGGAAGAAACTCAGCTCGTTCGCGATCTGCTCAGCGATCCCCTTTCCAGGCGACGGAATGTTCTTGAGGATCTGGCCTGGGCAATGCTCAATTCCGCCGAATTTGTGATTCAGGACTGATTCGCCCCTTCGCTTCCCACCCGACAACACCAACTCCCCAGTCTCGAAAGGCTGCGACATGGCCATTCTTCAACGCTGTGACGGAATCACTCGCCGCGACGCTCTGCAGCTCGGTCTTGGCGGCTTTCTGGGCACCGGGCTTGTGGGCGGACTTCGTGCCCAGGCTGCTTCACGCTCCGCGGGAACTCCTTCCGGCCCCGCTCGCTCCTGTATTCTCATCTGGATGGACGGCGGTCCCACACACTTCGAAACGTTTGACCCCAAACCGGATGCCCCGGCCGAATATCGCGGAGAATTCACCGATATTCCGACTGCTGTCCCCGGGGTCGCGTTTTCTCAGCACATGACACAGCTCGCCGGCGCCCTTGGCGACTATGCGATGATCCGGTCCATCCGCCACGATCAAGGTAATCATGGTGCTGGCAATCACTACATGATGACAGGTGCTCCGCCGCGAATTCCGGTAGGCTGCGGGGCCTTCGTCAGCTTCCATCCCAGCATGGGTTCGGTCGTCGCCAAGGAGCTTGGTCGTGACAACGGTCTGCCAGCCTACTTCAGTATGCCGCAGATGTCCCGTTCCGGCGGGCCCAATTTTCTCGGCGCCCGCTACGCTCCGTTTGTCGTCGGCGATGACCCCAACAACCAGCGTTTCAAAGTTCGCGACGTCGCCCTCCCTCGCGAACTCAGCGAAACCCGCTTCACCTCCCGCACGGATCTCCGCAGCAAAGTCGACCGTATGCTGCGGATTCGCGACGAAGCTGCCGGGGACCCATCACTGGCCTTCGACGAGTACTACCGGCAGGGGCATAACCTGGTTACGTCCCCGGAAGCTCAGAAAGCCTTCGACATCCATCAGGAACCTGAGGAAGTGCGGGACCGCTATGGACGCAACAGTTTCGGCCAGCGCTGCCTGCTCGCCCGCAGACTTGTCGAAGCCGGCGTCCCGTTTGTAACCGTCTACGACGGGGGCTGGGATCACCACAGCGACATCTTCGGCGCCCTCACAAAACGACTGCCGGCCTGGGACAACTCCGTCGCCGCTCTGATCCTTGACCTCAAGCAGCGCGGACTCCTCGATTCAACCCTCGTGCTCGCACTCGGAGAATTCGGCCGGACTCCGAAACTCTCCACGCTCTCCGGCCAGAGCACTGCCGGCCGCGATCACTGGGCCAATGCCATGTCAGTGCTTATGGCCGGTGGCGGTACACCAGGTGGTGCGGTCATCGGAGCCACCGACCGCAAGGGTTATTCGGCGGTGGACCGTGTGCTGTCCCCAGAGAACTTCGTGTCGACCGTCTATCACAAGCTCGGCATCGACCCGGACAAGGTGGTCTATACCCCGGAAGGTCGTCCTGCTCATCTTGTGAGCGACCCCACGCCCATTCGGGAACTGATCTGATCCCACAGAAAATCAATACCGGCTCCGACAGGTTGCTACGCTGCCGCTGTCAGCGTGCCCGTTCAGCTGCCCCAGGAAAACAATGTGAAGATCTGCTTTGTCTGTATCCTGACGTCCGTCCTTGCGCTGCCGACCACCGGCTCAACAGCCACCGCCGCTGATCCACCCTCCGTCGATCGAATCTACCCCGCCGGCGGGCAGCGCGGGACTACGGTGAACGTCCGAATTGCTGGCAAGCTGGGTGAAGGTGACGTTCGGTGGATCCCGGCGGCTTCGGGCGTGTCTGCGACCGCAGCTACCCTCGATGCCCCGCCAGCCTGGTTCACATTCACTCTGGGAGAGAAACGCGATTCAGCCGACATCGCCATCTCCCCGGATGCGCCGGTCGGCGTTCACTGGGTTCGCCTGGCCAATGCGGCTGGCGCCACCGAGTTGCGACCGTTCTTCGTCGGCACTATTCCGGAAATGAACGAAACCGAACCCAACGCCCGAATTTCTGAAGCCAACCCTCTGCAGGACGAGGCTGTCACCGTCAATGCGGCACTGGAAAAAGCCGGCGACGTTGACACCTACGCGGTAACAGTCGCCGGCGGCCGTACGCTTGTGGCTTCGATCACGGCCAATCGTGTTCTTAAGTCGCCGATGGACGGTGTGCTGCAGATCGTCGATGCTCGCGGCACCGTGGTCGCTCAGAACGACGACGACAGTTCCCGCGATCCGCTTGTGGAATTCACTGCACCCAGTGACGGTACCTGGTACATTCGAGTCTTTGCGTTCCCCGCGGAGCCCAACAGTTCTATCGCGTTTGCCGGGGGCGCCGATTATATCTATCGCCTGACGATCACGTCTGCGGCGTGCCTGCATCACGCTGTCCCGCTCGCTCGCCAGTCAGGCACCGGCGAAATGCGTCTGCAGCTGCAGGGCTGGAACCTGACCGCGCCCGAAGCGGTGCTTGGAGCCTCCCATACGTTCCTCGAAGGCCCATTTGCATTACCCTGGAAAGTCGCTTCCGTTCCCGAACCGGTCGTGGTCGAAGACCAGCTGTCTCCTGAACGCAGCCTGACAGCACCCGTTGCAGTCAGTGCCGGTCTGGCGGCATCTGAGCCCGACGAGTTTACACTGGTTGCCGCCAAAAACGCTAAGTTCTCGATCAGTGCAGAAGTCGAAGAATTCGGTTCGCTGCTGGACCCCGTGCTGACGCTCACCGATCCCTCCGGCAAGGTTCTGAAGGAGGTTGACGACAGCGATCGCGGGGACCGCGACGCGCGGATTGACTTTACAGCGGCCGTTGATGGTCCCCATCGTATTTCCGTCCGGGACCGTTTTCTCGGCTTCGGCCCGCGTTTTCACTATCTGCTCCGCTGCACGCCCACTCTGTCCTCTGTCAGCCTCTCAGTAAAGTCCTCCGCGATCACCATCCCTGCGGATAAACCGGCTGAGATTCCGTTAACGATTAATCGTCGCAACGGCTATTCTGAGGTGCTCGATTTGCGAGTCGAGGGACTCCCTGAAGGCATTACGGCAGAATGCCCGCAGTCAGCCAAAGACGGTGATTCTTCGAAAACAGTCACCATGAAACTCAGCGGCCGCCCTGCCGATCCGGCGGCATGGTCCGGCCCGATTCGCATTCTCGCCGCACCTGCACTCCCGGCGGCCGATCCCGCAGCAGCGGCCGCCCCCGTTGCCCCCGTGAGCGGCCCAGTTTCGCCCGAGGCCAACTGGGAAGCCCCGGACGGTACGCGGATCGCCACACTTTGGCTGACTGTGCCTGCAAAACCGCAGTAATGTGCGTGATGGTACGACGGGCTGGCAGTCCGTCCGTAGTCCGTGCCAGGTGGAACTGAAACTTTATTGTGTCAGTTCCAGTCAGACCCGAGCGCACTTTTCCAGCAGTGGTATGGTTCCCGGAGCCGTCGAGGGACAGACCCCTGATTTATCTCTGCCGCGGTTGGCACGGTTGCGACAAGAACAACGACGCCAGCAGTTGCAGCGGGA
>CAZLOQ010000168.1:0-12870 GCA_964561125.1 uncultured Chitinophaga sp. | reverse complement strand
TCAACTCCTCGACACCCGTCAATCTTCTCATCAGCGGCCGCGAACTCAGACAACTCGCCCAGGCCAGCCCCGCGGCTGCCGATCTGCTCCGCGCCGCCTGCCAATCCGCACAGCTCTGCCTGCTCTCCGGGCATGATATCGAAACCCGCACGTCCGTGGGCTCCATGGCCAGCCTCCTCAACGACCTGCTTCGCTGCCGCCAGACCTTCCTCGAAATCCTCGGACAACCCCCGAAACACTGGGCTCGCAGACGCTTCGGACTCACCGCGTCACTGCCCGCTGTACTCCGCCTCTGCGGTTTCGAATCCGCTCTCCACGTCGCTCTGGACGACGGTCTCTATCCTGATCGCGAACGCAGTCAGTTCGACTGGCAAAGCCCCGATGGCTCCATCATCCCCGCCGCATCACGCATCCCGCTGGCCATCGACAGTGCCGCCGGCTTTCAGAAATTTGCCGATCGATTCAACGAAAGCATGCAGGAAGATCCTGTCGCAGCCCTCTTCCTCGCCCGGCTCCCGCAACTCCGCAACCCATGGCTCGATGACCTGAAAATCGCTTCCGCCTGGGCTCCCGTTCTCGGCGAATTCGTCACACTCGAAACCCTCACCCACGCCGCAGAAGGCAGCCGACTCGCCGAATCTCACGAACACTCCGAATACGTCTCCCCCGCACTGATCCAGTCTTCCGTACTCAAGTCCGAACCTCCCGTCTCCGGTCCCGCCACCCTCCATCACCTGCAGCAGCTCCTGGAAAATCTGCATTCCCTCACAGCGATCGCGGCCATCATCCGCACCAGCACCGACTCCACAAATCCCTCCGCCACCCTCCAACAACTCGAACAGCAACTCGCCGATCTCGAACTCCAGCACCTCGACATCAACTCCTCAGTCCCCGCCAAACTCCCCGCTCTCGAAACCGCAGCCAACTCGATCCGCACGGCCGCCGGACGACTTGGACTGGCCCTGGCCGAAGACCTCAGCCAGCGAATCCCTTCACAGGACTCCACGGCCAGCAGCCTGCTGCTGCTCAACCCGCTCCCATTCCCGCGTCTGCAGCCGCTCCAGTGGCCCGCAGGCTGGCAGCCCCCCGCCGCCAGTCAGGCCATCGAAGCCGCAGAAATCAATGCTCAATCCTGCCGACTCCTCGTCCAGCTCCCCCCCGGCGGCTTCCTCTGGCTCCGCGAATCTTCGCCCGCAGATCCTCCGCAGCCGGCCACCCAGCCGGCGCGCCGCGAGCCTCCGCTTGCCGAACACCTGCTGCTCCGCAATAAACACTTCGAAGTTCGCCTGAATGATCGCACAGGAGGTATTCAGGCAGTGACGTTTCACGGTCAGCGCGGCAATCGCGTCAGCCAGCAGCCCGGCTTCCGCTTCGAACGCGAAATCCCCCTCCCCGCAGATCCCTCCGACGAACCACGCAAAACACACTGGGCCACTCCCCGACTTCTGCAGACCAGCGTCCTCGAATCCGGTCCCGTCTTCGCCGCTGTCGAAACCATCACCGAATTCTCCTCGCCTGCAGACAACTCCACCATCGGTCGCACTCGCCAGATCACACGGGTCGATCGACTGCGCCCCGTCATCGAAATCGAAATCGAACTCACAGATCTCGCTCAGCCCGTTCGCGGTAACCCATGGCTCACCGGCTGGTGCTGCCGCTTCGCCTGGGACAACGAGGCCGCCGTCGTCTCACGCGGCGTGCTCGGACAAATTGCCGGATTCCGACTGGAACGCATCGAATCACCCGACTTCGTCGAAATCACCGACGGCCCGCACCGGCTCACCATCCTCAGCGATGGCCGACCCTGGCATCGCCGAGCCGGCAGCCGAATGCTCGACAGTCTTCTGCAGGTCGAAGGTGAACACATCACCCGCTTTCGCTTCCGCCTCGACTTCGACCAACCCTCACCGCTCCGATCCGCTGAAGATCTGGCCAGCCAGCTCATCGCCCTCGAAGTCCCCCGCAAAGTCCCCGCAAAGTCCTCTTCCGCCTGGATCCTCGGACTCTCCGCCCGCAATGTCCAGCTTGTGCAGGCCCGCTGGAAACATCAGGCCCCCCACGCACCCGACGAACTCTCGCTGATTCTCAGCGAAACCGAAGGACTCCCCGCCAGCTGCCAGATCCGCACCGCTCGCCCCCCGGTTACCGCCTGCCTCGTTAATCATGACCGCTCCCACAAAGTCCTCCTCGAAAATCCCGGTGATGCGGCGCCCAGTGTCCCGCTCCAGCCATTCCAGATCTGCGAAGTTCTGCTCACGTTCTGACCCCCGCCACCCGCTCAACTTCTTTCGCCCCGACTATCCCGCCTCTGCCCAACGGAGCTTCTCTGATGTTCAGCCGCCGCATCTTCTGTTCATCCGCCGCCGCTGCCCTCGCCCTCCCAGCCTCTGCCAGGCTGCTCCCCGCCAGCGCCGGCAATCCCCTGACACTCGCCCCTGTCACACCTCAGCCCGGAGACTGGCCATGGTGGCGCGGCCCCTCACTCAATGGCATCGCCGAAGCCGGCCAGATGCCCCCCGTCTCCTGGAGTGATTCCCGGAATATCCTCTGGAAAACCCCGATCCCGGGCCGCAGCCATGGCTCTCTTACCGTCGTCGGCCCCGATGTGCTGCTCGCCGTCGCCGACCACGACCGCAACCTGCAGGCAGTCCTCTGCCTCGACCGCGGCACAGGCAGACAGAAATGGGAGTCGGCTCTCCACACAGACGGGCTGAGCGTGAAAGGCAACGAAAAATCCAGCATGGCCTCCGCTTCACCCGCCTGCGATGGCAGCCGCATCTTCATCAACTTTCACAACGCCGACTCCGTCTGGATGCACGCCCTCGATCGAGACGGATCCCTGCTCTGGAAAACTCGTCTCTCCGGCTACGTCAATCATCAGGGTTTCGGCTCCTCACCTCTGCTCTGCGGTGATCTGGTCATCGGGGCCTCCGATAACAAGGGAGGTGGAGCGATCGTGGCGATGCATCGCGGGACAGGCGAAGTTGTCTGGAAACGCGATCGCCCTGCGAAGCCCAACTACCCCTCGCCCGTAATCCTCACCGCAGCCGGACGCACCCAGCTGCTGCTCACCGGCTGCGACCTCGTCACCAGTCTTGACCCTGCAACCGGCCAAACCCTGTGGGAAGTTCCTGGTGCCACCACCGAATGCGTGACCACCACGGTCACGGACGGAGAACGCATCTTCACCAGCGGTGGCTACCCCAAAAATCACGTGTCCGCTGTCTTCGCAGACGGTTCCGGAAAACTTGCGTGGGAAAATAATGCCCGCACCTACGTTCCCTCCATGCTGCTGCAGGACAACACACTCTTCGCAGTTCTCGACGCCGGCGTTGCCATCTGCTGGGACAGCGTTTCAGGAGAGGAACTCTGGAAAGGGCGGCTCGGTGGCACCTTCAGCAGCAGCCCAGTCCTTGCCAACGGACTGATCTACGCTGCCAACGAAGAAGGCACCACGTTCGTCTTCGAGGCCAGCCGGGATCAATTCACGCTGGTCGCTTCCAGCAAACTCGGTGATCATACTTTTGCCTCCCCCGCCATCTGCGGCAGCCGCATCTACCAGCGAATTGCGAGCATGGACAACGGCCGTCGACAGGAATTCGCCGTCTGCATCGGCAGCTGAAATTCCCCCGAAAACTGCTGTTTCGTCAAAACCACCCCTTCATCTACACTCCGCAGAATTCCTCTGGTGTGTCGCTCTCCGCCCGCACGACCGCAGGCCGGCACCCGCAATGTCCCCATACACACCGAATGAGTCACGGATCGACTCAATGACGGAAAGGAGTCCGCTTATGCTGCTTCCCCACGCAACACCCCTCGCTGCCCTCCTCACGGCGCTCCTCTTCGCCACCTCCTCCGTTTCACTCGCTCAGACCACCCGCATCTCACGCGTCGACACCGGTTCCGGAAATCCCAACCGCGGCCTTCCGGCTGGTGACCTGGATCTCCCGGGTAATCTCAGCAGCCGAAACCTCACAACCCCGCGCGAAAACGTCGATTATTCCCGCGTCGATCGTCGCACACTCGCCAACCTCGTCCGCGAAGCCTGGGATGAATCCGGCAAACTCTACACCGCACTCGATGCTGACTATCGCCGCAATCCCCAGCTCCGCTCACTCCTCACCGATCTCAGCCGTCTCCGCACACTCACCGGTCGACTCAGCCAGAATCTCAACACCAGCACCGACCTCAAACTCATTGTCGAAGACTTCCGGGAAACCGATGCCGACTGGCGCGTGTTTTCACATCGTATGTCGCAGGTGCGGGGACTCAGTGCGGCCACCACTCAAAGCCTTCAGCGTATCGATCGGCTTGACCTTGAAATCGGTAAGCTGTTTCAGGTTGCCCCCACACTCGACCGCCGCGCGCTCCTCCAGCAGCTCTCCAGTCTCGAAAACTCCCTGTATAATCTCGCCGACGAGCTCCAGCGCGACATCAATGCCCCCGCTCAACTCATCACCTCCAGCCGCACCCTGCAGCAGCAGGTCGCACGCATCTCCTCGATGGTCGTCGATGACTACACCTACGAACGCATCGTCAGTGAATACAACCGCTTCGACCAGGCCTGGCTGCAGCTCATGCCACAGCTGTCCGCTGTTCGCAATTCCTTTGTCGAACGCAACATTCAACGAATTTCTGCTGCCAATTACAGCATTCATGAACTGCTCTGGATGGACACTCCAACCAGCCGCGCTCAACTCAAACAAACTGCCGATGCCCTGATTCAGGATGTCGATGAATTCTACAAACGCACCTCACTGCTGCTCCTGCTCAATTTCAAAAACGCCAGCCAGACTCTGAATATCGCCACCGACTTCTATGGCACCGTCCAGAACTTCAGCGATCTGCTCGAACGCGACGAAGCAGATGCTCAGCTCGTGGAAAGCTTCCGTTACATCGAAGACTATGGAGCCGTCTTCCTGCAGACGTTCCGCCAGATGAAAAGTCAGGCCGGCATCGTCGTCCTGCAGGAGATCGAAGACGGTATCACCGCACTCCGCCGCGAACTCAAACTCGGCAGCTCCACGCCCCAGAACGACGCTGGACTCAAAGCAGTCGCGGCGGCACTCGAAGATCTCGCTGATCAGCTGGATCTTGACATCCGGCAGTGGCTCAATACCGAACGCCCCACCTGGCGAAACGACGCCCTCGCAGCCTCCACCGCACTCGTCAAACGCTGCCAGCGGCTCCATCGCCTCGTTGACTCCAAAGCCCGCACCTCCGAACTCATTCGCGAAGTCGATGCACTCTTCGTCGAATGGAGAAACCTCTACGCATTTCTTGAACGCAGCCGCACCGCAGACCGCCAGAACCTCGCCTGGCGCGCAAAACTCATCAACGAACAACTCACCAATCTCGATGCCAACCTGCAACTCTGACATCGCGCCAACCGAAAAACATAGCCAGACTGCCTGAAATTCGAGCGGCCCGCGGGTTCCGGATCCGGACACCCACGGGCCGCACACTTTTTGTGCACATGTGCACAATGCGAACGCCTCCGGGTGGCCAAGCTGAATCCGCACACCGCCCACAGCTCCGTCGCCACCCCTGAGACAATCAATTCAACGCTTTGCTTCTTCAGGAATGTTGATTTACTAAGCGCAGTTGGGCACTGTTTATGCAACTCCCTGACCAAAGCGGGCAAGGACGCTCACAACGCAGCAGCCTCGCGACCGTCAAAGACTTATCAGTCTGAACAAACGTCCCCCCTCATCTCACGGAATTCTTTCTCATGCGGAATGCAGTCTGCCTGATTCTCGGCGGCGGCAAAGGCACGCGACTCCTGCCTCTCACTGAATATCGGTCCAAACCCGCCGTGCCGCTCGGCGGCAAGTACCGTCTGATCGATGTTCCCATTTCCAACTGCATTAACAGCGATATCAGTCGCATCTATGTGCTCACGCAGTTCAACTCCGTCAGCCTGCATCGGCACATCCGCCAAACCTACAACTTCGACCTGTTTCACAACGGTTTCGTCGAAATTCTTGCGGCCCAGCAGACACTCGATGGCTCCAACTGGTATCAGGGCACCGCGGACGCGGTCCGCAAGCAGGTGCGATTCCTCAAGGAATACGGCATCCGCTACGTGCTCATTCTCTCCGGAGACCAGCTCTACCGCATGGACTTCCGCACCATGCTCAAAACTCACGAAGCCGCCAATGCGGACGTCACCATTTCCACTGTCCCCGTCACCAGGTCTCAGGCGCGGTCTTTCGGCATCATGCAGCTGGACGACACCGGTCGCGTCACCGGATTTGTTGAAAAGCCAAAGGACGACAGTGCCCTGGATCGCGTCCGCACACCCGGCGCCTGGATCGAAAGCCGCGGCATCGAATCGCGTGGCCGCGAATACCTCGCCAGCATGGGCATCTACCTGTTTAACCGCGACCTGCTGGTCGACCTGCTGGAATCGACCACGCACGAAGACTTCGGACGCGACATTTTCCCCATGGCCATCCGCCATCATCGCGTCCAGACACACCTCTTCGACGGTTACTGGGAAGACATCGGCACCATTCGCGCCTTTTACGACGCAAACCTCGCCCTGACAGACGCCAATCCCCCATTTCACTTCGCCGATCGCCAGGCTCCTATCTTCACCCGTCCGCGGTTCCTTCCGTCCACAAGGATGGGGTCCTGCACCGTGCGTGAAAGCCTGATCGCTGACGGCTGCTTCATCGGTTCTGCCGCCGTTCTCGAAAAATGCGTGGTCGGCATGCGAACTCAGGTCGGGCGGAACGTGACCGTAAAAAATTCCGTGATCATGGGCGCCGACTTTTATCCCACCACAAACGACCATCTGGTCGCCTTTGGTGACAATGCTCCCGTCTGGGGCATCGGTGACGGCGCCTACATCGACGGCGCCCTGCTCGATAAAAACGTCTGCATCGGCCGCAATTCCCGCATCGTCGCTTCTGAGGCCCCGTCAGCCAACTGCGATGTCGATGGTGTGCCCATCGTCGTCAGAGACGGCATCGTCGTCGTCCGCAAGGATGGTCGCGTTCCCGATAACTGGCAGTTCAAAAAAGCCTGAACTAAACTCCAGCCGTTCCGGTCTTTCCACACCCCCAGCCCAGACGGCGTCTGTCTATGTCCAGCACCCCCAGAACGCTCCATGCCGGTATGGTCGGCATGGGCATGATCTTCGACGAAACCTATCGGCCGTTTTTCGAAACCACCGCCCGACGCGGCCTCTATGACCGTGTCTTCGGCGATGTCGATGTCAAACTCACTGCCGTAGCCTCCAAAACCGGCAGCCGCGCCGCCCGCTATCAGCAGCAGGCGGCCGGCATCCTGCCTCCCTTCCTCAGCTTCACCGGTGACAACGCCGTCCCGGAAATGCTCCGTCAGCCCCTCAACTTCGCCTGCGTCGCAACCCCGGATGATCGTCACTTCGACGCCGCCAAAGCAATCCTCGAAGCCGGTGTGCACCTGCTCATCGAAAAACCATCCGTCCTCTCACTCGCCCAGCTCGACGAACTCATCGCCATCGCCGAACGCAGACAACTCCTCGCCCGCGTCGTCTACCACAAACTTCTTGACCCCGACCACAAGAAACTCCGCACACTCGTCGCCGATAATGTCCTCCAGCACGTCAACAACGGCTACTGCTCTCTCCTTGAACCCCGTCAAATCTCCGGCCAGCAGTTTTCTGAGTGGATTACGGGGCGTAACCCGGGCACCTATGTCGCCGTCCACTACATCAAACTCATCGACTTCACCTTCGGTGGAAAACTGAAAACCATCCTCTGCACCGGACAACGCGGACTCGTCGGACCAAAACACGGTAATACCTGGGACAGCTGCCAGCTGCGGCTCATTTACGAATACGACGATCAGCGGGAAGCCGCCTTCGATATCCATACCTCCTGGGTCACGCCGGACAATTTCCCCGGGTATGTCGAACAGGAAGTTCAGTTCCGCTTTGATAACGGCATCTGGAACGGCCACTCCCGAAAACGCGGAGTCGAACTGACCGTCGATCAACTCACGCCCCTCAAACTTAAAAACACCATCAACACCCACTACAACGCCACCTTCCTCGAACCCTGGAACGAACGCGCGCAACGCGGCTACGGCATCGAAGTCATCGAACGCTTCGCCCGCGAAACCGCCTTCGTCGAATTCGGTGGCCCTCCCGCTGAACGTCCCCAACGACTCGCACAGATTCGCTCCCTCCACTACGCAGATCTCGCTGCCGATCGACAGGTCGTCGCCGCCGTCGAAGCCATGGAACGAATCCTTGAAGCCCAGGCCGCCGGAAACCCCGATCGCGTCGCCCGCTTCGATGGACGTACGGTCACGCTGCACTAAGCCAACCGCTGCACTCCGCAACAGGAGCTTCAAATGCCAATGCACGACTGGTCACGTGTCACTCCAGGAGTCTGGCACAATTTTCATTACCGCTGGATCGCAGCCATCATCGATCGACTCAACGCAGGACTGCTGCCCAAAGGAATGATCGCCATGGCGGAACAGGTGGTCGGCGGCCCGGAACCCGATGCTGTGATGCTGCAGCCCGCAGAACCCGATCTGCCTGAAGGGGCTGACCTGAGCAATGTGGCGACACACACCGAAGCTCCTCCGCAACCCAAAACGCAGTTTGTGATCTCCGTCGAAGCTGAACGTTACGCAGCAAAAAAAAATCGCGTGGTCGTCAGACATGCACTCGGAAGAGTCGTTGCTGTCATTGAAGTTGTGTCCCCCGGCAACAAAGATTCCCGACACCAGATCTCTGACAACACATTTATGCTGCCCGGGGATCGTCTGCTGACCCTCGTCGCATACCAGGCGGCGCCCGTCACCACAGCCTTCGTCGAACCCATTGCTGTCGGTCAGCAACTGCCGGATATGCCACTCTTCCTCAGGAACAACTTCTACATCAACGTCCCGCTCGAAGCAACTTATATGGACTCCTGGGCCGTTCTGCCCCAGTTGCTCCGCGACCTTGTTCTCTGATATCCCCCCCAAAGGCCCCGGCAGGACAAAACGATCAGCAGCGGCATCAACGGAGCACGCATCCGCGTGTCAGTCCAGTACACCAGGTGCAGCCCGCAGAACACCAGCACACACAACCACAGCAACACCTCCACCCGCCGCCCGCCTCCGCACGCCCCCGGAAACATCAGCCCCGCCACCAGACCAACCCACCACACCAGATACCACGCACACGTCAGCCACGTGACCACCGCACCGCTCACCCCCGCACCGGTTCCGGTCCCTGTCGGTGCCCAGAATCGCCACAGACGGAGCACACACGCGCGGCGGAACGCAGACCAGTCACCGCGGATGGAAGACAACGCGTAGTGATAATACCAGCGATCCAGGGCCTGCTCATCACCGGAACGCACCCCGGACAACGCAGCCTCCTCCAGCGTCCGTTGCTGCCATGACTCCAGCCGATCTCCGCGCCACGGAAATCCATTCCCGTCATTGCCAGGCGGCTGATGAATCACGTCCCGGTAAAAGTCCGGGTTGTTGCCAAGTGCCAGCGTGTAGCCCCCGTGAGTTGTTGCGGGGATGAAACTGCCGAACACCAGTGCATTTCGGAGCACCCACGGAAACAAGCCCGCAGCAAAACCACACGCCATCACACACACCAGCGTCAGATTCGCCTGCTCTCCACCGCCAGCACTCCGAATACCCGCTCGGCCACGCCGGATGGTTTTCAGCCACACGACCGCCCCGGTCAGAAAACAGACTGCAGCTGCCAGCAACACCGCCGGCCGAATCAAACCACCAGCCGCAAAGAGCATCCCCGCAAACGCAGCCACGAAAGACTGATGCCGCCAGACCCCCGTGACACCCTCCGCATCACTCCTCGCCACACCAGCCAAAAACCCGCTCCGCACACACCAAACCAGCGCCACCGACAACACTGCTGCACACGGAACCTCAGACATCGGTTGAACAGAATACAACATCAGCAGCGGGTCACAGGAAACACCTGCCACCGCCAGCAGCGTCATTCCCCGCGGCAGGTCCGCCAGTTCTGCCAGGGCCGCAGTGGCCCGGAAACTGCACAGCGACAGCAGCGACTGCACCGCCAGCACCGCAGCGCTGCTGCTGAAACCCAGCCAGAGCGGAATTGCCAGCAGAAACACAAAACCCGGTGGTCGAAAGGCCGTCGAAACCCCGGTATACGGCCCGGCATATCGTCCCAGCTCCAGCAGAGACTGAGCATGCGCCAGATAACCGTCCGCATCCGCCAAAAGCAGACTCGGACGCTGCAGAGCAAGGCACCAGCGCAGAGCCAGACCAGTACCAGCAATCAGCAGGAACAGAGGGTCGCACCAGAGCGATCGCTGGAGCGGGCCGGAGCGAAATTCGGTGGAGCTCACAGGTTCTCTCCATCACGCTATGGCAACACCCAGCTTCCGTTTACAGCTCTGCCCGAACTGCAGACATACACCGCTCGACGGTTACCGCCCCGCGACAACTGCAGCCACTCCATCCGCTCAACAACCACCTGCACGCCCGCGAAATTCACTCGCCCCGCCGACAACTCGTGCCGCTCCGGGATGCGACCACGCACGCCCTCCGGCAAATTGCAGTCTTCCGCATCAGATTCTGTGCCCGGTGCCCCCGGCGCCAGATACATGCGCAAACTGGAACTCGCAGACTGCTCCCACAACCAATCCACATCCGCTCCCTCAGTCAACACCCGCGCCATCCCACTCACAGCCAGCTGCGTTTCCGTTGCGGCATCATAAAACAACAGCGAAACCTGCGGACACCCCTCAATGTCCGCCACCTTCCCCGACCGCACGTCCGTGTGAAACCACAGCAAGCCAGACTCCCTCTGCACCCGCCGCAGCACAATACTTCGCTGACGCGGCACGCTCTCCCGCAGCGTCGCCAGCACCGGGATTCTCCAGCCCCCGCCAGCACCCAATTCGGCCACTCCCCGCAAACGCTCCCAGCAGCCAGCGTATAATTCAGCCAAATCCGCTTCCAAAACCGAGCCCCCCCTGCAACACACCTCACCTAACCACCGACAAACCACCAGCACAGCCACGCCAGCAACGGAAACAACACAAAAATCAACAGAAATCCAATGACCGTCGACCGCAGATTATCAGGCCAGCGCGCCATCTGAAAACTCCTTCGACAGGAAAAATATCGCCCCCGCAAATCCCTCGATTCTCTCCGGAATCGGCCTCAAAAAACACACCACACAGCCGGATTTCTCCGGATTTACGCTCAATGACGTTGACTTCCCGGCGATCGGAGTGCCTGCAGGGATACGCAACTGTCGTCGACTGCCTCTGCGGGCATGACACCCATGTTCCCTCGCACCTTTTGCCGCATCAGTGCGGGTGTACGCTTGAAGTGTGACAGAGATCTGTTGTGATGCACCAATCAAGGTTTCGTCGGCCAGTGAGTCAGGAGAATCTGTGATGACGCAGCGTCGAGAGTTCTTGCGTTTGTCAGGGCTGGGAATCAGCGCATGCGCAGCCACCGGGCTGTTACCGTCAGTCGCTCCGGGAATGTTGCCGCCCGCATCGACTCCCGCGGCAGCCATCAAGGTGGCGACGTCCGATCGGCTGCGGATGGCGGTGCTGACAACAGAATGGCGATATCGCAGCCATGCGTGGCATATGGCGGAACGGTTTCTGGCCGGCTATCCCCTGCGGGGGCGGTGGCATGAACCGCGGTTTCAGGTGGTTTCGGCCTACGTTGATCAGTTTCCCGAGGGCGATCTGAGCCGCGGTCGGGCGGCGGAATTTGGTTTTCAGATCTACGATTCGGTGGCAAAGGCGCTTCGCTGCGGCACAGACCGGCTCGCCGTCGACGGAGTGCTCCTGATCGGTGAGCACGGAACATACGAACAGACGGAGTTCGGCCAGACGAAATATCCACGCTACGAACTGTTTCGGCAGGCAACGGACGTGTTCCGCGCCGACGGCCACAGCGTTCCGATCTTCAACGATAAGCATCTGTCATGGAAGTGGGACTGGGCCAAGGAAATGTACGACCTGTCAAAGGAGCTGAACTTTGCCTTTGACGCCGGCTCATCCCTCCCGGAAACCTGGCGGATGCCGGCTGTGGATATGCCCCTGGATGCACAGGCAGAGGAACTCATGTGCGTGGCGATCGGCAGCATGGACAGTTACGACTTCCATGCTTTGGAGGTGATTCAGTGCATGGCTGAACGCAGAAAGGGTGGCGAGACCGGCGTCGCAGCCATCGAAGGCCTGAAGGGGGAAGCAGTCTGGAAGGCGATGGATGGGGGCAGCTGGGAACGAGGTGGCTGGAACCCGCGGCTGTTTGAAGCCTGCCTCTCACGCAGTCAAACGCTCGCCCAGGCGCCAACCAACAGCCATCGCTGGCCCACGCGGCAGCAGATGCAGGAATGGGTGAAAGAGCCGGTGATGTACCGCATCGAATATCGAGACGGCCTGCGGGCCACAATGCTGCTCATGAACGGCCTCGTCGGCGATTTCACCTTCGCAGCTGCACTCAGGAACCAGCCTGAACCACTCTCCACACTCTTCTACCTGCCGCCCAACCCCAACGTGGAGTATTCAGCGGAACTCATGGCCAGAGCAGAAGAAACTCTGGCGACCGGAAAAACACGCGTCCCGGTCGAACGCACCCTGCTGACCACAGGCCTGGTGGAAGCAGGAGTGCGTTCAACAGCACTCGGCAGGCGACTGGAAACCCCGCACCTGCAGATCCGCTATTCAGCCCCGGCCGAATCACAGTTCGCGCAACAGTAGCAACAGGTCTGCCGGAGAAGCCGTAGGGGACTGCTCAGTGGTCAGTGCACCTTGAGACGCAGTTGGTTGCATGCAACAGCCCAGTTGTATTTGCGGCCTGTAAGGCCAGTTCTATCAGCCTGGCATGAAATGCCAGGTCAGGCCGCCC
>CAZLOQ010000167.1:588-12951 GCA_964561125.1 uncultured Chitinophaga sp. | reverse complement strand
CGGAGCTGCGGGGACAGTCCCTTGGGTATGATTGCAGCAGTCGAAGCGGTGCAAATGAAAACAATGACACCAGCAATTGCACGGGTCGCGCCAATCCTGCCGACCCGGCACTGAGCGTTCGGATGCCGGAGTTTCCGTTCCTCGACGTGACGGTTCACCGGGAGAAGATCGCGATGGTACGCCGGGAGTTGCTGGCTTCTTCACGTCAAAGTGCATGGCACCTCGCGCCGCTTGTTGACCGCCTACGGTTACGGAGTTTGGATGTCACACAAAGGGACGCTCCCAGTCGTTTCTGATCGAACGGCTTTTGAAAACTGCCTTGCCGCCGTCGAGAAGTGTGACCTGTTCCTCGGTTTGATCACACCGCAGTATGGAAGCGGACGCGACAGAAAAAGTCGCAGATTCTGGATGACCTTCGAGTCCTGGAACTTTACGAAGAAGCAATTGGCAACGAAAAGGATCTGCCTGATCGCGTCGGCAACTGGGTGCAGAAGTTTCGCACGACTGACGATGGCTCACTGTTCGTCGTTGCTCAGTTCTATCGTTATCAGGAGGTGGAAGACTTCATTCGTGAGAACTTTGCGGGCGGATCACCTGTCCATTCTGAGGGAGGTGAAGCGTGACAAGCGAAGACCTTCGAAAACTGTTGTCGCTGGGCGAAGGACAACGAATTGAGTTCAGGCGCACGTGCGTTCCGGTCGCAGCACTCGGTAAAGTCGTTTGTGGCATGTTAAACACCTCCGGCGGCTACATCGTGTGTGGAGTGACTGACGACCATATCGTTGCTGGCGTCAGTCTCAGAGAAGGGCAACTTGCGACTGTCGAACGCCAGCTTCACGAAGGACTGTCGCCCAAAGCGTTGGTCTCAGTGGAAGAAATTCGACTGCAGCAGCAAACAGTTGTCGTTGTAGAAGACCCGGCAGGACAGGACCTGCCTTATGCGTTTCAGAATGTCTTCTACATTCGTGAAGGAGACCGGGATCAGAGAGCGGATGCGGAGACGATTCGTGACATGGTGATGAGACGGCAGATTGAACCGGAGCGATGGGAGCGTCGACTGTCAGTTGCGAATCCTGAGACCGAACTGGACGCGGATGAGGTCTTTCGAGCTGTCCGCGATTCGCAGCGGGTTCAGCGTGCATGGTTTCGTGATTCCGGGAATACTCAGATGGTGCTGGAGGATTTTTCCGCTGCAAAATATGGCCGACTGACAAACGGTGGGGACGTCCTTTTTTCCCTGAACTCAGCTCGGCGATTGCCGCAGACTCGACTTCGAGCGTACAGCTATAACTCCGACAAAGCGAGCGACAAGTTTGCCGACATGAAGTCATTCGAAGGGCCGGCGATGACTTTGTTTGAGCAGGCTTACAACTTTATTGTCCGAAACACTCGCACGGTCTCGCGGTTCATCAAAGGCAGTCCGGTCCGCCAGGACGCGCCGATGTATCCGGAAGCGGCGGTGCGAGAAGCGCTGATCAATGCGTTTGCTCATCGTGACTATTCCAGTGCTTCGGGAGGCATCGCAATTCATGTGTTTCCACGACGGCTGGAGATCTGGAATTCCGGCAGTCTGCCGCCGGGAGTCACTTCCGAAACTCTTTATCGAGGCCAGTTGTCGGTACTCCGGAACCCGGACATTGCTCACGTGCTGTACCTGAGAGGCCTGATGGAGAAAGCTGGCCGGGGAAGTGTGCTGATGGTTCAGGAATGCGAAAAAAACGGCCTTTCCCCCCCGAAATGGCAGTCTGATCCCAATTTGGGCGTCACCCTGACCTTCTTCGCTCCGGAAGTCACCCCGGAAGTGTTACGGCTGCTGCAGAACCTGAAAGGAGCAATGTTGCGACGGGAACTGCAGGCTGTACTGGTCAGACTGGACTCAGAGTTCGGCCATGTTGGAGATATTGAAAAACGGACGTAGCCGTTCACAGCAGGGTGACGACAGATCCGGACATATCGCCTCCCGCGGCATTCACTTCGTTCCCCGTCGGCTTGCCTCGCCTGAAGCCGAGGTTCGCGGACGACCCGGCGTGAGCCTGATTCACCGGCCCGGCGCTGCTCCCCGCTCGGTAAGGCGCCTGTGAACGGTGACCTGAAAAAGCCGCCACCGCAGGCACTCTGCCCACTCTGCTCGGAAAAGCCTCTGACCTGCGCACACAATTCACCGTCGCCGACGCCGAACTCCGGCAAATGCTGGCGCACTGGCTGCTCGGCCCGGGATTGGTGGTCCATGACAGCCATCTGCTCGACGGTGCGGAGGACACGACACTCGCCAATGATGCCTGGCGTCAGGATTCAGAGACCCATGCGCATAGCCGCCTGCTGAGACTGCTGGCCCCGTGGTAAATCACGCCCAGCACAACGATCTCAGCGGCCGCGCCAGAATTCCGGGGAACGAGCAGTGTCGGCAACAGCAACCACTGTAATTCGGCTCAGGCTGGCACGAAAGATGATGACAAACGGGAATCGTCGCATCTGCAGATAGTGATGGCGATCATCGAATGCAGCGAGCGTATCAGCCGAATCTGCGATGCGGTTCAGGGCGGCATCAAAGTCAGATTCAAACTGGCGTGCTGAATCCGCGTTCTGTTCGGCATACCAGCAAAGGGATTCGATGAAATCGTTTTGTGCAGCTGAACACAGCTGGACGCTTCTCATTCGGACAGACCAGCAGCACGACGAGCACGTTCACGGACGACCTGCCAGTCTTCAGCGACCATGTCACCGCTGTCGATCAGTTCACTTCGTCGTCGAGCTTCGGCGATCCATTGGGGCGAAGGGCCAGGCCAGTCTTTCGGGGCCACCTGGTCCCAAATGAGTGGAATCAGCTGTCCCCGGACATCGGAGGGAAGCGATTGAACTGCTGCCAGAATCTCATCAATCGTTGTCATGCTGCGAGTTTACAGAACACGGGCGCGTTTTCAATAGGAATCCTCGAGCAGCACGATGAAACCAGGCGACGGCCGGAAAACAGCAGGGCTCGCAGGTGCCGACCGTTGGAATTCGCTGGCGTCCGGCTTTCCGGCTGCAATCTGCTGGCACAGGCGTTTCCCAATCTGCAACAGGTTTCTGATGATATCGCTGTCAATCACGCACGGCTCGCAAAGCAGTGCGATCAGGTAATCGGCACGCTGCTCACGGACCTCAGGCAGCGCGGGCTGCTGGATGAAACACTGGTCATCCGGGGAGGCGAATTCGGCCGGACACCGACAGTCGAGCTGCCGCAGAAAGGTTGAAGTGCCGGAAAAATCAACCGCCGGGACCATAATCACCGGGGCTTGACCATGTGGCTGGCCGGTGGCGGTGTCCGCGGAGGCTATGTTCACGACCTGCACGCAACCCTGCTGAAGCTCATCGGCTTCGACCACGAAAAGTTCACCTACCGCTACGCCGGCCGCGACTTCAGACTCACGGATGTTCATGGTACCGTGGTGGATGAACTGATCGGGTAGTCGTGAGGTGCGTTGTCTGCGGCTGCAATTGCAGCAGGTGCACATCGCCCCGCGAGTGCCATGCAGCGGCTTGCTGTGCACGCGGAAACCGCCTTGCAGGGCCGAATCGCAGCGGTGCGTGGCGGATTGTTTATGGTGGGCTTATGGGGCATATGGGTCGCATGCGCCTCACAGGACCCATATTGCTTATGTGCCCCATATGCCCCATATGACCCATACCATCCAGCCACGAACCCCTCCCGTGACAGCGCCGGTTTGTAACCGTTCACAGGCTGGAAACTGGTCTTCCGCTGAATTGAAGAATTTGCTAACTCACGCGCATGTCGCCGGATATCCCAGAACATGTTATCTTACGCCAGACGCCTGAAGCACAGGCGATCATTCGGGCTTTGATGGCTCAGGTAACCGAACTCAAAGGTCAGGTGATCAGGCTGAAGGCCGAGGTCGCGGCTCTGAAACTTGAATTGGGCAAGCAAAACAGGTGCCATCCACGGTAAGTCCGTTTTCGCAGGTCTCTACGGACTCCTGTGTGCCCATGGGTCCCGCCACTTCGCCAGCCCCGAATCGGGCGGAGCCGTCAAACTGACGACACAATTCGCCGGATTTGGTCAAGCTTCGCTTTTTGCTTGCCGATCACCCCGACCGGGGTTAGACTACCCTGTTCGCCGCTGCCAGTGCGCAGCGTCTGCTCCTTCCGCAGGACTTCCCTGCAGATTCCGGCGTCCCCAAAGACGCGGGTGTACGTGCCACCCGCAACATGGTCGCTACCGAAAGCAAACACCAATGAAAAAGAACATCCATCCCCAATACCGCCCTGTCGTGTTCATGGACACCTCCAGCGGCAAACGCGTGCTCATCAACTCCACCATCAAGTGCAAAGAAACCACGCAGTGGGAAGACGGCAACGAATACCCGCTCTTCAAAACTGAAATCACCGCCGATTCCCACCCGTTCTACACGGGCAAGATGAAATTCGTCGACTCGGCCGGCCGTGTGGACAAGTTCATGAGCAAGTACAAGTGGGGCAAAAAGGACGCTGCCGGAAAGTAGCTGGGGCAACACAAACCATCGTCAGGGGCGTGCGTGGGTAACCGTGCACGTCCTTTTGTTTTGCCCCTCGATTTCCGCTGCATTTGTCCCGGAGGATTGCATGTTCCCCGTCCTGGAACGCCAGGCGGCGCGGTACGCCGAACTCGAACAGCAACTCCACGACCCGGACGTCCTCACCAACGTCTCCCGCATGCTTGAAATCCAGAAAGAACTGGGCACACTCGCCAAAATCGCACTCGCAGTGCGTCGCTTCCATGCTCTTGAAGGTGACATCGAAGCTGCCAGATTCATGGTCGACGAAGAAACCGACCACGAAGCCCGCGAATATGCCCGCGCCGAACTCCAGCAACTCCAGACCCAGCGCGATACACTTGCCGTCGAACTCGAAGATCTCGCCACCGCCGGAGACTCCATCACTCGCGGTGCCTGCATTATGGAAATCCGCGCTGGCACCGGCGGCGACGAAGCCGCTCTCTTCGCCCGTGACCTCTACCAGATGTACGACGCCTACTGCACCCAGCGCGGCTGGAAAACTGAAGTTCTTGAATTCAGCCCCTCAGAACTCGGCGGGCTCCGCGAAGTTGTCTTTTCCATCACCGGCGATGGCGCCTTCCACTCCCTGCAGTTCGAAAGCGGAGGTCACCGCGTGCAGCGCGTCCCCGAAACGGAAACTCAGGGCCGCGTCCATACCAGCGCCGCCACCGTCGCCGTGCTCCCCGAAGCCGACGAAGTGGAAGTGGACATCCGCCCTGAAGACATTCAGGTCGATACCATGCGCGCCGGCGGCCCCGGCGGACAAAAAGTCAACAAAACCGAAAGCGCCGTCCGCCTGACGCACCTGCCCACTGGCATCGTCGTCAAATGCCAGGACGAAAAAAGTCAGCACAAAAATCGCGCTAAAGCCATGCGCGTGCTCTGCAGCCGAGTCCTCGAACTTCGCCAGTCCAAAGCTGCCGCCGAACGCTCCGAAACCCGCCGCACTCTCGTCGGCTCCGGAGACCGCAGCGAACGTATCCGCACCTATAACTTCCCCCAGAATCGACTCACCGATCACCGCTGTAATCTCACCCTCTACAAACTCGATCGCATCGTCCAGGGGGACCTCAGCGAACTCATCACCGCCCTCCTCGCATTCGATCGCAACGAACGTCTCAAATCGGCCGAAGGCGAACTCAACTGACCCAATGATCCGGTCCGGCCACCGACCTGCGGCCGATTTCGATCGGCCGCAAGTGACCCCGCGCCCGTCAGCGCGACGAACCTCCAGTCCCTCATGCCAGCCAGCGTCGCTGGTGCAAAGCCCAGTCGACTGCCAGCACCAACAGCAGCACTAACAGCAACAGTGGCCAGTCATTCAGCGACGCGATCGACCACCACGCCCTGCTCGCTCCGGCAGCTGCAGCGCCGGTCGACAACCGCTGCACCGGTCGCAGATCCACTTCCGTCTCCACGGACGCATTGACCGCAAATTCCGCCACCGGCTGCACCCTGACAGCCCGCGTCTGCCCGGGCTTCGATTGGTCTGCCGGCGGAATGGCCGCCACTTCCCAGAAGCCCGCTTCCATCAGAGGTTCCGTGATCAGCTGCCAGTCAGCACTCATCGGCAGCTGCGTGACGCCATCCGTTTGAATGGCCGTCGCCCGCTGCTGCACAACTGCCCCCGATGGAGCTCGCAGCTGATACTGCCGCGTCAGCACACCACCAGCTTCACCCTGCGCGCCGATGTCTCCGCCCGGGACTACCAGTCGCGCGGTA
Organism: uncultured Chitinophaga sp.; assembly: GCA_964561125.1. Lineage (GTDB taxonomy): Bacteria > Planctomycetota > Planctomycetia > Planctomycetales > Planctomycetaceae > SXXK01. The sequence goes on along the minus strand of CAZLOQ010000167.1, from coordinate 6,697 downwards.
TCGCCTGCCATCATCCCCCCAGGCAGCTCACGCCCCCGACCGGCAAATTCATTCAGCGCGTTCGCCACCAGAATCGGAAACACCGTGCGATAGGCCAGGTCACTGCCTCCAAATCGTATCGGCAGCACCAGTACCGGAGCAGTGCCGGTGCGCCTGATCAGGGCGTAGAGCGGGACACCGCCCGCGGCCTGTGCCAGCACCTGCGGAGGCGCTGCGAATTCCAGGACCGAAACCGCGGGAATCAGCACCTGCTCAAGACGCACATTCCGCATCCACGCCGAAGTCGACTGCAGCGCTTCCGGAACAGGGTCAGCCGCTTCACCGGTGAGCGTCCAGAGATCGCAGCTGCCGCGCGGGTCGAGGACGAGCACCGGGCCGGGCGGAAGCACTGTCGGCACCAGTTCATGCAGCACCACCAGCGAATCCGCCGGCCAGATCGGATCCTCAGGAAGCTCCCGCCACACCGTCAGATCAACGAGCGGATTGGCCTCCAGAACCTTCTGCACAAACAAACTGCCCGGAGACACCAGAAGCACGCGCTGCCGCGGTCGTGCAGGGAGCACCGCCCAGGCAGTATTGTCGGCAGCCAGTCCATCCGCCGCGGCTGGCGATGACCCGGCTCCCGCAAACTGCACGTCTGTCAGTGATGCCCGCAGCCGGCCGCCTTCCGCAGACAGCTTCGACACCACGCGACTCAATTCCCCGTTCGCCTCCATGGCCAGCGGAATCACATCAATCGGCACTCCGTCCCGCTCGATTTCGATTCGCGCTGTTACGGATGTATCCGCCGCATTCCGCAGGCGGATGAGGATTTCATAGCCGAGGGGATCGGTGTCACTCCGACGCAGCTCGAACGCCGTGAAGCCGAGATTCGGCTGAGTCTCCCCGAAGTACTCCCACTCCACCGGCACGTCGGCCGGAGGAGCTCCCACGGTACTGGCCGCTTTTCGCTCTGCTCCCGTTCCTGCAGTCAACGGCTCTGCATTTTCCCCCGACTCGGGTGCTGGCTCATTCCCACACCCGTCGCTGAAAACCACGACTCGACCTCGAGCCGTGCCGGGAACGATGTCGCCATCACCGTCACTTCCGGAGCTGGCGGCCAGTCGCTGCGCCAGAAGCAGGGCCTGTGCCAGTTGTGCCGGGCCCTGAGTCTGCGCAGCCTCCGCCACCGCTCGCCGCAACGTTGGCTGATGACTGCTGAGACCACAAAGAATCCGCGGTACACTTCCCGCTGCAATGACCGCCGCCTCATCGTCGTCCGACAGTTCAGCAATGCGGTTGAGTGCCGCTTTTCGAGCGGCCTCCAGACGCGACGAACCACCCGCCGCAGCTGCCATCCCGGAGGAGACGTCGAGCACGAGGACGAGTCGCTGCGGGGCCGTGGACCGGCTGTTCCAGCGCACATCGGCAGCACTCAGTGTCAGCAGCAGCAGCAGCAGCAGAGTGACCAGCCAGCTGACAAGGTGTCGAAAACGCTGCCAGAATGCCCGCGCCGGCTGATCCGCCAGCGCCTTCTGCCAGAACATCATCGACGAAACAGGAGCCCGCCGCAGTCGTACCCTGAGCACGTACAGCAGCGTGACGGGCAGAGCGATGAGCAGGAGCAGCAGAGCGGCGGGATTCAGCAGACTCATCGTGGCCGCTCCCCGGATTCCTCGCCGCTTTCGTGTTCACCCCCCGACTCCATGCCGGCGACCTTCATCATCTGCAGCATCAACTGATCGTAAGGCACAGACGAATCAGCGGCCGTCCAGCGATAGCCGTAACGCCGGCAGTATGCCTGAATGGCGTGCTGATGTTCCAGAAACGCCCTTCGATACTCCGCAACCACTCGCTCCGTCACCCGCACCTGTCGCACTTCGCCTGTCTCCAGATCTTCCAGTTCGACATCGCCGAGGAGTTGCGGGTGGGCGTCCTGCGGTGCGAAGAGCTGCACAACGTGCAGGTCAAAGCGGCGATAGCGGAGCTGATCGAGCCCTGCGGAAATGCCGGCGGGATCCAGCAGATCACTGAGGACAATCGCGAGCCCCGGCCGTGGTGCACGCTGAAGAAAATCCTGCGTGGAACGCGTAAAGCAGGTTCCCTGGCGGGTGGCGGAGAGGCCTTCCAGAAAGCGCATCAGCACCAGAATGCGTTCGCGTCCACGGCCCCCGGGAAGTTCCTGAATCAGCCCGTCCGCAAACACCGAGATCCCCGCTCGATCAAGGTCCGCCAGTGCGAGCCAGGCGAAGGCGGCGGCGAGCTGGCGTGCACGATCAAACTTCGACGGCCTGCCAAAACTCATCCTCCGCGATGCGTCCAGCAGAATCGATACCTGCAGGTCCTGCTCTTCCTGGAATCGCTTAACAAGCATCTGCCCGTGCCGAGCGTAGATGTTCCAGTCCAGATACCGCAGATCCTCACCCGCAGCGTACTCCCGATGATCCGAAAACTCGAGCCCCGCGCCTGTCTGCAGTGAACGTCGCTGGGCCAGCAGACGTCCGCGAAACACGCGTTTCGACATCATGGAGAGATATTCAAGGCGTGCGAGAAAGTCAGCGGGGAACAGCATGGCAAACGATCACTCCCCGTCCGCTGTCGGCACTTCAGACAGAATCCGCGTGATCACCTCGTCAGGTGTGATGCCTTCCGCCTGAGCTTCAAAGTTGAGCAGCACGCGATGTCGCAGCACCGGGAGCACCATCCGGCACAGATCGTCCCGCGAAACATGCACCCGACCGTCCAGAATCGCCCTGATCTTGGCGCCCAGAATGAGCGATTGCAGGCCGCGCGGACTGGCGCCGTAACGCACGTAGCGACGCGCGGACGCCGCAGCCTGTTCATGTTCGGGATGTGTGGCCACCACAAGCCGAATCGCATAACGCCGCACGTCAGGCGCAATCACCGCTTCACGCGCCAGGAGCGACATCTGACGGATGCGGTCACCACTAAGCACTTTGGAGGCCGACGGAGTGCTGGTGCCCGTGGTGCGGTCAAGAATCTGCTCCAGATCACGCACGCCAGGGTAACGCACCAGCAGCTTCACAAAGAAACGGTCCAGCTGCGCTTCGGGAAGCGGATACGTGCCTTCCATTTCGAGCGGATTCTGGGTGGCCATGACGAAAAATGGTTCCGTCAGGCGATGTGTCACTCCAGCTACCGTCACCGAATGCTCCTGCATCGCCTCCAGCAGTGCTGACTGCGTCTTGGGAGTTGCGCGGTTGATTTCATCGGCCAGCAGAATGTTGGCAAATAATGGGCCACGCTGAAATTCAAACCGCCGCCGACCCTCAGCATCCTCGGCAATCACCTGCGTTCCCGTCAGGTCGGCAGGCATCAGATCCGGCGTGAACTGGATCCGGTGAAACTGCAGCTGCAGAGCACTTGCCAGAGTTCGCACGGTGAGCGTTTTGCCAAGGCCCGGAACGCCTTCAAGCAGCACATGTCCGCCAGCCGTGAGGGCGATCAGAGTGTCTTCGAGGATCTCTGTCTGCCCCACAATCACGCGTGCGATTTCCTGCTGCAGACGCCGAAAATCCCGCCGAAAGTCCTCAAACGCCGCAAGCAACGCCCCCTCGTCCGACATTCCCCTGCCCTTCCTCTGTCCGTGTCCCCCCGCAACCAGAGCAGGGGGTCAGGTATCGTAGCGAGTGGGGACGGCAAATGCACTGCAGTGATTCTGAGTGCTGCTTCTGCCCCTGCTTTTCTGCTTGTTCGCCACCCTGCAGCAGGACCGCCTGATGCTGAATACCCGAAGCCACAATCCAGTGGCCTCCGTCCGGTCTGTCCTACCCTTCAATCCTCCTGTTCAGCGTCATCCCACGCGTCCTCTTGCTCCTCTGCCATGCTTCGCGTGAGACAAGTCCGCATCGCGATCTTGAAGATTTGCCCTCGTTCGTCCGTGGCGAAAACTATCAGTCCGGATCGCCCGTCGGGCGACGTTTTATACTGCTGTACAGGATTTAACGTCCGCACCTTCACGGTAACCGTTCACAGCAGGACGACGGCAGTCCAGACCTCAAGGTGCATGGCACCTGACAGCGGAAAGTCCCTTTACCATTCGCTTTACGATCCCAAAACAGCAGGCAGCCTCCGCGCCAGGAATGGTGGTCCAATCAGCCGGAACGCGTTAGCGTCCGGTTTGCACTCAAAGTCCAGATGCATGGCACATTCTGCCGTTCCAGTCTGAAGCCACGTTTCCCCGGCTAACCCACAACACCGCGAACCCAGGGCTCCCAGACGGGCTTGCCCCGTCTGAAGCCAAGGTTCGCTGGCTACTCCGCGACACCGCGAACCCGTCGGGGGGCTCCAGGGGCGCTGACGCCGCGGTCTAGCTGTGAACCTCTAGCTCCGACGGGGCAAGCCCGTCGGGGGCTGCAGTGTTCGCCACCTCGTCGGTTTGCCCGACTGGTGCGCACTGTGTCGCGGGCGACCCCGCGGCAGCACGAGCCAGAGGCTCCCAGACGGACTTGCCTCGTCGGAAGCCAAGGTTCGCTGACAAGCCCGCGAGCCTGATTCACCAGCCCATGTTTGCGCCCCGCTCCGTGAAGCGGCTGTGAACGGTTACCATTCACGAATCGTAGCTGCTCGACAAGAATCGAATTCAGCAGGTGAATCGTAAGCCGCAGATGCCGTTCATTTGCAAACAGCATCCGGAATTTCAAAAAATAATTTGGCCACTCCACGCTGAAGCGGAGAAGATCCGTTCCGTGGAATTCACGCTGCACGCCGGACGTCCCCGCACCCTCCACTCGCCCAAGCCGCCTCGCGGAGCGCACTGGAGCCGCCGACGGGCTCGCCCCGTAGGAGCTGAAGGTTCATGGCTAGACCACGCGATCAACGCCACCAGTGTCAGTTCCAGTCAGACCTGAGCGCACTTTTCCAGCAGGAGGGATGCAGTTTTGGAATTTGTCGATTCCAGTGGTGCTGCCGTGACGCAGGTTGCTGACGGCGTCATCGATTTGAAGACGCCCCGGAGCAGAGTTGCCGTTCTGCACCTCGTCGCACAGAGAGCGGCAGACAACGCAGACGCGGACACAACTCTCGGTATCGAGTTCGCGTGAAAGAGCGACAGGCTCAGTCCCCCGAAACAATTGCCGTCATACCGGATGTTCCGATTCTGACAGCCGTCTGAATCGTCGGCGACGGATATTTTTGCCCCGCCTGAGGATGCTCGCGAGGGTCATCAGTATGACCCGGATTCAGGAAAATCCTGTTGTTTACGACCGGGCTGCTATGTGCGGTTTACGGCAACGACACGGTCTCCGCAGCAGTGTTTCTGCAGCTCGGCCTGTTGCAAGGCTTTAGTCGCGTGAGGCTGCGAGAGTTGTCGTGTCATCACAAAAGTCGGGTCTGTCGACGACTGGCGTTGCTGGAGCGACTGTGTCCGACGGCACGTTGCCGCAGCAGTTGTCATACTGGACGAATTTCGACCTGCTCTGCGGACAAGGCCGACAACGTCTCCCGAGTCGACCCCGTGACACCAGCAGATCGCCGCCATCATGGCTGGGCAGCAGATGGCGAGCGGCCCATGCGATACCGCGCGATCGACTATCGTGCCGTCCGCCGCCAGATCTCCCGCTTTCGAGTGCTGAACCTCCTGTCATTTGAACCAGCTCCGTCGTGACGTCTGGTAATTCTTCGCTCGCTGCCACGTAGGCGACCAGTTGAGACTCTGGTCACTATCTACCCAGCAGCCCCTCTACGCCGCAACAAAACTGCTGTGCCACTCCGCCAACCTCACCATCCCCTGGCTGCCCTCCTCCCAGCCACCGTCCAGCCCGGACGTCCCGGGATCACTCCCGGAAAATCTCGATCCGCAACCGCGAGACTGCTGCTCTTCTGGCCGGAAAAGTGCACTCCTCCAGGACTGGAATCGATACCCTGGACCGCCCGGGGCGGCGGCTGCCTCGTAATTGACTCTCGCCGCTCGGGCCGCATCGTTGGGCGGTCTGGTTCAAACGAAAACCACGACGCCAGCGGTTGCACCGATCCCACCAATTCTGCCGTCCTGCCGCACAGATCTCGTAGCCGTGGGGTGACAGTCCCTGGACCGCTCGGGGCGGCGGCTGGCTGGTAATTGACTCTCGCCGCTCGGGCCGCATCGTTGGGCGGTCTGGTTCAAACGAAA
>CAZLOQ010000167.1:0-488 GCA_964561125.1 uncultured Chitinophaga sp. | reverse complement strand
ACCAATTCTGCCGTCCTGCCGCACAGATCTCGTAGCCGTGGGGTGACAGTCCCTGAACCGCCCGCGGCGGCTGGCTGGTAAGTAACTGTCGGCGCTTGGGCAGCATTGTCTAGTGGTCCGGTCGATGGGAAACCACTACGTCAGCGGTTGCGCCGGTCCCACCAATTGTACCGTCCTTCCGCACAACTCTCGGAAACGTGGAGTGACAGACCCTGAACGGCAGAGGCCATGGTCTCAGGATGCGGCTGTCCTCGTTGGGCCATTTGGTTCGGTTGCACCAATGATTTCGATTGTGCGCCCCGCAGCTGTGACAGCGGTCGTATCGTCGTCGGCGGCGCGCAACGAGGCTCGGTAACTGCTCTCGCGAAAAGTGCCCGGCGGAGGGCTGACATCCGAATGGCTGAAATGCGGGTGATCAGACCGGGGTTCCCATTGTCAATTTCTTTGCAGGACGAGTCTTGCGACGTTCAGGGATGCGATCCGCGGGG
>CAZLOQ010000166.1:6004-13072 GCA_964561125.1 uncultured Chitinophaga sp. | reverse complement strand
CCGTTGCGGATCTCACCGGTGATGGTCGCCCCGATATCCTCGCCGGCGGTCGCGCGACAGGAAATGTCCGGCTGTATGTGAATCAGGAAACGAAAGAGTGATCAAACACCCGGCACGGAAGAAGCAGCGCGATCCTGCTCCGCCTTAAAATATCCCTTCTTGCCCCCACTCAGCGCTGCATCCGGGTCCATTGTGGCAAACAGGTGCATCATCCTCGCCACCACTCCGGTCCAGCCGGTCTGATGGCTGGCACCAAGTCCCGCACCATTGTCTCCATGAAAGTATTCGAAGAACTGCAGCAGATCGCGCCAGTGCGGGTCCTCCTGAAATTTTTTGCACCCGCCGTACACCGGTCGTCGACCATTTTGATCCCTCAGGAAAATTCGACTGAGGCGTTTCGAAATCTCTGCTGCAACTTCATACAACGTCATGTGCCGTCCGGAGCCGGTTGGACACTCCACTGTAAAGCCTGTGCCGAAATACAGAAAATACTGAAGCAGCGCCCGGATAATCAGTGCATTGACGGGCATCCAGATCGGGCCGCGCCAGTTCGAATTGCCGCCAAACATCCCACTGTCAGATTCAGCAGGCAGATAGGCAACTCGATATTCCCGCCCGCCGGCATGGAACACGTAGGGCTGGTCCGCATGACAGCGAGACAGTGACCGAATACCAAACTCGCTGAGGAATTCGTTTTCATCCAGCATCCTCGCCAGCACCCGCCGCAGACGGCTTTCATCAAGGATCGACGCCAGTCGTCGCCCTGCAACACCGGGCTTGAGCGGATCATGAATCGCAGATCGGATTTCCGGTCGCGATTCAAGAAATCGGACAATTCGCTCACCGGCTTCCGGATACTTCTTCAGCCCCTCGCCATCAAACATCGTTGTGGCACACAGTGGCAGCAACCCCACCATTGATCGCACCTTCAGACGTTGTGAATCGCCATTCGGCAGTCGCAGCACATCGTAAAAGAAACCATCCTCGTCATCCCACATCCCGGTATCGCCGCCCAGATGAGTCATCGAAGAGGCAATCCACAGGTAATGCTCAATGAATTTCACCGCCATGTCCACGTAGTCCGAATCTGTCATCGACAGCTCTGCCGCGATCTCCAGCATGTTCTGGCAGAACAGAGCCATCCAGGCTGTCCCGTCCGCCTGTTCCAGATAGCCCCCCGTTGGCAACGGAGCACTCCTGTCAAACACGCCGATGTTGTCCAGGCCCAGAAAGCCTCCCTCAAACACATTCCTTCCCGCGCGATCCTTGCGGTTCACCCACCACGTGAAATTCAACAGCAACTTCTGAAAGTTGCTCTTCAGCCACTCCCGATCTCCCTCGCCCTTCACTCCCTGCTCCAGCCGATACGTGAAAATTGTCGACCACGCATGCACTGGCGGATTCACATCCCCGAAGTTCCACTCGTACGCCGGAATCTGGCCGTTCGGGTGCATGTACCGCTCCCGCAGCATCAACTTCAGCTGCTGCTTGCCAAACTCCATGTCCACAAGCGTCAGTGCCAGCACGTGGAACGCCAGATCCCACGCCGCATACCACGGATACTCCCATTTATCCGGCATGGAAATCACATCGCCATTGTACATGTGATGCCAGTGATCATTTCGGGGTGCCGCTTTTCGCGTTGCCTTGAACGGATCCGAACCCCGCTCTTCCAGCCACCTGTCCACATCATAATGATAGAACTGCTTGCTCCAGAGCATTCCTGCAAGAGCCTGACGCATCACATTTGCCTCATCGTCACTCAGCGACTGCGGAATCAGGTCCCGATAAAATTCATCCGCCTCCTCCCGCCGCAGGTTCATCGTCCTGTCAAACCGCTCAATCCCCCCGGCATCGCACTCCCCGCACGTCGCCCCGCCCGGGCAACTGTCGCTCAGCCGCAGTCGAATCACACTGCTCCCGCCAGCTTCCACCTGCAACTGGTAGTGCGCAGCAACTCTCGTCCCCCGCTTCTCCGGATTGACGGCCGATGTGTCACCGTTCACGACGGCATTGTTGATGCTGTCCTTCACATACGGGCTGCGGTTCGGCACGCCGAATATCCGCTGCATATTCGTCTCGTTCTCCGTGAACAGCAATGGCACGTCACCGTGGCAGCAGAGCCAGCGGTCACCAAGGCGAGCCTCCCGGGCGTGGACCACACTGCAGCCGGCAGGACTCGCAACCTGTCGCAGGTCCGGTCGCTCTGAACTGCTCTGCCATGACCACTGATTGCGAAACCACAGTGTCGGCAATACATGCAGCTCCGCAGCTTCCGGGCCGCGGTTGTGCACCGTGATCCGAATCAGCAGATCTTCAGGAGCTGCCTTCGCGTATTCCACAAACACATCGAAATACCGATCCTCATCGAAAACTCCGGTATCCAGAAGCTCATACTCAAAATCGCCCGGCCCGCGACCGCGACTGACCTCCACCAGCTGTGCATAAGGAAAAGCGGCCTGAGGATACTTATATAAATATTTCATCCATGAGTGCACCGGAGTACTGTCCAGATAAAAGTAGTACTCCTTCACATCCTCCCCGTGATTGCTCTCACTGTTCGTCAAACCAAACAGCCTCTCCTTCAAAATCGGATCCCGGCCATTCCACAATGCCAGAGCAAAGCACAACCGCTGCTGGTCATCGGAAATCCCTGCAAGGCCGTCCTCCCCCCAGCGATAAGCCCGCGATCGCGCCTGGTCGTGTGTGAAATAGTCCCACGCATTCCCCGACTCGCTGTAGTCCTCACGCACCGTGCCCCACTGCCGTTCACTCAGATACGGCCCCCAGCGTTTCCATGCACTGCCCCGCTCCTGTGACTCCCGCAACCGAACCTGCTCGCTGTTCATGCATCCCCCTCTTCAGTGCCCGACGGCAAACCCAGCAGATACTTGTAATGCCCGGGGATCGGCTGCAGTTCCGTTTCTTCTGTCAGATCAATCGGCTGCCGCTGATTCCACGGATTCTCCACGTTCGGAAGCAACCAGAACCTGCCGGACTGATCCAGCACAATCCAACGCTGCCGTAATCGATCCACGTACAATGTCACCTTCGGTGTCCGTACTCGCAACATCACACCCTCCTTCAGCATGGCCCCCTGGAGTCGAAACGACTGCAGCAAAACTCACGCCGGAGTGCGCAAAGTACGGGCTGATCCGTATTCTGTCCGCAGACCAGGCCCGCATCCGGGTCAATTACGCGCAGGCAAGAGCGGGCACGTGTGCGGTCCTGGAATCACGCTCTCCAATCGAGACACGCGCGGCGACAGTAACCGGGATTCCGGCCTTCAGCACACTGCCATTCAGGTTCCGGATATCACTCGCCGCTGCCCAGCTTCAATTCACTCAGCCGCACTGTCCGACGAACCCGCGAACGACCTGAAATGTCGTGGATGCGAAACTGGATCGACGGATTTCCGGACCAGTTGATCTGCAGCATACCGAAATGAAAATCACTGCAGGCATTCCCGAGGCGATTGCCGTTGGGTTCAATCTGATCCCAGTCCTGGTTGATGCCACTGGCCGTGAGATCATACAGTGGATAGCAGCCTGGGGGCCGCAGCACTGACAGTTCACCCCAGTGCACGTCACCAGAGATGAACACCACGCCTTCAGCCCGCGTCTGACGTATCAGCTCCACCATCTTCAACAGCTCCCGCGGAAAATTCGTCCACGACTCCCAGCCGTTGTACTCGTGACTGAACTGAATGCTGCTCCCGATAATCCGCAGATCCGCAGGTTCCTCAAGCCGCTCCTTCAGCCATGCCCACTGCTGGTCCCCCAGCAGCGTCTTCTGCGGATCCGTGTCGGGCAGATAGTCGTTCTTCCAGCTGGTGAGCGGCGATTTGAGCGGCGGGTCGCGGAAACTGCGGGTGTCCAGCAACAGGATCTGCAGTTTTTTTCCGGCGGCGGCATCTTCAAAGCGGTACGACGAATAGATCCCGGGGCGCTGGCGCCGCGGACTATTCGCCGGTTCATTCCAGAACTTCAGAAACAGTTCCTTCGACTGCTCCTTGAACGGATATTCCCGCCCCGCATCGTTCTCTCCGTAGTCATGGTCATCCCATGTGGCAATCGCCGGGACTTTCGCCCGCAAGGCCCGAAATTCCGGACGCTGTCCCAGCTTTGCATATTTCGCCTCCAGCACCGCCATGTCACGCGTGTCGCCGTAAATGTTGTCCCCCAGATAGATGAACAACTCCGGGTCCCAGTCCAGCACCGTGTTCAGAATCCGCTGCGGCTCGTCCTGATTGCCGCAGGAGGCAAACGCGATTCGCGAAATCAACGGGTGCGTCGCCGGCTCACAGGCCGGCGGCAGCTTTGCATCCTGAGCAGTCGCTGTGGCCGTCAATAACAGAATCGACAATCCGAAGACTCTCATCGCTGCCCTTCCTCACCCCGTCGAAGTGTGCCGAAACGCCGCTTTGCCGATGCCGGTTCAATTGCTGAGACTTAGTTCAGTTCTGCGTTGTGTATTTCATGTGAAGCCGGTGTGAAATTGCCGGAGGTTTTTCGGGAGCCACCAGTTCTTTCGTGCACCCTTCACCCGTCAGGCCGACAGCAGCTACTCGCCCAGCTCCTCAGCAGCCGACCGCAGCAGGCGGATGGTTTCTTCAACCAGCAGTTCACCGCCTCCGTGCGCAATCGTGCTGTTGGTGGGCTCATACCCACCGCCGGCAAATGCAGCCCGCGTGGGCACGTAGAAGGTCTCCACACAGTTGGTCAGCTCCAGAATCATCGTCTGTCGACACGGCGACGCGCGCTTGATCGCCAGGCCCAGCTCGACAAACACCTCACCCGGCAGACACACGATCGCCAGATCCCGCCCCAGACAGATTACCTGCAGGTCCACCGGGAGCTCGCTGCCGATGCCCGCAAGCCCCTGAGTAACTCGCCGAGCCAGCAGGCCCTCGCTGTCGGGAACGAGCCGCGGGGAGTTGCGAAGCTGGTCGAGCATGACGGTTTTGTGCGCTGTGACATGATCGAGGAATTCAACGGGTTTGCCGTCGGCAACGTCCCGCAGCACAGAGATCGACCGACTCACTGCTTCCGCATCCGCCGGCTGCAACGGCAGTCGCACTTCTCTGGAACGCACAGCCAGCACAGGCTTCTCGATCGGCGTGAGCGTCGGCAGGGCAGCCACGATGGTGCTGCCCACCGACTTTCCAATCACATCCGTGGTGTTGCGCATCCCGCCCCGCGGATTGACATGGTTGATGTCTCCACAACAGCCGGTGCCGAAAATGGAAATCACTTCAGAGCCCAGAGATTCCCGAATCACACTGCTGATGAAAACCGGGTAGTCGGCGCTCCACTTCGTTCCCCCCACGGTGTCCAGATGCAGCGCAAAATTGCTGAAAACCGCTCGCGGACGGCCGTCAGGATGCCGCACGTCCAGCAGCGGAATCTCCGGATCAATCGGCCCCGCAGAACGCACGGTGCCGGCATATTCCAGCCCCACCCAGGTACGCACGCTGCCGTCCTTCTGCACGAAACGGCGGTTGAACGCCACCGGTGTCTGCTGCTCAGCCCAGCCACTGTGCAGCCGGGCCGGGGCAAGCGACGCATGGGCCCTCACGATGGCATCTACCGTGCCGTCAATCAGGCGACCGATGTAAGCCAGCCGTTCCGGAGACTGTTCGACCCCCGTCAGCGAAGCCCCGACAGCTGACGGGTCCTGTGAGAGCAGCCAGCCGTACAGGGATTTGTTGTAGTCCGGGGCGGTGTGCGAATGAGTTGCCGAAACCGCAATGTTCGAATACGGGATACCAGTCTTTTCAGAGGCTCGACGTCGCACAATCCGGGAAAAATCGGTGGTGATCCCGATCAGATCACACACGACAATCGCCGCCTGATCACTCCCGCTGCGGAAAACAATGGCTTTTGCCAGCAGCGGATCCGTGGTGCCCTCACAGAGACGCTCATGGAAATAGCCGGCCATGGGAAACCCCGTTGGCGGAGTGATCTCTGTTTCGGCGACGCCAACCTCCGTTTCAGCGGGGAAAGCGCGAGCGGACGCGGTCAGAAAGAGCAGAACGGGAAGCACAGGCAGCAGCGAGAGCAATTGCCGGAAGACCACCCGCTGACGAATACTCAGTTTCAGACCGCGCATCAGAACACCCTTGAAAATTCCTGCCGGACAAACGGAATCGCAGCAGAGTCTATGCGAACGGGAGCAGTGAACGGAAGCGCCGCACTGCGTCAGCGACGTCAGCTGCTCGCTGATCACCCCCCGTACGCTCCAGACACATCCAGACAGAGGGGTTGGCTTCCACCAGCACCGCAGCGAGCTCCACCCAGTCCACCGTCCCGTCCCCGAAGGCCGTTTCAATCCCGCCGCCGTCGACGTCCGTCTGAGCATCCCGGAGTCGGATGTAGCCGACCTGCTGCCAGATACTGCGGTAGAACGTCACAGGATTCACGCCCGACATCACACAGGCGCCCGGATCAAAAACAAGTTCCACAGGACCGGACTGCACGCGCGCGAGCAGCTGAAGGATGCGCTCCGGTTCACAGCCGGCAATGATCAGCTGGAGCACCGCGCCGTGACGCGAAGCATGGCCGGCAAGATCATTGAGAATCTCGCAGAGCAGATCAAACTGCTCAGCCGGAGTGCTCTCTCGACGACCACCACCCGCAGCCGTAACAGGGGCGAAGGAAAACGGGAACAACAGCGAGTCCACATTCGCGTTGTCGGGGGCGTCCTTTGCAGGCTCTGCAGCTGTCTGCGACGGATCCGGAAGTCGCCCGACACGAATGAGCACTTCAGAGGTTCCCAGTTTGCGCACAAGACTGCAGGCGGCGCGAATGCCCTCCAGACGCTGTTCCAGCGATGCCGCGTCGGCAAGCGAATGACGGGAGGGATAGTAGAGACCCGCCACCTTCAGCTGATGCTCCTCTACCTGATGCCGCAGCTGTCGCAGAGCTGATTCAGAAAAATCTGCAGCACGCACCTCCGTGCGCGCATTCAGACGCAGGCCCTGTACGGGCTGACCCGCCGCCAGCCGTATCGCGGATCGGAGGTCCGTGCCAAAATCTTCAGTTGCTGTGGCCAGCCGAAATCCCATCG
>CAZLOQ010000166.1:3472-5904 GCA_964561125.1 uncultured Chitinophaga sp. | reverse complement strand
CCGGGATGACACAGCAACACCCAGGAAGGCTCGCAGTTTTCATCGCGGCATGGGGATCGCCGGACACTTGCCGACGATCCCCACGAGCCCGCGATCAACAACGGACCAACCCGCTGTGGGGCCTCATCGGCTGCGCCCGGCGCACCGAATGATCAGGAGCCTTGTATCAGCAGGAAAGCGCGTTGCGAACTGCTCAAAAGAAGTCTACAGCAATCTTTGCGCCATCGAATTAAAATATTCACCACTAATCTCATGCTTACTCCTTAAATCGAATAGAAACAAACATTTAGAGCAATTCCAGAAACCTGAAACACTCCTCTGCAGCGGGAACTGAACGGCTCCCAACCAGCACAACTGTCGCCATGCGCCATCAAACTGATTTCACCAGGAGCTCAATTCAAATCCCGCCGGAACCCCGCCGGAACCCTGGCGGAACCTGCGAGTTTCCTCGCGACTGGCTTGCACATCCCCTGCAGATCGGGGAGAGTGTTCGGCGACATTTCCAAACCCTCGTTTCCCCCAAAGGCCGTCACATGCTGCGGTTTCCCCGTTTCCTGCTGTTGCTGCTGCTCTCCACAGCCTGTTGCCTGCCCCAGGTGGTCTCTTCCGACGGCCCCTTCGCCGGCGCTGTACCGGTGGACGCGGATTACGCCACGGGTTTTTCCAGCATCACCGAAGAGCAGTCCCGCGAAGTGCTCAAAACTCTCGTCGAAGGAGACATGCAGGGACGCGGCACAGGGCAGGAAGGCTTCCAGAAAGCCGCCATCTGGGTCGCCGAACAACTCAAAGCCTGCGGTTTCCAGCCGGCCGGCGAAAACGGTACGTGGTACCAGAACATGCCGTTCATCCGCATGAATACGCTCCCCGACCAGTGTCACATTCAGGTCGCCGGTCAGCCCTGTGTCGCGGGCAAAGACGTCGGCATCAGCACATGGAATGGTGAGTTCACAGGGCAACTCAAAGTCGTCCTCGCAAAGCTGGGCGAACAGCGTCCGGAAATCACCGAAGGCCAGTTTGCAGATTGCCTCGTGGTGGTCCGCGGCCGCCGTCGCTTCGCTGCGGACGACCCCTGGCTGCTCAAAGGCAAACCAGCCGCTGTCCTGCTCGTGGCCGAGGGAGGCCAGGTTCGCAATGAAGCCGTGAACCAGACGGAACAGCAGCCATCTGCGTTTCCGGCCGCTTCCGTCGTCCGTACCGCGGCCAATCTCATCGCCGCTGCCTGCGGCCAGGATGCTCAGTTCTTCCCTGAAGCCGATCCTGCCGAGAGCGCCCTGACTGTTGTCGACGCTGCCATCAAAGCCGATTGCAGCCTCGCCATCGAACGCGATCCCATTGACGTACCGAACGTGATCGGCTGGTATCCCGGCAGCGATCCCGCGGTTCGCCACGAACACATCTGTATCGGTGCCCACCTTGATCATCTGGGCGTGCAGCGCGGTGAACTCTATCCCGGGGCCGACGACAACGGCTCCGGCTCAGCTGCCATCATTCAGATCGCCCGCGCCATCCACGCCAACCCCGTCAAGCCTCGCCGCAGCGTCCTGTTCATCGCCTTCTGCGCCGAAGAACGCGGACTGCTCGGCTCACGACACTATGCCCGTAACCCCACCAAACCCCTCGAAGACATGCTCTGCATGCTCAATATCGACATGATCGGCCGTGACGAAGAACTCCCGAATGAACCCGCCGAACAGAACCGCAACACCATTCACCTCGTCGGCAGCCAGCTTGAATCCACCGGTTTCCATCAGCTGGTCCTCGAACAGAACAAACACGTGG
This sequence comes from uncultured Chitinophaga sp., assembly GCA_964561125.1. GTDB lineage: Bacteria > Planctomycetota > Planctomycetia > Planctomycetales > Planctomycetaceae > SXXK01. The sequence continues at coordinate 4,125 of CAZLOQ010000166.1, read as the reverse complement.
GATTCGTTTTCGAATACGACGAAGAACAGACCGTCGCCTACCGCAGCGATCAGGCTTCGTTCGCCGATAAAGGCATTCCCGTGTCCTTCCTTTTCGGGGGCTTCAACCCCTACTACCACAAAACCACCGACACCATGGATGGCATCAATTTCTCCAAAATCGCCAATGCTGCCCGCCTGAATTACCTCGTCCTGATGCAGGCCGCTGAAAACGGCCGCTTCACAAAGGACGTCAAGGCTGCTGCAGACCGCAAACAGTGAATCGCCACCACCATGTCCTGGCCCAGAATCTCCACACTGAAAACTGCCGAACAGTTCTCCAGCCGACTGCAGGCACTCGGCATCCAGCTGCCCTTCGATGACGTGCTGCAAAGCGGTCCCTCCAGCCCGCTCGCACAGCCACTCACCAGCGTCTGCGGTCCCATCGGCAATCGCTGGTGCATTCTGCCGATGGAAGGCTGGGACGGCACGCTCGACGGACGCCCCACAGAACTCACACGCCGCCGCTGGACCCGCTTCGGGCTCAGCGGCGCGAAACTCATGTGGGGCTGCGAAGCCGTCGCCGTACGCTTCGACGGCCGAGCTAACCCGAATCAACTGGTCATCTGCGAAGAAAATCTCACAGACCTCGCAGAACTCCGACAACTCCTTGTC
>CAZLOQ010000166.1:0-3433 GCA_964561125.1 uncultured Chitinophaga sp. | reverse complement strand
AACCTCCGATCTGCTCGTCGGTCTCCAGCTCACACACTCCGGTCGCTTCGCACGCCCCTTCCCCGGAAAACCTCTGCAGCCAGCCATCGCATGGCGACACCCCGTGCTCGATCCACGCTTCGGCATCAACGCCGACACACCGCTGCTCAGCGATGATGACCTGCGAAGACTCATTGACGACTTCATCCGCGCAGCCGTTCAGGCACAGCAGGCCGGATTCACCTGGGTCGATATTAAGCACTGTCACGGCTATCTCGGTCACGAAATCCTTTCCGGCTTTGACCGGCCAGGTGACTTCGGCGGCAGCTTCTCAAACCGCACCCGGTTTCTTCGCGAAATCTGCTCCGGTATTCGCGCCGCTGCCCCGGGACTTGGCATCGGGGTGCGTCTGAGTGTTTTCGATTTTGTCCCCTTCCAGCCAGATACCACCCCGGAACGCACCGGAGTCCCGTCAGTCTCGGGAACCTATCCCTGGGCCTTCGGCGGCGATGGCTCGGGACATGGCATGGATCCCGCAGAACCCCTCCAGTTCCTCAGGCTGCTTGTTGAACTGGGAATTGACCTGTTCTGCTCCACCTGCGGCAGCCCTTATTACAACCCCCACATCCAGCGCCCGGCACTGTTTCCACCCAGCGATGGCTATCAGCCACCTGAAGATCCCCTCGTCGGTGTCGCTCGGCAGATTCAGGCCACCGCACTCCTCAAACGCGAAGTCCCCGAACTCATTACCGTGGGCTCAGGGTATTCGTACCTGCAGGAGTGGCTGCCGAATGTCGGCCAGGCTGTCGTTCGGCTTGGCATGGCCGATTCAATCGGGCTCGGACGCATGGTGCTCTCCTGGCCCGAACTGCCGGCAGACACCCTCGCCGGAAAACCACTCCAGCGAAAGCTCATCTGCCGCACGTTCAGTGACTGCACCACCGCACCCCGAAATGGAATGATCTCAGGCTGCTACCCGCTCGACGCCTTCTACAAGGCACGCCCCGAACGCGAACGCCTGGCAGCCTGCAAACCCGGAGCCAGAACCGGGACCAAAACCGAAACCGATGATTGAAGGCTCAGGTACAAACAACTCAGCCAGCAACGCTCGCCGTCAACCACCACATTCCTCGATGATTCGCCGCACGGTGGCTGCTGTTTCGCTGATCGGGACGCGGAGCGTCTCTGCAGAACGTCGCCACTTCACCTCAGTAATGCCCTCAGCCAGACCTTTCCCACCCACGGTGATCCTGAGAGGAATGCCGATGAGATCGGCATCCTTGAACTTGAACCCCGGGCGCTGATCCCGGTCGTCCATCAGCACATCAATGCCTGCGTCGCTGAGCTGTCCGTAGAGCTGGTTCGCTACCTGCATCACCTGAGGATCCGTGACGTTGAGCGGGATGAGCTGAACGGTGTAAGGAGCAGTCTGGAGAGGCCAGATGATGCCGTTCTCGTCGTGACAGGTCTCGACAATGGAGGCGACGACGCGAGTAACACCGATGCCGTAGCAGCCCATGATGATCGGGTGCGACTGTTCCTGAGCATCCACGAAGGAAGCCTCAAGAGAGACGCTGTATTTGGTGCCGAGTTTGAACACGTGCCCGACTTCAATGCCGTGAACCATCTGCAGCGTTCCGCTGCATTTGGGGCAGGGATCGCCGCTGTCGGCATTGCGAAGGTCAAAAGTGGCAGGCACGGGGAAGTGCAGTCCGGGGATCACTCCGGTGAGATGGGCATCCCGCTCGTTGGCACCAATCACGGCGGAGTTAATCAGGGCGACGTCGTGATCCACAAGGTACGGACATTGAAGGCCAACGGGGCCGGCAAAGCCCACCGGAGCTCCGGTGACTTGCAGAATGGTGGCCTCATCAGCCAGTTCAACAGTGGTGGCTTTGGCAGCGCGGCGAATCTTGCCTTCGTTCGCAGTGTGGTCGCCACGAAGGAGCACCGCAAGAGGCTGACCATCGACCTTGTAGATCAGAGTTTTGATGAAGCTTTGGGGACTGGTTTTCAGGAGTCGGCTGACCTGTTCAATGCTGCCGGCCTGGGGAGTGTCCACTTTCACGGGCGCAGGAGCATCGGTGGGTGGAGTGGGGAGCCGGGAACTGCGCCCCGTATCGGCACGCTCCTGATTGGCAGCATAACCACAGGTCGTGCAGTGGATCACAAAGTCTTCACCATTGCTGGCGGGGACCATGAACTCATGTGAGGCGTCTCCGCCGATGGGACCACTCTCAGCCTCGACCGGCAGGTATTTCAGCCCGCAGCGTTCAAAGATTCTGCAGTAGGCCTGATACATCGCGTCATAGGCGGCATTCAGCTGCTCAAGAGATGTGCCGAAGCTGTAGGCATCCTTCATCAGGAATTCGCTGGTGCGGAGCACACCGAAACGCGGGCGTTCTTCATTGCGGAACTTGGTCTGAATCTGGTACAGAGTGATCGGAAGCTGGCGGTAGCTGCCCACGTGTCTGGCAATCAGGTCCGTGATCACTTCTTCGTGCGTCGGGCCAAGCGCGAAGTGCAGCCGACGATCGCCACGACGAGCTTCAAAGTTGAAGAGTACATTGCCAAAGGCCTCCCGACGCCCCGTTCGCTCGAAAATTTCGATCGGCTGGAGTGCCGGCATGAACAGCTCGATCGCGCCCGCACGGTCCATTTCCTGCCGAACAATTTCAGAGACTTTGCGGACAGAGCGATAGCCAAGCGGGAGCCACGTGTAAGCGCCGGCCATGAGCTGTCGAATGAGCCCGGCACGGAGCATCAACTGGTGGCTGGGCACTTCGGCCTCGGCAGGAACTTCCTTCATGGTCGGGATGAATGTCTGAGACCAGCGCATGGCAAACCTGAACAGAGAACTTGTTGGGGGGGAAAGCGCAATCAGCGAGCGGATGCTAACAAGTTTTTCGATTGCTCACAGATCAGATTTGCGAGGCCATGGACATGAGACCACCTGGCGGCACCCGAATGGAGCGCAGAATTGCAGGTTCGCATCCGCATCATGCAGCGGGTCCATGGGAGTGCTTTCCCGGAAGGTCAAGTCTCGCGGCAGAGCGGCCACTCTGCTCCGGGGCGTCTTCAAATCGAAGGCCCCGCATGGAACCTACGTCACGGCAGCACCACTGCAATCGACAAATTCCAAAACTGCATCCCCGCTGCTGGAAAAGTGCGCTCAGGTCTGACTGGAACTGACACACCCCCGCAGCCCCCGACGGGCTCGCCCCGTCGGAGCTCAAGGTTCACAGCTACACCACGCCACCAACACCCCCGCAGCCCCCGACGGACTCGTCCCGTCGGAGCTCAAGGTTCGCAGCTACACCACGCCACCAACACCCCGCAGCCCCCGACGGGCTCGCCCCGTCGGAGCTCAAGGTTCCCAGCTACACCACGCCGCCAACACCCCCGCAGCCCCCGACGGGCTCGCCCCGTCGGAGCTCAAGGTTCCCAGCTACAC
>CAZLOQ010000165.1:0-13234 GCA_964561125.1 uncultured Chitinophaga sp. | reverse complement strand
CCTGTAAGGCCAGTTCCACCAGCCCGGGGTGCAACCCCGGGTCAGCCCCCAACGAGGGTGTACGCCCTGTAAGGGCAGTTCTCAGATGCGGCCCCGCCAAGGCCCTCCAACGCCCACGTGGAGGCACGCAGCGAAGTCGTGCCAGGAAGCGTCCAAAGTCGTCGGGGTTCACATCGGAAAGCGCGAGCCCGCCGCCAAATCAACGGGCCCCGTGAAGCCCGCTGCTGCACACCCGGTTCACACCGAACATGCAGCGTTCGGCTGAGAACTGCCCTTACAGGGCGTAAGCTTCAGGGGGCGGCTTGACCTGGCATTTCATGCCAGGCTGATGGAACTGGCCTTACAGGCCGTAAACACAGCCGGGCTGTTGCCTGCAACCTTCGGCGTCCTGCAACACCAGGGTGCCATAAAGACGGAGCTGCTGTCCCAACATGGCGCTGTCCAGCCAGAGCCTACATCCTGTATTTCGGATTGTCCCTGCTGAAATCCGCGTCAGCATAGCTGACTCCGAAATTCAAACCCGAAAAGGAATAGCTCTCCACAAGCGTCTGCTCGTCCAGTTCCGTCGCAGAGATTTCACCTGCCCCCGAAACCCAGGTCCAGTTCTGCACCAGCAGCGGAACGTGATAACGCGAGTCGATGGCGATGAGCGACTTGCGGTATTCGGGGTTGGCAACTGAGTCGGGGTATTCAAACTGAAACTGATAGCACGAACGCTCGTCCACCGTCGTATTGGGCAGCCTTGAACACTTCACCCGCAGGCTCTTTTCCAGTTCACTTTGCCGATCCGCAATGAGCCTTCTGGTCAGGAACAGCAGACCGGCTTCCGTAATGGGGTGCCTCGCCTCAGCCATCGCTTCATCACCCCGTGGATTCAGCCTGATCGCCGGCAGCAGTCTGCCTTTGAAGCCCCCCAGCTTGACTGACACCTTGCCATCATCATACGCGTCACTGTAGAGTGCCTGACGACCCGCATCACCGTTTTTCCACTTCATGTAGACACTGAAGTGCGGAGTGTGCCGGACCTTCATATCAATCTGCTGCACCTCGGTCAGATCGCCCTGCAGACGTTCCTGCTTGTGAAACACAGTGGAATATTCGCGAGTGTTGGCGAGGAAGCGGGCACCATCCTGCAGCATCAGCAGGAAAAACGTGCGGTGTTCGTCCCCGATATCTCCCGTGAACGTCAGCCCCGGTTCAGCTTCAATCTGCGGAACGATTTCCTTTGACGCAGCAATGGCGGCAGGGTTCGTGAGGTGTCGAGCTTCCGGAGGCACAGGGACGTCGGTCTCGCTGCTCGCCGGAGCCGAGGGCACGGCAAGTGCCGGGGCTGCCAGGGCCAGATCTTCGCCCGCAGGCACCGGATCAAAGCAGGAGAAGATCACCAGCGCCGAAGCTGCGGTGAGCAGTGCGGCCACTGCATTCCGGAATCCGGCGGGCGGGACATGAGACGTGCGAGACATTTCGGGCAAACCCTGGGAATTCGACAGTCCCGCCCCGTCCTTTTCAGGCTGGCCTGTCTGACAAAAATCAGTAATGGCTGTGCCGACGCGGCGACCTGCCCGGAATCCTTCTCGACGAATGCGCTGCTGCCAGAGGCAATAAATGGGGATCCGACAGTGGTCGATTACAGGCATCTGCAGGAAAACTCAGCCCCACGCTGGCTCCACCCCGTCCCCCCATCCGAAAATCGGCTGATCCTCACTGGAAATTCACCACGCGTTTCGGCAAAAACTGCCGAAATCGTGCTCCGGGTGAGCCGCTCATGGGAATCCGGCAAAACCCATCCAGCCTGCCGCAATTCCTGCCGGTTTCACTGGAACTGACACTCCATTCCCTGCCGTGGAGGCCCAACCGCATGACCAGGCCACTCAATATCGCCGATCGCCTCCGCACCTCCGCACGCCTCATACCACAACAGCCGGCCATTCATGTCCCCCACGCCCGCGACCATCGCGGGCGGACTGCATGGACGACGATTTCCTTTGCAGAACTCGATGCCGAAGTGGACGCGGCCGCCAGAGGACTCCTGCAACTGGGCGTCCGCCCCGGACAACGACTCGTCCTGATGGTCCGGCCGTCCATCGAATTCATCGCACTCACCTTCGCCGTGTTTCGCGCCGGTGCTGTCTGCGTGCTCATTGATCCCGGCATGGGCAGGTCCTGTGTGCTCCGCTGCCTCGATGAGGTGGATCCGCACGGCTTTCTCGCCATTCCCCCTGTGCACCTCCTGCGAAAACTCATGCCATGGAGATACCGCAATGCCCGCCTGAATGTCATCGTCCGCCCCGGACGACTCAGATTCGGCTGCATCACCGACACCAAACTCGCGGAAATCGGACGCCGCTCAACCATTGCCCTCCCCGAAACCCGCGCCTCTGACCCCGCTGCAGTGATCTTCACCAGCGGCAGCACCGGAGCCCCCAAAGGCGTGGTCTTCGAACATCAGATGTTCGATGCTCAGGTTGATCTCATTCGTGACCGCTACCGGATTCAGCCCGGCGAAACAGACGTGCCGGGATTTCCACTCTTCGCCCTGTTCAACCTGGCCATGCAGGTCACCACCGTGATTCCTGATATGGACCCGACACGCCCGGCTGCCGTGAACCCGCAGAACATCCTCGATGCGTTCCATCGCCACCATGCCACCCAGGCCTATGGTTCGCCGGCCATGTGGAATCGCGTCGGCCGTCACTGCGAATCACACGGTCTGCAACTGCAGGGCCTGCGACGCGTCCTGTCCGCAGGAGCTCCCGTGCCCCTGCACGTGCTCAAACGCATGACCGCCGCTCTCCCCGAAGATGCCGACCTGTTCACGCCCTACGGTGCCACCGAATGTCTGCCCGTGGCCTCCATCGGCGCGCGGGAGATTCTGCGGGACAAGGCCGCACTCGCCGCCGCAGGCCGAGGAACCTGCGTCGGCTCCCCGTTCACCGGAATCGATGTTCGCATCATCGCTGCCACCGACCAGCCACTCGCCTCACTTGCCGATGCCCGTCTTCTGCCCACCGGCGAAATCGGCGAAATCATCGTTCGCGGCCCCGTGGCCACACGCGAATACTTTCGTCGCCCTGCTGCCACCGCTCTTGCAAAAATCCCCGATGGCGATTCCTTCTGGCACCGTATGGGTGATGTGGGCTACCTTGATCAGCACCAGCAGCTCTGGTTCTGCGGCCGAAAAGCTCACATCGTGCACGCTGCCGCCGGCCCCATGTACTCCGTCTGCTGCGAAGCCATCTTTGATCAGCACCCCGATGTCTATCGCTCCGCACTGGTGGGCTTCGGCCCCCCGGGCACGCAGGAACCCATCATCGTGATTGAACCGGAACCGTCCCGATTCCCCGAGTCAGCGGCAGCTCAGGAACAGTTTCGCCGCAGCCTGCTGCAGCTGGGACAGGCCAGTCACCTGACAGCCGCCATCAAAACGATTTTCTTCCACCGCTCGTTCCCCGTCGATACCCGGCACAACGTGAAAATTCACCGCGAAACTCTGGCCGCCTGGGCACAGAAACAACTGTAAGCTACTTTCTGACCATCATCATCCAGCGTTCGCGGATCCAGACCTGAATCGGCAGAATCAGCAGCACCCACGTCCAGAAAATGGTGATCGACCAGGCCAGCGGCAGTGAGTTCTGCACGTTGTGAGTTCTGACCATCACCCCGACTGCGGCCGGGATGAGCAGAATCGGTCCGGCAATCACAAAGAAAGCCACAAAGGTCGCCAGCACCGTGAGCGGAAATGCGGCCCACCGCGAATACAAAGAAAACAACGTCGCCACATGAGTGCTGAAGATCAGCAGCAACACCCATGTGAGCACCAGATTCCCGTCGATCTGCTGTGCCAGACTCTGCCCTCCCACAATCCAGACTGCCGCCAGCCAGACGGCCGTCGGGAGCACCGACAGGCCACAACCCGCGGACTTTTCCAGCATCACCCGCACGCTCGACAGCGGCAGCATCGCCAGTGACGAATGCGTCATCTGCCGCAGCTCAGAATGCAGCGAACCTGTGGCCAGCAGCACACACTCCAGACTCAATGCCCCCGCCACCAGCATGAGCATCTGCAGGGCAAAGTTGCCGCTCAGCAGCCAGCTCCTGTCCTGCCCGTCCATGTTCTGCATCGCTGTGAATGCCGCATACACCAGCAGCCACCCCAGCCAGCGCCCGACAAAAATCGTGCGGCCACCCGCAAAGAAATGAAAGTCCCGCCATGCCAGCGGAAATCGCCAGCAGCGGCCCACTGCCCAGCGACGCTTCCCGCCCTGCTCCTGACCCGCCGCTCCATCCTCCGTCGGCCGCGTCCACGCATTCAGCCGCAAAGTGCTCACCACAAAACAGATACCCGCCAGCAGCAGACTGGCCCAGAACTGGCCGCCCAAAACTTCAGCAGACTCCCAACCGTTCAGAATCGCGTCCACCTGCTTCCACGGGGAAACGATCTCCAGCACCGCAGGGAGCCGCGTGAGTGTCTGCTCGATGGCAGCAGGCAGCGTGCCCGGGCCAAGGGACAAAAGCAGTTGCCGGAGCGCAGGCGGAGTGCCAAACCATAACAGCAGAATGATGCCCGCAGCACCCGCCGCCCGCGCGGAATTGCTGCACCGTGCACTGCACAACAATGCCATATTCGCCACAAGTATCATCCACGCCGCCAGACACACCCACGCACCCAGCACCTGCTGCCAGCGAATCCCGCCCAGAGTCACCGCCAGAAACGTAAACGGAATCTGACTCACCAGCAGCATCAGAGAACTCACCAGCCGCGAGGTGGACTTTCCCAGTGTGATCGCGAGCGGTGTCAGGCCGGCAAGCTGCAGCAGCGCAAACGTCCCCGCGTCCTTCTCTTCACTCACCGCCGTCACAAAATAACTCACTCCCGCCGCAGCAATCATCAGCACATTCAGCTGACAGACAAGCTCGAAGAATACCAGACCTGTACGATTGGTGCCGAATGCATCCAGCTCAGCCATCGACAGACAAAACAGAATAAACAGCGCAAACGCTGCCCGCACCATGTGCGGATACACGGATCGGGCGTCCATCCGCAGCGTCCACGTGAAGAGTGCCGTAGCCCCATTCAGCATCAGCGCACTCCCCGTGTCGTCAGATCCATGAAGGCGTCATTCAAATGACGACGCTGACGCGCCACCGAAGCAATCGGCAGATCCAGCGGCGCAAGCACTCGCAGCAGATCGTTCCCACCCGTTCCCTCCGACAGTCGCAGCACAAAGTCCTGACCCGTCGTGAACTCAGGCTCAGAAACCTCCGCCACTCCCGCCAACACCCGCAACTGATCGATCACCCCCGGCAACGGCAGCAGCAGACGCAGATTCCAGATCGGCTGCTCCCCAGGCACATCCAGCAGCACATTCATCGGTCCGCTGAAACGCACGTGTCCCCGGTCAAGAATCGTCACACTGTCACACAACTCTGAAAGCTCGCTCAGAATGTGCGAACTGATGAGCACAGTTTTTCCCAGTCGTCGCAGCTCCCGCAGGATCTCCATCAACTCAATTCGCGCCCGCGGATCAAGACCACTCGCCGGTTCGTCCAGCAGCAGCAGATCAGGGTCGTGCACCAGCACCCGCGCAAGGGAGACTCGCTGCTGCATCCCCCGCGATAACCCCGAAATCAGATCGTCCCGACGACCGTCCATGTCCGTCAGCGTCAACACGTCAGAAATCACCTGATCACGACGCTCCAGCGGCAAACCGTAGGCCGCAGCAAAAAAATCCAGATACTCCGTCACCGTCATCTGACGGTACATGCTGAAGTGGTCCGGCATGTAGCCGATCCGACGACGCACCGACGCCGGATCGTTCCGCACATTGTGACCAAATACCTCTACCTCACCACGGCTCTGACGCAGCAGCGTGCAGATCACCTTGAGCGTCGTCGTCTTGCCCGCACCATTCGGCCCCACAAACCCGTGCAGCGTCTGCGGCATTACACAAAACGTCACATCGTTCAGAGCCTGATGCCCCCGAAACGCATGCGATAATCGGCTGACACTGATCGCCGGCACAGTGTCACGATCGTACTTCAGCATGAGCTCTGTCCGAACAGGGAAAGAAACTGAGAACGCCACCGCTCGCCGACCCCGGTCTGCTGCGACCAGGCTGCCGCCACCAGTCTAAGCTGCCGGCTGACGGCAATCGAGTGCCCCGGCGGGTAAAATTTGTGCAGCATTCCAGGGAAAAACTGAGTCCCCGGCCAGCGACCATCACTCGATCCGAGAAATCGGAGCGGATTTTCCTTGACACGGCCCGCATGTCCGCTCACACGAACTTCACAGGCAGCCTCCGCTGACAACCCCCGGCTCTCAGTTTCCGCTGCCTCCCTGAAACTCCGCTGCAGACGCATTCCCCCCCGACTGCACATACGCCGTCAGATCCAGAACCTCGTCCCGCGTGTACGTAATCAACAGACCCATCGGCATCGTACTCGTCTTCGACGCCTCCAGCTCCTCAATCTCCGACCGCGGCAACACCACCCGCTCGGTCGGCTTGAGCGGATTCGGAAGTAACGCGACCGCGTCCCCCGTTTCTTCCACCTTCAAACCCGACAAGGCCCGGCCGTCAGACAGCACCGCCACCCACGTCTGATACTGCTGATGAATCTCCGCCGACGGTTCCAGAATCTGCTGCAACAGCCGACGACCCCGAAATCGCTCCGCAACCTTCGTCAGCTCAGGCCCGGGACCCGCTGCCCCATCACCCATCCGATGACACTTGCTGCACCCGGAAGACTCAAACACCGCCCGCCCCTGCGCAAACGAACGCCCCTGCAACCGATCCGCCTCGTCCCCCAGATCAGCCGTCGTCCACGTCCGCACAAAACTTCGCACCGGCACAAACGCCGACTCCGGGACCGGAACACCCTCCGGCAGCACAAACAAACTTCCCTGCATCACCCTCCAGTGACCTGGATACGTGCACACCAGCCGATACTCACCCGGCTCCCGAGGCGCTTCGAAATACATCGTGTAGGCATCGCCCGGCTGCAGGATCGGACTGAAACACAACTCCCGCGGATCGTCCGGAACATAGTGCGTGGCAATCGCACGCGGATTGCTCGCCAGCTGCATCGAACGCTCCCCGAACTCATCAATCGCGTCCGCACGCACCACCGCCACGTTGTGCGGCATCCCGGGATCGCCGTTGCGAAACGCCAGCGAGACACGCGCTCCAGGCACCACTCGCAATACACGCGGCTCAAACTGCAGACCAGGCGCCGCAGAGACCGACATCTTCAAAGAACTCGATACCCAGCCGAAATTCGTCCCGTACTGCTCCTGCGCCACCAGCCGCGGATCCTGTTCATACTTCTCTGCAATCGGGAACCCAGGCGCCGGTCGCTTCACCACCGCCGCATAGCCCCCGTATCCCCGAAAATCTTCCCGCTGCTTCACAATCGTGGCAAAGATGTCCGGTAACACCGCCACCCCCCGACGCGTTCGCAGACGGCCGTGAACATGGAACTGCATCACCGGATGCAGCTGCGGGATCTCTAAAAACACCGATCGACCATCCCCCAGCAAATGCACCGACTTCACCGGCACATAGTCATGCCCCTGACGCCCAGGCTGCAACACCGAAAATTCAGGTGACCCATACCCCGCACTGTACAGATAATTCCACTGCTGACAGAAAATGTTCTCCGGCACCACCGACTGCGGATCCAGCTGCTCACTGAATCGCAACACCACTCCGTTGTTCCACGCTTCAAAACCACGCGGCAACGCCAGCTCTTCAGGAATCACACGCAGACGCTGCAAACAGCCGTCCTCCGCCGCGTAACTCTGCCAGCCCTCCGTCCCACCCACGTACACCCCGCCGTCCTCCGCCGAATACACCGCCCGGCAAATCCCGCTGCGGTAGTCCCCAGGCAGCGGCACAATCGCCCCCTGAGCATGGCCGTCAATCACGTCACGCGTCACCACATACGCCTGACAGGCCCCGAAACTGGTTCCCAGAATTGCGCCCGATAAGGCCCCCAAACGCTCGTCCTCCGGCAGAAAACTCAACTCCCCGCTCGAATTGTCCACGCCCCGCGGAAGAAAACACAACGGCAGGTCATAGCCGTAAACTCCCCGATTCGCCTGAGGTCCCTTCAAGCCGTGATAACTTCCCTCACGCACCTCAAAAATCGCCGATGCCGGCGTCCAGGTGCCCTCCTGCACCGTCGCTAATACCACACTCCCGTCCGCCGAAACGCCGATTCCGTTGGAATTCCTTAAACCACTCCCCAGACGCCGAATCACTCCCGCTGAATTGCGGTGAGCCACCCCGAAGTCCCCGGATGACATCGTGCAGGCGAGTGATCTGGTCAGAACCCAGCACCAGCAGCTGATCGCGCTGCACCACCAATCCCAGCGCCCGATACAGACCGGATGCCACTCGCTGCCATCGCAACTCACCTCCCGCAGATACTCCGCCCGTGCCACTCACCAGCCAGACCTCGCCCATCAGAGTGGCCACGGCCGCACGACCCCCGCTGAGCATCCCCACGCCGCCAATTCGCATCGCCGAACGGAACGGGTTGTCCGGGAACTGCGGGAGCACCAGAGTGTCGATCGCCAGACCACTCCGCGGTTCCCCCGGAATCGCTTTCGTGACCGCCAACCGCTCCGTCCACTGACCCGCTGATCCCGCCGCCAACTGCTCAGATGTCGGGACCCGCACTTCTACAGCTGCCATCACCGCTCCCCCGTCGGCTGCAGATCCCACCTCCAGCTGCAGCTGCACAACTTCATTGGCCCGCCCACCGAACAACACACCCACTGTCCGCTCGCGCATCTCCAGCCGCGCACCGCCAGCGGCCGCAGACGCAGGCAGCAACAGCCGCAGCTGACGACCAGCGTGAGTCACTCGCAGCAGACCAGCCTCCGCAACCACCGTCGCTCCCTCAGGAACGTCCGCAATCCCCAGCCATGCTCCCCCAGGCAACTGACCGGAAACCTGCCATGTCCGAACCCAGCGCGACCCCGCAGTGGCACTGTGATCCAGCACCCGCGCGGATCCCACCGCAGTCTCGAACACCACGTCCAGACCCGCTCGATGATAACCCCGATACACCAACTGCTCGCCACCACCGAAGCGCCAGCCCGCACCCGCCATCGGCCAGATCGCCTCACCACCCGCTCGCACGCCCTCCATCAATCCAAAACGCACAAAACCCCAGTTCACAAAACCACCCTGCCATGCATCCGTCACCGTCAACTTCAGCGGATCATACAGCACGGTGAATTTCCGGGCCGGATCAAGCAGCACATTCACAGCCTTGGCTGTCACACGGCCGAAATGATGCGTCAGCTGCACCACCACATTCCCCGTGTCCGCCTCGTTCAGACTGCGATCAAAACTCACGTCCTCAGGGTTCTGACCCCAGTGACCAAAACCGCCGCCGTCAAGCCCGGGAAACTGCGGCAACACATCAGCTGGCACCGCCCGAGACCCCGCCAGAAAACCAGCCGCCTGACGCGAATAAAAATCCACCACACGATTCTGCGGAAACGGCAGCGATGGATCCGATTGACCCATGGCATCACCATGAGTCCAAAACACCAACCCGCCCAGAAACAGCAACCGACACAACCGGAATGTCATCGTCATTCGCCCCAAATCTCAGGAACAGGACTCGGTATTGCTGCAGGATCATACTTCACCCGCTGCTCCCCTGCCAGGCCAGAGCCAGAGCCAATGTGGATCTGCCATGCTGCACGCGCATGGCACCGGCAGACACACACGGCCAATATGACAAATAGGTCATATACGACCCATATGTCGTATACGCCCCCCCCCCACACGCCCCTGTCACCCCACAACGTCACGTCACCTTCGGGCGCCAGCCGCGTTTCTTGTTTGCGAGGTCATCCACCAGCTTGTCCAGCCGGCGAATTTCCTGCATCAGCGGCTCTGCAATCTCCTCGATCCGCACACCGCAAATCACCCCCTTCACCAACTCCCGCTGTGGATTCATCCGCGGCGCGTCGGCAAAGAAACGCTCAAAATCCACACCTCCCCGCAGCTGCTCCGCCAACTGCTCCGGACTGTAACCCGTCAACCAGCAAATCACTTCATCCACCTCTCCCTGAGTGCGGCCCTTCCTTTCAGCCTTCGCAACGTAATGCGGATACACACTGGAAAAGGCCATGCGGTAAATACGGTGTGTCATCGGGAAAATGGCCTTGGAATGGGTTGGGTGTGGGCGACGGACTGCACGTCCGTTGTACAGAAGTGATGTTCAAGGAAAATAGGGGTAACCAAACAAGAAAACACTCTCCACCAGGGGAAAACCGCGACGATTTTTCTTGACAATTGACAGGATCCCTCCCAACCGCACACGCGACCCGCCGCCGCTCCGCTCCGTCGCGTGTCGGGCGATGCTCACTCCCCTCGTTCACGGTCGCTCGTCATCGCCCTCACGCGACTCCGCTGCGCTTGCTTGCCTGCTCACGACTGGTCCTGAACTCGGACGAGACGGAAACCCAGGAAGTTGTCCCTGAACTGAGGCGAGGACTGGTTGCGACACGCGCAGCGCACGATCCTGGCGTTGATGTTCCAGCTCCCGCCGCGAAAGGCCCGCGACTCGACGTCCGCGCCCACGGGGTCCTCCTCATTCCGTTTTCTATACTCTCGCATGGAATCGAAACACCACTCCCAGACGTTCCCGTGCATATCATGCAGCCCCCACGCATTCGGCTTTTTTCCTCCCACAGGCTGCAATTGCGACCCGCTGTTTGCAGCGTACCACGCATAGTCTGCAAGACGCTTTACATCATCGCCATAACAGTACTCAGACGGACTGCCCGCGCGGCAGGCGTACTCCCATTCCGCTTCGGTCGGCAGGCGACCACCCGCCCACTCACAGTATTTCATCGCCTCATTCCAGTTTACTCCCACCACCGGCTGCTTCGGCTGATTGAACTTCCGGTCATCCCAGTACTTCGGCGGCCCGACAGCGCCTTGCTGAGCTTCCAAAAACCTGCGGTAATCTTCGTTCGTCACCACATACCGTCCAATCCAGAAGCCCTGCGTCAGCGTCACGGAGTATACTGGCTTTTCGTCATCAAATCCCTTGTTCGACCCCATCCGAAACGTACCGGGCGGGATCCACACCAGTGTCACACCGGTGCGTTCATCCACCCGCACATCCCCTGGCTGCGGCTGTTCGCCACCAGCTCCTCGCCGGGACTGGGGCGTGCGGCCAAAGCGTGCCAGAATCTCGATCGCCGACTCCTGCAAGCCTCCGTCCACTCCGGTTTCTGCAAGGATCTTTTCACAGAATTGTTCCAGTTCCGGAAGCTGCCGATGTTTGTCCCGGACCAGCCGCAGCACTGCTCCACGGCGCGTGTCGGTCGTCTCTGGATCATTCAGCACTCCCATCAACACTTCGCCGGGAAACGAGATGGATTCCGTCAGACATCGCTGCACCAGATCCTCACGCGTTTCTGCCAGGCCCGCAGCCAGCAGCTCGCGGAAGAATTGTTCACAGAACGGCACGGACATTCTGAGTGACAGCAGTGCGGCTTCCTGCCACCAGCTGTTGCTGATCCGTGGTGCCAGCTGTTGTGCGTAGCCCTGCTGCACGGCATAGCTGGCCGCCAGATACTCCTGAAAACTCAGATGCAGAAACCCGCAGGTTTTGTTTCCCTCTCCACCCATTGCCAGAATCCCCGACTCCTCCCGCATCTTCAGAATAAAGGCCTTTCCATCCCGTCCCAGCCCGGCTGTTTCCGCCAGCTTTTTCAGTTCCTGTTCAGCTTCCTGTTCCAGCTCCTCAAGCGGGGCTGTGCTGCGTTTGTCTTCCTGGTGCATCCACCACGCGATCCGTTCCAGCACTCTCTGGGCGGCATCGCTGTTGAACGGAGCAGGAGCTGCCTGCGAATGCTCGTACTTTGCCCGCCGCCACACAGCCAAAAGCACCCGCACACAATGCTGGTACAGCTCCGCCCGGCCCGTGGGCAGGTTGTGTTCTTCGTGATACACCACACACAAAATCGTCAGCAGGAGCGGATTGGTGACCATCTCGCGCATGCTGGGTGCCTGATACGGCGCGGATTCCAGCACTTTTGTCAGCGTTGTCGTATCGATCTCCGCCTTTTGCTGTGCCACACGGCCCCGGTCCTCCATCTGCCGATGCGCTGCCGCGAACCAGCGTGCAATAAAAATCTTCACCTGCTCGTTCGACAGACCGTGGACGTGAAACTCAAGAAATTTACCCCCCAGCCGGACTTTGCCGGGCGTGTAACCCTGAAATCGGCTGGTCACCACAAACCAGTCAGATGGCCGGTTGCGCTCGGCTGCCTGAATCCAGCTCGAAACCGTCTCCCGCAGTTTCAGTTCCACAACCTCGTCCAGACCGTCCAGAATCCACAGCAACCCCCGCTGTGCATCATCCCAGAAATCATCGACGGGATCCTGCTGACCTGCCGGTGGTCCGTCACTGAAAGTTTCCCGCCGCAGAAAGTGCTTCAGCGACAGCACCGGACTCAGCCCGGCCGGGAGGTCCTCAACTGACAGATTCCGCAGACGCAGGAACACCGGGCGCAAACCGGCTGGTAAACCGAGCGACTCAGGAGCGACCTTGCCACTCGCCAGCCGCCAGGCCAGCTGTCGCGCCCACGTCGTCTTGCCTGCGCCCGGTTCCCCCAGCACCACCACACCCCGCCTGCTGTGCTGCTCACACTGCCGGAACATCCACTCGGGTGACTTGTCCGCGAGGTCCTGCTCCACAGTCATCTCCCACTCGGCAGACTCCTGTTCCTGCATCACGCCCTGCAACGCCCCCGCCCCCTTCGGCAAACGCTCCGTCTCATCCCCCGGCCGTTGCCGGGTAAATCGCACCATCCGCAATGGCACATACACGTCGTCAATCGGCAAATCCACCTGAAATGACCGCCCCATCCCCAACAGCTGAATGTCCCGCGTGTCGGCAGCAAGACGTCTGAGATAGTGCAGGATCGCCGGCGGTTCGGACGGGGGAGGCAAGAACGGATCGTGTTGCGTGTTACGAAATCGAATGAGCTTCGAGGCTGGCAGGGTGGTCCAGCCATCCTCCGCATCACCGGCTTCAAACTTCAGTGTTCGATGCTCAAACCCTTCCTGCGATATCCGCACCAGTACAACAGAATTGAACCACCCGGCACCCGCATACGAGGCCCCGCCACCAAGGTGATAAGCACTCAGTCTCAGATGATTCGGCGTCCGAAAACTGCTGTGCGTATGTCCGGTCA
>CAZLOQ010000164.1:0-13407 GCA_964561125.1 uncultured Chitinophaga sp. | reverse complement strand
CTTTCAGGCCGTCGCCCCTCGCTCTCCGCCCATGCCGTCTCAAGGTGCCATGCACGGTGCGGCTGCGTTAGCGGCGCTGCACGTCGCGGCGGGGTTGGGGTGTGGGGGGGATAAGACGGCCTGGAAAGGCCGTCCTACGGGAGTGCTCGTAGGACGGCCTTTCAGGCCGTCGGCCCTCGCTCTTCGCCCGTGCATCTCAGCGTGCCATGCACCCCTGCATCTCAGCGTGCCATGCACCGCGGGCGACCGGACCTGGCATTTCATGCCAGGCTGATAGACCTGGCCTTACAGGCCGCAAACACAGCTGGGCTGTTGCACGCAACCTTCGCCGTCCCACGACACCATCGACATCCCAATGACCAATGACCAATGACCAATGCGATTTCGGCCTGTAAGGCCAGCTCCACCAGCCCGGGGTGCAACCCCGGGTCAGCCCCCAACGAAGACACACGCCCTGTAAGGGCAGTTCTCAACTACGGCCCCGGCAACGCCCAGGTGGAGTCAGCGCAACGCAATCGTGCAAGGGTGCGTCCAAAGCCCGCGGCCGCACACCCGACTCACACCGAACACGCAGTGTTCGGCTGAGAACTGCCCTTACAGGGCGAAGCTGCACGGGGGCGGCCTGACCTGGCATTTCATGCCAGGCTGATGGACCTGGCCTTACAGGCCGTAAACACCCATGCATCTCAAGGTGCATGGCACCTGAGAACCCTGTGTCGAACGAGTTGGGTGCTGGGCATGTTGTCACCGAAGGAAATGTTCAGTAGAATTTTGCCTTCAGGGACGGCAGAGCCCCTCCCTATATTCTCATCAGACCCCGACACGCGGGGTGAAAGGAAAACCTGTGAGTCAGCAGAATCCGTTCTCCGTTCCGTCAAACTTTGGTGAAACCGCAGTTGAACAGATCAGTCAGCAGGTTTTCGGGGGGATTGGTCGTCTTGCGTATTTCGGGTATTCATTTTTGAATTCGTTCCTGTCACAGGTGCTGACAATGGCTGTTGTGGCTGCCCTGCCCGCTGATGCGGCACCGATTGCGTTCATCGTTCCGGTGCTGAGCATTGGGGCGGCGATTGCGATTGTGCTGCTGCGATTGAAGAATCTGGGGTAAAGCGGCTGGTGGCTTCTGGGGCTGATCGTGCCGATTCTGAATATTGTGGTGGGTATCCGACTGATTGCTGCTCCGGAGGGTTATGCGGTCCATAAGACGCTGGACACCCCGGGCAAGGTCATCGTCGGGTTGCTGATCGGCGCGTTACTGCTGTTCGTGGCATTTGTGGTTTTTGCGATCATGGCGTAGAGGCCTTCTGAGTGTCGTGGTGGCCGTGCTGCGTCAGCGCCGCAGCACGCTACCCGGCATCGGGCGCATTGCGTCCGAGGGCGATATCGAAGTCGGTCATGGCGGGCACCATCATGGCGACGGCAGCAAAGCCATAGGCCATGCACACCCAGAAACTCACGCCCAGGTTCCCGCCCAGCAGGAATTCCGTGATGGCGTAGAAAGTGAGAAACGGCAGCAGCAGTGCTGCGAGAGTGAGTGCACTTGACGGATTTCGCCAGGTGAGTGATGAATACAGTCCGAGGCTGCCGAAGCCGATGAACAGGACAAAGCTCTGCAGCTGGATGGCGAAAGACGATCTGGCCTCCACGAGCAGCAGCATGAACACAAAAATACCGACGCACAGGAAGAACATTGTGCCGAGGCTGTGAGCGATCGCCTGCCGGGAATTCTCGTAACTCAGTCCGGCATGCAGCCCCAGCGTCACTGCGAACAGGGTGAGCACGATGAAGGCAGTGGCCACATAAACCGTATTTTCGAGTGTGAGTGCGGGGATAACGCCTGCGGCGCTGAAGACCACAGTCATCAGCAGTGGCACGAGGAGCATTTCCCGGGCGTTCCAGAGTGCGCCGCCGATCTTTCCCAGCATGAATTCATGTGGACGGAGGTCAGTGACCAGCAGAATCTCCAGGGTTTTGCCGTCGCGTTCATTGGTAATGGAGGTGACAGCCTGGGCATTCGCGAGAAGGAGACTGAGGATGCCGACGCCCAGCAGGGCGAAGGAGGGACCGGAGACCATTCCCAGTACGAGGCTGGAGGCGTCGGGTGTGGTGGATTTCTGCCAGGCGGAAGCGGCGATGAGCAGTGTGAGGAGGAGATACGAAAGTTTGATCCAGATCATGCGGCGACCGTAGGCGCGTGTTCGCATTTCTCTCCAGATCACCGGGTGATTCCAGACGTGACGGTGTTCTTTTCGCGTTGTTACCGGTTGTTGCATGGAATCGGCGCTGCTGTCAGCGCGAGCCACGTCTGCGGGGGTGGTTTCAGCCGGCCCCAGATAGACTTCCCTGGACGGGTTCCAGACGCGGACGCGGAGCACGGTAATGCAGGAGCAGAGAGCGGCGAGGGCGACCTGGAAGATTACGGTGGTCCAGGCCGAGACGACGGCGGGGCCGTGAATGTCAGGGTTCAGTGGATTGAGAATGCGGAACAGACCATCGTAGGGCGAGATGGCAGCCACCTGCGGCAGACCAGCGGCTCCGAGGGCATGGGCGGCAAGCAGCAGTACCACCACCCCAAGAACACTCGTAGCGAGCGTCTGGAAGGTCTTTTCGCGGCGGAAGGCGACGAGGCATCCCCAGCTGCCGGCAGCCAGCGTGGAGGCGGCAACGACGGCCTGGGACCACAGAATCTGTTTCCAGGTGATGCCGCCCAGCAGTTTGAGGAAGCAGAAGACCGGCAATGACACACCCAGCAGGACGCACATGCTGAGCAGGCTGGCGAGGAGTTTACCGATTGCGAGTTCGTGGTTTCGCAGATCGGTCATCAGCAGAAGGATGAGCGTTTTGCGGTCTTTTTCCTGAGCGACGAGTGAGGCGGCGAAGAGTGTTGAGAAAAACAGGCCAAGGGTGAGCTGCAGGACGCTGAAGACGCGGAATGCAAGGACGCTGAAGGCGGCGCTGTCGCCGGCGAACACGACATCCTGGAAACCGATCGTGGCCTGCCGGAGGCTGTAGAAGAGCACCAGCAGAGCGGCGATGAAACCTGACCGCAGAATGTAATGACTCAATCGCCGGGGCGTGGTGAGTAGTTCACGTTCGAAGATGGGCCCGAGTGCCACCAGATACGCTCCTTCCGGCGGCAGTCTGCCGCAACTGCCGCAGCCTGCCCGTCACTGCAGTTGACGGGCCTTCGTTTCAATGAGGAATGTGCGTTTGGCCTCTGACTGTTCAGCCACGTGTGTGTCCCAGACATCCTTCAGCGGGAATGCGGGGGGCAGGCTGCGGCTGTTCTGCTGATGCACTGCATCGTAGTACTGGACGAGCAGCATGCATTCGTCGAGGTAGTCACCGTCCATGAAGAGATTGGGATTGGCGCTGGCGAGTTCCTGCCATTTCAACATGGCGGTCTCGAGGAATTTCTGGGCTTCAGAGATCTGAAAGTTTCCGGCCCCATCGCCCTGATCGAAGGCTCGGCCGCCATTGTACGCCTGGCGGGCGAGGAAGAACGAGCGCCGCGCCTCCAGCATTTGTTCGCTTCGAGGTTGGCGATATCCCGCCACTGGCGGAAGTTGGTCATATCAAGGTTCTGGGCCCAGAGTTGTCGCTGGGCAGAGACGGTGATGCCGTTTTCTTCGGCGAGTGTTTTCAGGTCATCTTCGGTGCTGTTGAGCCGATATTTCTTGTCATCGAGTCCGTAGAAGTCCATTCTGCCGTAGTCATCCATCCACGCCTTGTAGGCGCGATCCCACGCAGGAATGTGTTCAGGGAACAATCCCTTCTGAGCACGCGTGCCGGCGAAATTGATCAAAGCCTTCGCGGGTCCCTGACGGAAAAAGACGTGCGTCATTCCCTTGACCCCCACAACTCCGTCTTCATCGTCTTTCTGGTTGGCATCCACGAACCAGTCGTGAGCGACCATGTAACTGTCGAGGCCGTTGGGGTTTGTTGCCGGGTCGGGGCCGGGAACGCCAGGTGCGGTTTCAAAGCGGGGATCGGGATCCTTTTCGAAGTATTCCCGGAAGAACTTCTTTTCGTCTGACACGCCCATCTTGTTCTGCACGAAGTCACCGACGTCATGGAAGAGAATCGGGATGCCCTGATTACGCCGCGTGCCTTCCTGGAGGAACTTAATGCCTTCCTTCACCCAGTAGAAGCGGTCGTCGACCTTATCCCATTCGCGTGAGACGTTGTAGGCGAGATTCCAGCCCTGGAACTTCCAGATCTGCACGTAGTGGGGCTGGAGGAGAATGATGGAGTCGACTGTGGACCTGAGTTTTGCCCACTCTTTGCGTTCCTGATGTTCGATCGCCTGCATATGCAGCCAGGTGGCAGCCGGGCCGCGCATGCCGAGGAGCACCAGATTCACGGCCGAGCTGGAGGGGTCAACATTTCCGAGAGTTGCTTCGCCCAGTTCGTATTGGCGACGCTTCTGGGACAGCAGCCCCAATCGTGCGGAATCACCATCTCCGGACTGCTGGGAGGGGAAGCCGAGGTAGACGATGGGAGCGAGCAGCAGCAGGATGCCTGCGCCGTAGGACAGCTTTCGCTGGCGAGAATTCATGCGGCTCATTTCGACTCCAGTTCACGGAATTTGAGCAGGGCACCGGCGATCAGGGCACAGGGGATAAAGAAGCCTGCAAACACGGCAAGTGAGGGCAGCACGACATCAACAACCGGTACATCAAAACGGTTTTCAACGAACCTTGTAGCTTTGCTGAAGACGCCGAAGTCCGGGACGATGCGACTGAATACCCAGAGGACGCTGTCGAGCGACTTGTCGGCGGTCTGCACCACCTTCATGGTGGTGCTGGAAACGTCCATCCCGACTTCCGGATTGCGGTCCTGCACCAGCAGCACTGCTGACTCGAATGATCCCAGACCTTTTTCAAGTTCAGACAGTTTACGGATAATGAAGTCGTGCAGCAGACCGACGATCAGAAACGTGATTGAGAAGAACAGGGCGACGTTGCTTTTGACGACGCAGCTGACAGTAACACCGACAACGACCATGAGCAGGAGCATTGCGCCCATGCCGGTCAGTGCCTTCCAGTACCCCACCCAGAACGGACGATCGGCCTTGCGAACGAACAGGTCCGGTCGCGCCATCCCCAGATACATCTGGTCATCAACGCAGGCCACTTCCACCCGGAGGTAGCCATCTTTTGCAAGGTCGTTGACAAGATCCTTTTCTATGAGCCAGCCTTCGCTGTCTTCAGATACCAGCCGCTGCAGACTGATGAGTTCCCGATAGAAACTGAACCACGTGCTGTCTTCCGGAGGGGTCAGCCGGCCTTCGACGATGCGAAGTTTGCCTGCAGCAAGTTCTTCAGTGAGTACGACAGCGAGGCGTTCTGCGTTGAGTTGTGAGATCTTTGCCTGTGACACCAGATCGCCGACGAGTGTTGCTTTGACTGCACCGTTTTCAATCAGCTTTCCTTCGGTACTCCAGGCGGCAGTGACGTCAGCGAGAAAGCGTGCGAGCGTTTCGTCGCCGGCGACGAAACGGAGGGTTCGGGGGACACGAGTCACATTCACCTCAGCATCGTCGCCGCCGTGGTATTCAGAGACGCTGAATGCCGGGAGCGGCACTTCCAGCCGGGGGAGTGCTTCGAGGAGGTCACCGGATCGCTGGAGCACTGTGGCTGACACGTCAGTCACAGCGGCAGCCAGTTCCTGCCATGGAATTTCAACTCGCAGCCCGGCGTCCTGATCAGCCATCAGTTTCGGGATCGGGCGGCATACGTCCGCTGCGGCGAGCAACTTTGCTGCAACGTCGCTGATCCGGTCGTCGTTACGCCGGCGCAGTTGTTCACCGGCATTGTACATTCCGTTGTGCAGGGCCACGTAGTCGGCGGGACGCAGTTCCTGGGGAGCGGTGCGAATGCGGTCGCCGAGCCCTTTGAGCAGATCGGCAGCGTTAAGGAATTCGGCGTTGCGGAAGGCTTCGGCGGTCGGACGCAGCGACTCACTCTGGGCGAAGATCCCGAACGCCTCTTCGCGGGGATTGGACATCAGCGTGTACTGGGCCTGAATCCCTTCCTTCACACTTCTTTCAGACCCCTTGACTGTGCGGAAAGCTTCGAATCGGCATTCGAGGAGCAGTTCCTGGGCCCCATCAGCATTTGTGGTGAGGGCTGTTTCGGTGAGGTTTGGAAAGAGGAACACACCACGGGCTCTTGAGTTCCCCTGGATGTGAGATCGGTAGGCGTAGATGTCGCCGACGTTCAGCCCCGTCTCGGCGGGCTGCCCTTCGGCGTTGAGGAAGTAAAGGTTGCCGAACATGGGCACGCGGCACTGGAGGGCAGCCTTGGCGCTTTCCGGGATCCGGCGACTGAGCCAGAGTTGTCCGATAATTCCCATGGCAGCGAGTACGACGAGGAAGACGAGCGAGAGGCCGAGGATGCGTCCGAGGACAATTTCCACGCGGCGGACCGGCTTGGTGACCACTGTGTGCAGAGACCGCAGACGAATATCCTCGGGGACGGCCCAGCAGCTGAGGAAGATGACGGCGGGGAGCATCAGCCAGGCGATGGCTTTGAGCAGAAAAGCGATGTGGACCTGGACCTGAAGTTCCGGGCGTTCGTTTGAATCCGCGATAAACCAGCCGGCAAACATCAGGAGTACGGCGAATACGACGAACACCATCAGGGCTTTGCGACGGACGGCTTCGAGCAGTGCGAGGCGAGCGATGGCGAGAATTCGCCGGGAAGAAAGGGTAAACGTGTCGCTGAAGAAGGACACCAGACCAGCCCTGAAGATTCTGACTCCGGCAGCACCATTGCGGGCGACGGAAAGCAGAAACGCGATGGCCAGGGAGATGGCAGCAAGTCCGGCGGACAGCAGCAGCCAGCCGCGGAGGGCTGAGATGAAGTCATAGGGGCGAATGTCAAAATCCATGAGCCGGTGATCCCGTTAGTAACCGCAGACCGAAAAACCCTCTTCGACACTCCCACGCTTCCGTCAGGACCGTCCCCCGCCGGCGGACGCAGACACTTCCTCTGTGGAAAATCGTCTTCCCGGGCGTTCTGTGCTTTCCCGCACGGTTCGGAGGAAGAGTTGTTCGAGGTCAGCCCGGGGACGGCTGATTTCGACGTCAGTCACGTTGTGCTTTGCGAGTGCTGCGCGGACGTCAGCAATTGCCGCTTCACTGAGATTGCCGGTGCGAATCTGGGTTTCGTTCCGCAATTCGAGCAATTCATCGACGCGTCCGAGAACTTTGAGTTCTCCCTGGAAGAGCACCGCAATCCGGTCACAGACGTCCTGAACGTCGGCCAGCTGGTGGCTGCACATGACAACGGTTTTGCCCTGAGCCTTGAGCTGGACGATGAGGTCCTTCATCTCCCGGGTTCCGATCGGGTCCAGGCCGCTGGTGGGTTCGTCGAGCAGGACCAGATCCGGGTTATTGATGAGTGCCTGAGCGAGGCCGATGCGGCGGGTCATGCCTTTGGAGTATTCCTTGAGCTGTCGGCGGCGGGCTTTTCCCAGCCCCACCAGCTCGATCAGTTCGTCGGCACGCTGAGTTCGTTCGGCTGCGGTCATGTTGAACAGGCGACCGTAGAAATCAAGAGTTTCGTCCGCGTTAAGAAACCGGTAGAGGTAGGATTCCTCGGGGAGGTATCCAATTCTTTCGTTCTTGGAGACGTCAGAGGCGGGCTTACCCAGAATGGTCATTTCGCCGGAGGTGGGAAAGAGCAGACCGAGGAGCATTTTCATGGTGGTCGTCTTGCCGGAACCGTTGGGGCCCAGCAGACCGAAGACTTCTCCCTGCATCACGTCGAGGCTGAGACTTTTCACAGCCTGCACCTTTTTTCTTCCCCAGAAATCGCGATAGACCTTGGAAAGATTCCGGATTTCAATCACCGCGTTCGCCATGTTGGAAGTCGCCTCATTCTGGCCGGGGTCGGTTGCAAAACTGCAGGAGGCCAGGGTGGAGAAGCCGTGGCCGGGGAGCGCAAAGAGAGCGCTGCTGTGAATCTACGCTGAAAATGTGGTGTTCGTTGGGGAAAAAATGGAAGCAGCCGATCAGCGGGGGCTCCAGTCCAGACATAAGGCGGCATAATCCCCCACAACCACACATCCAGTGCACTGAAAAAGGTTTGCCCACCCGACAGAAATCGAGGGTGCGGCCACTGCGTTCGCTGCACAGCCGCATGTGCTAGTGAAGCTGTCGCAAGGCCTCCACCGTCTGCCGGAAATCCTCAGGCCAGGGTGCCTCAAATCGCATCGATTCGCCGCTCACAGGGTGTCGAATTGTGAGTCCGAACGCATGCAGGGCCTGGCGGGCAATGAGCTGTCGATCTGTGGAGACGGGAGTGGAGACCACAGAAGCAGCGGATTGCCTCGTGTCCCCCCGCAGGTCGCTCAAACGCAGCTCACCCACACCGAGGTAGAGTCGATCGGCAATGATGGGGTGCCCCAGATGCAGCATGTGGACTCGCAGCTGATGCGTCCGGCCGGTCCGCGGGTGCAATTCCATCAGCGAATATCGGCCGAAGCGTTCAGCCGTCCGATAAAAAGTAACGGCTTCCCGGGCATCTCCACCGCGGGGACAGACCATCATGCGTTCCCGGACCTTCGGATGCGTTGTCATCCACGTGCGAATGTAGTCTGCATCCAGCTGCGGGCAGCCGCGCACAATTGCATGGTATTCCTTCTGCACTTCGCGGCGCTCGAACTGCGCTGCGATCTTCTGGTGCACCTGATTGTCCTTGGCGATCAGAATGACACCCGTTGTGTCACGATCGAGGCGGTGCACAATTCCGGGACGATGCCGACCGGCGACATCGCTGAGCTGATCAAAGTGAAACTGGAGCGCGGCGGCGAGAGTTCCTCTGGACGACCCGCGACCGGGATGCACCACCATGCCGGCGGGTTTATTCACAACAACCAGCGAATCGTCTTCGTAGAGAATCCCCACCGGCAGATTTTCGGGTTCGATTCCCGGCCGTTCGGCGGCTACCAGTCGCACCTGCAGGCGATCGTTGACACGCAGGCGTCTGGAGGCCTTGTGTACCAGCCCAT
Source organism: uncultured Chitinophaga sp. (assembly GCA_964561125.1). Taxonomy (GTDB): domain Bacteria; phylum Planctomycetota; class Planctomycetia; order Planctomycetales; family Planctomycetaceae; genus SXXK01. The sequence continues at coordinate 4,389 of CAZLOQ010000164.1, read as the reverse complement.
TGAGCAGCACGCCGCCGGAATCGATGATTCGCTGCAGTTGCGCACGGCTGTGGTTAGGAAACAATCGGCCGAGGTAGTGATCCAGTCGCCAGCCATGAGCGCGGGCCTCTACTGTGACATCGACCGGTTCAGAATCTGAGGATTGTTCCGGCAGTTCAAGCAGCGGATCGGGCAGATCCTGGTCGTCATCGGGCAAGTCGTCGGCCGTCATTCGCCTGACTTTGGAGCGTCAGATGCTGGAGCATCGGCCTCCGGAGCACCCGGCGCCGGGGTGCCGGATGCCGGCTCTTCGGTTTTGGGCTCTTCGGGCTTGGGCTCTTCGGGCTTGGGCTCTTCGGGCTTGGGCTCTTCGGTTTTGGGCTCTTCGGGCTTCGGCTCTTCTACTTTCGGTGCATCGCCAGAAGGGGCTTCCTGGCTGGGTGTTTCAGCGGGAGCAGTGGGTTCTGTTTTGGGAACAGCGGGCGGAATGAGCCCCTGGAGCGGGTCAGAGCCGAGCAGGCCGGGAATGGAGGGGACGGCACCGGGACCATCCTGCGGGAGCCCCAGTGGATCTCCGGGGGCTGGGTTTTGTTGTTGGAACCAGGCGTAGAATTCCTTTGTTGTCGGCTGTGCCAGTTTCTTTTTACGTTCTTCGGCGAGGGCGGAGAAGGCTTTGGAATCCGGGTAGGATTTGAGTACGCGGTCCCAGGCTTCGATGGCGGATTTAGTGGCCGCGTCGCTCCCGTCGCAGCGGGCTTCGGCGATCCGTGCGAGTCCGACGGCTACTTTGAGACCGGCGTCTTCACCGAGTGAGGTGTCATCTTCGAGGGCGCGGTATTTTTTGGCAGCATCATCCAGTTCTTCGAGGCCGACCTTGCGATTGGTAAAGAGATTTCGCAGGGCGTTTTGCAGAACGAGTTCGGCTTCGCGTACAGCGGCGGCCTGTCCGATGGCGGTACCGGGTGCGTTGTCTGAGATTTCGCCGTATTCTTCGGGAGTTTCGGCTTTGAGTAATTTGGCGGATTCGGCAGCAGTAGCCGGGGGGCGGCGTGTCACGTAGACCACGACAGCAGCGATTGCCAGAACGAGGGCAGCGCCGTAGATGGCGGCGGTTCCGTAGCGTTCGATGAGGGGGCGGGATTCGCGAAGGATTTTGGCGAGTTGAGCTTCGTCGGGGCGATGGGTGAACTGCGGTTCCGACATGGTCGGGGCTTTCGATAGAGTCTGCTGCAGCGACGGAAAGAGTCGGGAGTATAGGAATCTGCGTCAAATCCGGTCAAGTCGTGCGTTGAACAGGATTTGGCTGCTTCCCGCGATCGCGAGCGTTTCTGTCGTGACACCGCCAGTCCCGCATCTTAAACTGCCCCTGCACGTTGTCTGAATTCCCCTCCCGACAAATCGCGGGTGCCCTGCCATGCGTCCTGCCTGCTTTCTGCGGATCCCTGTGCTGCTGCTGGCAATTTCCGCCGCATTCACCAGCCCTGTCCGGGCTGCTGCTGGTGCATTTCCTGACGACCTTTACCAGCAGCAGGTGCGCGGGGTACTGCGTGAGCGTTGTCTGGCGTGCCATGGAGCGCTCCGCCAGGAGGCGGGTCTGCGACTGGACACTGCAGAACTGATCCGTCGTGGAGGCGACAGCGGGGCTGGCGTCGTCCCGGGTGATCCGGCCGCCAGTCTGCTGCTTTCCCGGATCACGGCAATGGACCTTGCGGAACGGATGCCGCCGGAGGGTGAGCCGCTGAAGCCCGAACAGATCGCTGCGCTGCGAAATTGGGTTCAGTCCGGAGCCATTGGCCCTGAGAATGAGCAGCCTGAAGAGGATCCCCGAGACCACTGGGCTTTCCGCAGCCCGATCAGACCGCCACTTCCCGATGTTGCTGACCGCAGCCGCATTCTGACTCCGATCGATACCTTTCTCCAGGCTGCTCGTGAACAGCACGGTTTGACGCCGCAGCCGCCTGCCGATGCTCGCACGTGGCTGCGAAGAGTCTCACTGGACCTCACCGGACTGCCTCCGACACTGGACGAACAGCAGCAGTTTCTGGCGGATCATTCCCCGGCCGCCCGCGCGAAGGTGGTGGATCGGCTGCTGGCATCACCGCATTACGGCGAGCGTTGGGGGCGGCATTGGATGGACATCTGGCGTTACAGTGACTGGTGGGGACTGGGGGCTGAAGTCCGCAATTCTCAGAAGCACATCTGGCACTGGCGCGACTGGATTATTGAGTCGCTCAATGCCGACGCGGGCTATGACCAGATGCTGCAGGACATGCTGGCGGCTGATGAGCTGCATCCGACCGACAGCAGTCGTCTGCGGGCCACTGGATTTCTGGCGCGGCAATACTTCAAGTTCAACCGCACCAGCTGGCTTGATGAGACCATCCAGCACACGTTTAAGGCGATGCTGGGGATGACGTTCAACTGTGCGAAATGTCATGATCACAAGTACGATCCGCTGTCGCAGCAGGAGTACTATCAGCTGCGGGCCTTCTTTGAACCTTACCAGATCCGCACGGACCTGTTGCCTGGCATCACCGATCCCGACCAGAACGGGATTCCCCGCGCCTTCGACTGCAATGCGGATGCACCGACCTGGCTGCATATTCGCGGAGACGACCGCAACCCGGACAAGGAGCGTGCGATTGTCCCGCAGTTGCCAGCATTTCTGAATTTCGATGGGTTCCCGATTGAGCAGGTTCAGCTTCCGGCTGAAGCGGCGCGTCCCCAGCTGCGTCCGGAATTTCTGTCTGCGCTCCAGCAGGCCGCAGAATCCCGCCTCATGCAGGCTCAGGACGAAGCTCGCCGCGCTGCCACGGCCGTTCGGGAGGCGGCGGAACGGGAGGCGGCGGCCGCAAAATTGTCCACCCCGGCCCCGGCTCCGCAGCCGGCGGCTCCCGCTGAACTTCTGGCCACGGACTCCTTCATGTCCGCCAACCTCGACCTCTGGACACCGCTCAGCGGAGACTGGAAATGGCAGAACGGGCACTTGCGGCAGTCGCAGACGGGGGCTGTGGACTGCGTCCTTGAGCTGCGTCGCCCAGCGCTCCCTGGCGACTTCGAAACTCAGCTGCGATTCACCACGCTGGACGGTCAGATGTGGAAATCGGTGGGTCTGCGTTTTGATGTGACCGGCGGTGACAACGTGATGGTGTATCTGAGCAGTTATGCGGGTGGTTCCAAAGTGCAGCTGGCGTGGAAGCAGAAGGGTACGCAGGTGTATCCGGAGTCGGCGATGCAGGCCCGCCCGGTTCCACTGAAGGCACCGCAGGAACTTACGATCCGCGTCCGCGGGCAACTCGTCAATGTGCTGGTCAATGGCGAGCTGGCTGTGGTCAGCCTGTTGCCGTTCGAACGGCGTGCGGGGACGGTCCAGCTGATTGCCTTTGATGCTGTGGCCGACTTTCACAGCTTCCACCTGAAGACGCTCCCGGCCGCCGTTCAAATGCAGGAAGCCGGCGATGAATCCGCCCCGGCCGGTCCGCCAACTCTGACCCAGGCTCAGGCCGCTCTGCGGGCTGCTGAAGCACTCTCGGCGGCTGCCACTGTCGAGCCCGAACTGCTGAAGGCCAAAGCCGTAGCAGAGCGCGCGATGCTGGATCATCCGGCAGCCCCGGAAACAGCTGCGCTGGTGACTGCCGCGGCACAGCTTGAGCGGCAGTTCACCGCGTTCAAAGCTCGGGAAGCCCTGGCCCGGGCTGAGTATCAGCTGCTGGTCGCCTTGCCCGGTAAACGCAGCGATGCCGAAAAGCAGAGGACGGCAGCCACCGTGGCCCTGGAAAAAGCGGAGGCCGCACTGGCGCAGCCCGCCACCAGCTTCACACCGCTTGTCGGCTCCCTGAAAACACTCGAGAGCAACCTCGAGTCTGAGGATTCGCGTCGACGTCCGTTTCCCACCACCAGTACCGGTCGTCGCTCAGCACTCGCACGCTGGATCGCATCCCCCCGAAATCCGCTCACAGCCCGCGTAGCAGTCAATCACATCTGGGCGAGGCATTTCGGTCGACCGCTGGTGGCATCTGTATTCGATTTTGGTCGCCGCGGGGCGCGTCCTACTCATCCGGAGTTGCTGGACTGGCTGGCCGTGGAGTTCATGGAGCAAGGCTGGAGTCTGAAGCATCTGCATCGCCTGATTCTGCTGTCGGACGCGTGGGGGCTGTCGTCTTCGCCGCTGCAGTCGGGTTCGTCGCAGTCGGGGTCTGTGGCTGCCGCGGGGTTGAGCGATCCCGAGAACCGCTGGTACTGGAGGGGTCATTCGGTCCGTATGGAAGCGCAGATTGTGCGGGACAGCCTGCTTTCCCTCGCCGGAAGACTGGATCCGACTCTTGGGGGGCCATCAATTCCGGTGTCCATGGAAGGCTCGCAGCGTCGCAGCCTGTATTTTGTCCATTCGCATAACGAGCACCAGAAATT
>CAZLOQ010000163.1:0-13433 GCA_964561125.1 uncultured Chitinophaga sp. | reverse complement strand
CTCCGGCCGTGACTTCCGACTCACAGGTGTCTATGGTGAAGTGGCCCCCGGCATTCTCAGCGGAAGACAGCCCGGCTGCTGACCGCCCCGCCCCCCCCCCCGGACAACTTCCTCGATTTTTCAGGACAGCGAACTTCATGGATCTCGGAATGAATGGCCGGGTGGCAATCGTCACCGGTGGCTCCAAAGGCATCGGACTTGGTATTGTCCAACTGCTTCTTGCCGAAGGTGCCTGTGTGGTCAATGTCGGTCGCAGTCCTGCGGCAGCAGCCGACATCCCCGAAAATGTCCAGGCGCGCTATCGTTTTTTTCCGGGAGATCTGGTGGATCTGACCGTGTGCCGGGATGCTGTGGCGTACGCGGTGCAGACTTTCGGCGGTCTGCATATTCTGGTGAACAACGCGGGGGTCAATGATGGCGCCGGGCTGGACGCCGGACCGGACGCCTTTCTGCTGTCACTCCAGCGAAATCTGCTCCATTATTATGCCATGGCTCACCATGCCGCTCCCTACCTCAGGCACTCCCGCGGATGCATCATCAACATCGGCTCGAAAGTGTGCGAAACCGGCCAGGGAGGCACGTCCGGTTACGCTGCCTCCAAAGGTGCCATCAACGGACTCACTCGCGAATGGGCCGTGGAACTGGCTCCGGCGGGAGTTCGAGTCAATGTGGTGCTGCCGGCAGAAACCTGGACTCCGCTCTATGAACGCTGCCTCGCCGCCATGCCCGATCCCGCAGCCGCACGCGCTGCCATCGAAAACCTGATTCCACTCGGACGTCGCTTCACAACCATCGCAGAACTGGCTGCCACCGTCGTGTTCCTCGCGTCAGATTGCTCCAGTCATACCACCGGCCAGATCCTTTACGTCGACGGTGGCTATACGCACCTCGACCGCAAGTGCACCGCCCCGGGGCCAGTCGACGATTTTGGTGCGGCGGCGACCTGACAACCACTCCCCCGAACGCGCCCTGCCGGGTCAACGTGCACGTTGGGATTCCGCTCCCTGACAATCGCGGCTCCATATTCTGCTCACTCCTTTCATCAACAGGCAGCAAGTCATGATCATCGACGTCCACAGTCACTTCTGGGAGTACCCGGCACACTTTAACGAATCCTTTCGCCAGCAGGCGCGCCGTGCCCGTGCCGGAGTCGAGGTGGACCTCACAGTGCGTTTTGAGGATTACCGCCGCACCGCCCCCGAAGACACTCGCAGCATCGTCTTCGGCGGCAAGGCCAGACTCAGCGGACTCTGGGTGGATGACAACGCGGTCGCCGCCTACGTGGCGGCCCACCCGGAACAGCTTATCGGCTTTCTCTCTGTTGATCTCACCCAGCCCGGCTGGATGGACGAGCTGATCCATGGACATCAGCAACTGGGGCTGCGCGGCGTGAAACTGCTGTCCATGTACGCCGGCTTTCGCCCGGATGATCCGGCATGGGACAGTTTCTGGCAGTACACGTCCCGCCACGGACTTCCAGTGCTCCTGCACACCGGCACCACCTTCATCTCACAGGCCCCGCTTGAATGTACGCTGCCACGGCACCTGGATCCGGTCGCCGCACGCTATCCGGAACAGCGACTGATCCTTGCTCATCTGGGGCATCCGTGGGAAGGGGAATGCGTCGCCGTCATTCGCAAACATCCTCATGTCTACGCCGATGTCTCTGCACTGCACTACCGCCCCTTCCAGCTCTATCACTCTCTCATGCTCGTTCAGGAATACGGCGTCTGGGACAAGGTCCTGTTCGGAACCGACTATCCGTTTACCACCGTGAACGACTCCATCGCAGGGATCCGTCGCCTGAATGAAATGCTGCAGGGCACCGCACTCCCCCGTCTTAATCCGGACGCCATCGAAAAAATGATCTTCCGCGATTCCCTCCCGCTGCTCAATCTCTGAATCAGTTCTCCATCGATCGCTCAAAACGCTCAAACCACTCGCTGTACGGAAAACGCCGCCAGCGTTTCCAGCAGCACTCGCTCCTGAACGTCGGGGAACAGACGCAGGCAGTGCGCGGCACTGCGGGCAAAACGAAGCGCGGTCTGACGGGCCGATTCGATGCCCGGCAGCAGTAAAGGTGATCGTCTGAGCCGCTCCTTGTCGGCCGGGACACCCGAATGCAGCAGGGCAAGCAACTCGCGTTTCTCTTCAGGTTCCGCCAGACGCAATGCACGAATGATCGGCAGCGTCGGCCGTTCGTTCTCTAAATCGTTGCCCGCGTCTTTCCCGGTCTGCTGCACGGATTCAGTCAGGTCCAGCACATCATCGGCGATCTGAAAAGCAAGTCCCAGTCGCATTCCGAACAGGCCAAGTCGCTCCTGCGCCGCGACCGGGGCCTCCGCTGCCCTTGCCCCCAGACGACCACTCACAGAGAACAGCTGCGACGTCTTACCATGGATCACACGGAAATAATCCCGTTCCGAAACAGATTGTTCAAGCCGCACTGCGATCTGATTCAGCTCACCCTCACACGTACGGTTGGTCGCCTGCCCTATCAGCCGACACGCCTCAGCATCACCGGTCGTTGCTGCAAGATGGAACGCCTTGGAAAACAGATAGTCCCCGAAGAGAACACTGGTTTCTGTGTTCCACCGCCGGTGGATCGTGGAGACATGACGTCTGAGGTCCGCGTCATCGATCACGTCGTCGTGAACGAGCGTTGCGGCATGAATCATTTCGACGACCGCGGCCAGTTGGCAGGCTTTCGTACGCGTCCGTGGGGTCAGGCCGCACAGACGCGCAGCCAGCAGAACAAGCACCGGACGCCACTGCTTCCCCTGAAACTTTGTCACATGCGTCGCCACGTCCTGAACAAAGTGACTGCGACTGGAGAATTGGCAGGCGAGCAGATCGCGAACAAGCCCGAGTTCACCGCCCAGCAGGCCTGTGATTTGCTGTTTGAGTTGGTTGCGGGCAGTTTCTGCGACTGTCATGGCAGTGGGCTTCAGGCGTCTGGGGGTACAGAGACGGGATTTCGGAGGTATTCCCCCGACTGACCTCCCGTCTTCCGCAGAAGGCAAATATGAGCAATTTCCATGTCACGATCGGCCGCTTTACACATGTCATACACGGTCAGGCAGGCAGCAGACACGGCGGTCAAAGCCTCCATCTCCACCCCCGTTCTGGCTTCCGCCGCAACAGTGGCTGTCACCTCCAGGCAGTTCTCAGCAGCAAACTGAAAATCCACCTCAATCCGCGACAGGGGCACCTGATGGCAGAGCGGAATCCATTCCGATGTTCGCTTCGCAGCCATGATTCCTGCGAGTCGTGCCGTTTCGAGGATGTTTCCTTTTCTGGCACTTCCCGATTGGATTAACCGCAGAGTGCCCGGCTGCATTAACAGTCGGCCGGATGCCGTTGCGGACCTGACCGTGACGGGCTTGTGTCCGACATTTACCATGCGCGCAGCGCCCTGGGAGTCGATATGGGTGAACTCAGTCATCACAGGACTCTTGAAAATCCCTGCCGGACGAAACTACTCGATACCCTGTGCAGCGAGCCAGCGTTCGGCGTCGAGAGCTGCCATGCAGCCTGTTCCGGCAGCCGTAATTGCCTGGCGGAAGTAATCATCGGCGACGTCACCAGCAGCAAAGACGCCTGGCACACTGGTTGCGGTCCGCTGTGGGGTTGTCCAGACGATGTAGCCTTTTTCGTTGGTGAGCAGCTGGCCGCGGAGAAAGTCGGTGTTGGGTGTGTGGCCGATCGCCGCGAAGTAGCCGACGGCAGCGATCACTTCTGTGCGGTCAGGCTCCACCGTGCTGCGAAGACGCACGCCGGTGACGCCATTCTGGTCATCACCCAGAACTTCGTCGATGGCGGAGTTCCAGTGGACCTGAATCTTGTGGTTATTGAGCGCCCTTTCAGCCATGATGCGGCTGGCACGGAATGCATTGCGGCGATGAACCAGATGCACAACCGAGGCAAATTTGGTGAGGAATGTGGCCTCTTCCATCGCGCTGTCCCCACCGCCGACCACCACCACCGGCTGGTTGCGGAATCTGGGGAGCGCACCGTCGCAGACGGCACAGGCTGAAACACCTCGGTTCTTGAACCGCTCTTCAGAATCAAGTCCCAGATAATTCGCTCGAGCGCCCGTGGCAAGAATGACAGCGTGAGATGTGAATTCGTTGCCTGAGAGCGTCTTCAGGACGAACGGCCGGCGGGACAGATCGACTTCGACAATGTCGTCTGTGACAATGCGAGTGCCGAAGTTGGCTGCCTGCTGGCGCATGAGTTCCATCAGTTCAGGACCGCTGACACCGTGCCCACCATGGGGCGGCATCCACTGACGTTTATCAGCCGCGATGGACGAATCGAGATAGGCAGCCAGATTTCCCGCCGGAAAGCCCGGGAAGTTCTCGACTTCTGTGGTGAGCGCCAGCTGTCCGAGCGGCAAGGTACCTTTCTGCCGGTTTTCTTCCGTCTCTGCACCTTCGTAAACAACCGGCTGAAGTTCGGCGCGCGCTGTGTAGATTGCCGCAGTCCAGCCCGCGGGACCGGAGCCGATAATCGTCACTTTTTCTGTCATGACAAAGCCTGGTGAGGAGGTTGGAGTGGGATGTGGCGGTGAATTGGAGCGGAGTGGTGGCTGAGTGGCAAAGAAAAGAGCGATCAGGCCGCACCTGATCGCTCTGTGTGGTTATTCGCTGCGACCGGAAGCTTAAATAAGGTCTTTCAGACGCTTCAGGGCTTTCACCTTGACCACCTTGGTTTCGGGGCGGGCTTCAATTTTCTGACGCTCGCCGGTGCGAGGATTGATGCCCATGCGCTCGCCAGTTGCCTTCTTGGTGTGGATGTACACCTTCAGCAGCCCCGGGAGAACAAAAATGCCAGCACCGCTGGAAATGGTCTCGGAAAGGAGTTCTTCGAGGGCATCCAGAAACGCGCCTGAGTCTTTGCGGCTGTGGCCGGTTTTTTCGGAGAGTGCAGTCAGAATTTCGGACTTCGAAGGGGCTTTTGCTTTTACGGCCTTCTTTGCCATCTTGGGAGTACTCCTTGAGCGATCTCTGTTTGGTTTTGGAAACGGTTGAGCGGGCTGACCAAAGAAAACTGCGGTGCCCTGGCACCAGCGGAATTTCACCCGAAGTAGACTTCCGGCAGCAAAAAGAGTCAATGCTCCGCGGCATGGAATTTCGGAATTCCGGCGTTTTTTGGCCATTTTTGACCATCAACGTGCCGCTACTGGAGCGTTGCCCGATTGTCAACCCGCTTCACACCCGGCTGGAGTCGCAACAAATTTCCGGCCAGCCTGCGGTCGTCTTCCGAACCAGCGACTCCAGTGATCACAGCCGTTCCATCCGCAGACAGACTGACAGCCAGTGAACTGAATTCCGGCCGACGCCCCACAAAACGATCCAGCGAGGCTGCGTTGCCGGGAGCACCGAAGACCGCCGGTTGACCATCCGCTGCCAAAACTGGCGGGATGTTCACTCGCAGGGCCGTGCGGATCTGCCTTGGTGTTCCTGTTGACTGTGCCCCCTGGTTGGCCATGTTCTGAGTGTTCTGGAAGGCCTGAAACTGACGGTTCGTGCCCTGCTGACCCGTTGACTGACGACCGCCACCAATGAAGTTCTGGGATTGATTGCCACCCACGAAATTGCCCTGGCCACCGGTACCGCCAGTCGCTCCGGTCGTGTTTCCGATCCCCGTCGTTCCGAACCCCCCGCCTCCACCGCCAACACCCCCCACGCCTGCGGATGTACCAGTTGAAGTTCGAGTGGAGGTGGTACCGCCAGTGCCGGTCAGCCCCGACAAACCGGAGAGTCCCGAGAGCCCGGATAAACCCGAGAGTCCGGAAAGGCTGGACAGGGAACTGCCGGAGAGCCCTGACAATCCAGACAGCCCTGACAGCCCGGATAGGCCTGACAGCCCGGAAAGCCCTGAACTTCCAGCCCCGCCGCCTCCTGAACCACCACGGGAGGCTTGAGCGACCGCCTGACCGGAAGACGCTGCCAGACAGCACAGCACCAGCAGAGAGATTGAAACTTTGGACATGGGACATGCTTTCAAAGGACAAAACTCAGGCACAGGCATTGAGAGTTTATCGCCTCGCTCTCAAGGCGACCATCGAATTCTTTTGGTTTGAACCCCGAATTTCAGCCCTCCGACCGTCGATTCAACGCAGATCCTGACTCCTGCACGAGCATTTGAGGCAGCGGTCACGCAACACGCAAGCTTGCATGGCCGCATTTTTTTTCCCGCCCGGTGGCCGAACGAACCAAAATTTTATAGTCTGCGGAGAGACTTCCCGGACTTTTCAGGAATCCACCGTCATGCCCCGCCTGGTCCAATTGCTGTTGTGCGTCTGTTCAACAGGTCTCTTTCTGCCGGCTTCCTGTTCTCCCGCCGCTGCCGAAGATGCTCCGCTCCGCTGGTTTTCAGTTTCTGCACCCGAAAACCAGGCAGCCGGGTGGTTTCGCTGGGCTCTCGACGGGTCTGTTCACCCGGCCGAAGAGGCCCGTCTGACGTTCAGCTCCAACGCTCGCTGTTCACTCTACATCAACGGCCAGCGACTCCTCCGCATGGAAGCTCTGCAGACACCCGCCGGCGGCCTCGGCGCCCGCGTCTGGGACATCTCCAGTCTGCTGCGATCAGGCCGCAATCTCGTGGCTGTCGAACTGCAGTCGTCAGAGAAATCCGGTACGTTCGCAGCCAGTCTTTCTGTTCGCCGCGGCGATCGCTGGATCGCTGCCGGCGGGCCCTGGAAAACAGCCCCCGCTCCGCCACCCGTGGGCTGGCAGCAAACTGATTTCAACGACCGCGACTGGAAGGAAGCCCCTCCGGCACAGCGCCCCCAGGGCCTCGCTGAACCCGAAATTCCAGAACGCAGCGAAGCCCCCGTCACTGCCGCCCGCGCTCGCAACACGCTGCCGTTCACCTTCAATGACGGAGATCATATCTGCCTCGTGGGCGCGACATTCATCGAACGTGCTCAGCTGTTTGAACACCTTGAAGCGGTCCTCACAGGAGCCGCCGGAAATCGGCAAGTCACCTTCCGCAATCTCGGCTGGGCCGCAGACACCGTCTTCGCCGAATCCCGCGGAATTTTCGATCCTCCTTCCGCCGGATACCTGCGAATGGTGGAGCAGGTGCGGGCGGAAGAGCCATCCGTGGTCTTTGTCTGCTACGGCCAGAACGAAGCCCTCACAGCCGGAATGTCCCCGGAAAACTTCGCCCGCCAGCTGGGTCAGTTTCTCGATGAACTCGCCGCATCCGGAATTCCCTGCATCCTTGTCTCCCCCCATGAACTGCTCCCGGCACCCCCTCCAATTCCTTCACCCGCACGATTTAACCGCCGGATTCAGGTCTACGCAGAATCTGTTGGCAGCGTTGCACAGTCAAGACAGCTCGCCTTCCTCGACCTCTTCAGCGACTTTTCCTCACAATTGCTCAGCAACAGCAGATTGCTGCGTCCCTTCGATCCGGCACCAGCAGGTACCTCAGCCTTCGCTGAACTCGCCGAGAACGGCATGCATCTCACTGATTCCGGCTACGCCAGTGCAGCACTGTTCTTCCGCCAGCGGCTCATGGGCTTGCCCGCTCTGCTCCCCACCGTCAGCATTGACGCCGAAAAACGCACTGTCACTGCCATCGGAGCAGAGATTCAGAAAGTGGAATGGACGGCCGATGGGAGTGCGGTCACCTTCAGCCTGCTGCAGGCTCAGCTGACGCCAATTCCAGTGGCCCTTCAGGTTTCCGGAGCCCAGCTCGCAACGCCCGATTCCCAGCCCGCAGTACCGCCCGCGGGAACCCCCGCAGATCCCCTCGTTCCCACCGTCGCTGCTGCCGACGGTATGGCTCGCCTCGCCGGATCAACTCTACCCTACGAACGCCTGAAAGAACTCATTCGCAACAAGAACGAACTCTACTTCCACCGCTGGCGCCCGCAGAATATCACCTACCTCTTCGGGTTCCGGAAACACGAACAGGGAAACAATGCCGCCGACATCGCCCGCTTTGACCCCTTCGTACGTGACCTCGAAGGAAAAATCCACGCCGCTCAGCTGCCCCCCGCACAAACAGTTCGAGTCCAGTTGACCAGTTCCCGCTGAGGATCGCGGCTGGGACGCGGTCGATGGAACACAGGCACCGGGATGGTGGAAAGCCAAACCGGATCAGACTGAAACGGCAATTCCTGCGGCATCAGCGGCAGAATCTGCGGGTTCTCTCTGGCTGGTGCAGATTTGTTGGCTCTGCTGTGCGGAATCGATCCAATTTGATTCAAAGGAGACTGGCCCGGCTCTGCTCGCTCCCGCTAGGCTTTCAGGCAGACAACCCTGTTCCTAACGTCAGGATGACCGAGATGATTCGCAGGCTGTATGGATCTGCCGTGGTACCGGCTTTGCTGCTGGTGCTGACGGCCGGCGGCTGCTGCCATAAACGTGCGGGTGAGGAGCTGACCAGCGCTCAGCTCCGCGCCCGCGAACTGTATGCTGAAAATCAGCGACTCCAGCAGGCTCTCGCCGCCGCTCAGGGGCTGAGTGCCGAAAATCAGGCCCTGCATCACCAGCTCGCCGATACCCAGGGCCAGATGGCCACACTCAATGACCGACTGAACAATCTCGCAAACGAACGTGAAGCACTCGTCGGCCGGCTGGCCGAAAACCCGGCTCGTGGCTTCAGCGATGCTGGCGGCATGAACCCCGGACTTGCCGGTGAAGGCTTCGACTACGACCCGGCGACCGGACTGAGTCGCTTTCGGACGGATATTCTGTTTGATCTGGGCAGTGACGCCGTCCGACCGGAAGCGGAGCCCATTCTGAAGGAATTTGCTTCCAGCGCAACCGCAGGGGCAGCCCGTGGCCTGAAGATCCTGATTGTCGGTCATACCGATGATCAAAACATTGTGCGTCCCGAGACCGCGGTCAAGCACCCCACCAACTGGCATCTGTCCACCGACCGGGCCGATGCCGTCATTCTCAGACTGCTCCAGCTGGGTGTTGAACCCGACCGCATCGCCGCCATGGGCTACAGCGAATTTCATCCTCTTGAACGAGGGGGTGCGGAGCAGGCTCGGCAACGCAATCGGCGTGTGGAACTGTATGTTGTTCCCAACGACCCGGCCGCTGCCATGTGGGACCCTGTTGGCCCCGTGCGACGGTAGGCAGATATGCAGTCAAATCATCATTCATTGCCCGAACCGCTCGATGTCATTGCCGTGGGTGCCCACCCGGACGATGTGGAAATCGGCTGCGGAGGCACTCTGGCGAAAATGGTTCAGCAGGGCTGTCGCGTCGGCATCGTTGACCTCACCGACGGCGAACCCACCCCGCTCAGCCCCGGCCCCGAAGTGCGACTGCAGGAGGCGAAGGAAGCCGCAGAGACACTCGGCGTGCAGTTTCGAGTCACTCTCGATCTGCCCAATCGCCGGCTGTTTGACGGATTTGAAAGTCGAGTCGCCCTGGCCAGCGTGTTTCGCCGCTGGAGACCGAGGCTGGTGATCGGGATCGCCGACAAAACTCCCATGGCATCGCCTGATCACTGGCAGGCCATGCAGATCACTGACGCCGCCGTGTTCTACTCCCGACTCTCCAAATGGGACGACCACTTCCCTGGCCTGCCCGTCCACCGCATTCAGCGACAGCTGTGGTATCCACTCGGACTGCAGACTTTGAAATTCCCCGAGGGTGGCGGGAGCTTTGTGTCGGATATTTCTTCCACGCTGCAGACCAAACTGCAGGCCATCCGCTGCTATCGGACTCAGTTCCCGCCGGGCAAGGAACGCGTTTTTCGCCTGGTGGAAGGTCAGGGGCGCATGCTTGGTGCGTCCGCCGGTTTCGAAGCCGGTGAACTGCTCATCGCAGCCACGACACTCGGATTGACAAACGTCTTTCACACCCTCTGCGGCGATGATGGGGGCCCCGCGTAGACAGACCGAATACAGCTGGAAAGACCGAATACAGCCGCATTCCCGGGATTTCTCGATAAATCCCCCGGTTTCCCCGGAATTCAGCCCGGAAATCCCGGAATTCTGTGCTAGGAAGGGGTTGAAATGGCGGATTTATCTGAGGACACTCCGCCCCTCGCCCCTGCAGGCTGTCGGAAACCAGAAATCGTCGCCTCACCCTCCCTCGTCACAGTTCCTACCGTGCTGTGGAACTCCTCACAGGCCCCGCCATGCTGTCAATCAGGTCAGGTCAGCTCAGCGTGACCGGCAACGTCCGTGAAAACAACGAAGACAACTGCTACGTCGATCCGCAGCAGCGCGTGTTTATCGTGGCGGATGGGCTCGGAGGCCAGAGCGCGGGCGAGCGGGCCAGCGCCATGGCTGTCGATATCATTCCAAGAAGGCTCGCCACGGCTCTTGATTTCAGCCACAGCGGCACCAAACTCGTCGCTGCTGCACTGAATAAGGCCCTGGTCAACGCCAACACCGAAATCATGGCCCTCAGCGAAATGGAACCAGGCCTCAGGAATATGGGCACGACTGTGGTGCTCCTGATCGTTTCCGGTGGCCTCGTCTACACCGCCAATGTCGGCGACAGCCGTGCCTACGAATACCGCGAGGGACACCTGCGCCAACTCACCACAGACCACTCCATCACCCAGGCACTGCTTGATTCCGGCACCATCACCCCGGAAGACGCCAAAACTCACCGTTATCGCAACGTGCTCTACCGCTACCTCGGCTGCCGCGATGGTTCTGCTCCCGTGCAGGTCACCGAAATTATCCCTCAGCCAGGTGATCGCTTCGTGCTCTGCAGCGACGGCCTGAATGATGGAATTTCCGATAGCCGCATCGCAGAACTGCTCGCCAGCATTCCCGATCCCCAACAGGCCGCAGAAACGCTCGTTCAGGCCGCCCTCGATGGTGGCTCCCGCGATAATATCACCTGCGTAGTCGTGGACATACAACCGGATGTGCAATGAACAGCGAACGCTGCCTGCAAACAGCGATCGGAACGGATCTCAACCGCGCCGCTGAACTGCTGCAGGCCGGAAGACTTGTGGCCATTCCAACCGAAACCGTCTACGGGCTCGCTGCCAGCGCCTTCAACGCGACTGCCGTCGCTGAAGTGTTCGATGCGAAAGCGCGGCCGGCCTTCGACCCCCTCATTGTCCATGTCCCCGATCGTGCCGCCGCCGCATCGCTCGTACTTGAATTCCCACCTCTCGCCGAACGACTCGCCGACGCCTTCTGGCCGGGACCTCTCACGCTCGTTCTGCCTCGCCGCGACTGCATTCCCGATCTGGTCACGTCCGGATTGCCCGGAGCCGGCGTGCGGGTTCCAGCACATCCACTGCCTCTGCAGCTGCTGAAACCGGTCCGGCCGCCGCTTGCGGCTCCCAGCGCGAACCCGCTCGGTGGCATCAGTCCTACCACACCCCGGCACGTGCTGGAGGGACTCCGGGGCCGCGTGGATTACATCCTCGACGGCGGCCCGTGTGCGGTGGGCCTCGAATCGACCGTGGTCTCGCTCATGCAGGATCCACCGCAACTCCTGCGGCCCGGCGGTATCTCACTCGAAGAACTCGAACTGGTCGCCGGCCCCGTCGCTCGACCGCCCCTGCCTTCCACAGACCAGCACACCGCTCAACTCGCCCCCGGAATGCTCACCCGGCACTACGCGCCGCGGACTCCTCTGCAACTGCTGGAAGCACAGACGAAAGCACGCCCGATCCCGGGAAGCCACTGCGGCCTGCTGACGTGGGGTGAATTCCCTGAAGAACCCGGGTTTGAACGAATTTGTCGGTTAAGTCACGGACAGGATCTGAGGATTTGTGCGGCAAACTTCTTTGCCGGACTTCGCGATCTCGACTCTTCCAGCCTGGACGTTATCATCGCCCGGCTGTTTCCCGAACACGGTCTGGGTCGGGCACTGAACGACCGGTTGCGAAGGGCCGCTGTGGCTGTTCCCTGAAAGTTTGCACTCCCATGAAATCCAATTCCCGTCTTCCGTTGCTTCTGGCTGCCGCAGCGACCGCTGTGCTGCTGCGATTCGTTCCCCTGCCCGTGCAGAACTTTTCCGCCATGGGAGCCCTCGCTGTTCTTTCGGGAACCTGTGCCCGCTCCCCCTGGCTGGCATTCTCGCTGCCCCTTGCGGCCAGACTCGTCTCCGATGTCATCCTGCAGCTGCAATCCGGATATGGCTTCTACAGCACGATGCCGTTTGACTACGCCGCCTATGGCCTGATCGTACTCGCCGGACGACTCCTGAAGCCCCAGGGCCTCCTGCAGGGAGCAGGCACAGGACTCCTGTCCGCCGCCACGTTCTTCTTCTGCAGCAACCTCGGCGTCTGGTGCCTGCCCTTCAATGGTGAATACCTCTACCCGCGAACATTTCCCGGACTGCTGGACTGCTATGTCCAGGCTCTGCCCTTCGCTCGCGGGACGTTGATCAGTGACCTGCTGCTGACACCAGTCTTCCTTGCTGCAGCCTCCCTGCTGCTGTCGGCCCGGCCACAGGATTCAGGTGTCCTCCCGGAAACGCTCGAATAACCCCGCCTGGGCTACTGCCCCGTCTCCACCCCGCCGCACTCCGGCACACATCCCCCAGCGAAGGCTCCTGCATGCTGCGACATGATCAGCGTTCCCCTGACCAGCTGCGGCCTCTGCAGATCACCCGTGGTTTTGTCCGCAATGCCTGGGCCAGTACCCTGATTCAGGCCGGTAGTACGTGGGTGCTGTGCACCGCCAGTGTCGATCGCGGCGTGCCCGCGTGGCGAAAACCAAAGGATCCCGGTGCCCCCGTCAAAGGTTGGGTCACCGCTGAATACAGCATGCTTCCCGGAAGCACCTCTCCACGCAAGCCCCGCGAACGGCAGCAACCTGACGGCCGCACGACCGAAATCCAGCGACTCATCGGCCGCTCACTCCGGGCCGTCGTCAACTTTGAAGCACTCGGTGACCACACCATCACCGTCGACTGTGATGTGCTCCAGGCCGACGGCGGAACTCGCACTGCCAGCATCACCGGTGGCTGCATCGCGCTCACCGATGCCCTCCAGCGGATGCAGCACGAAGGCATGCTGCAGCCCGGCACAAATGTGTTGCTGGATTCTGTGGCTGCGGTGAGCGTCGCTGTGATCGACGGCACTCCAGTCCTCGACCCCGACTACCGCGAAGACAGCCGCGCCGATGTCGACCTCAATGTCGTCATGACAGGCTCCGGGCACTTCATTGAAGTCCAGGGGACTGCTGAAGGACGCCCCTTCGACCAGCAAATGCTCGACCGCATCCTGCTGCTCGCCCGAAACGGCATCGCCAGACTCACCGAACTCCAGAGACCGCAAACTGCCTGAGCACCCCCCCGGTCAGCTCGCAGGACGGCAAAGCTTCACATCCACCAGCCACCAGTGCCATGCACCTTGCCATTCACAGGTGCCATGCACCTTGACTTTGCTTTTTGGCTTGGTAGACTGGCTTTTTCCTGCTGAAAGGGGGCCTGTATGCCACGTGTGAATCGCCGTGAAATCTTTTCCGAAACCGA
>CAZLOQ010000162.1:0-13561 GCA_964561125.1 uncultured Chitinophaga sp. | reverse complement strand
AAGGGTGAAGGATGAAGGGTGAAGGATGAAGGGGGGGGGCTGGATCGCGGGGAACGTGCTGAATTCCCGAACGCATTTCTACTGCTCGAAAAGTGCGTTTGGGTCTGACTGGAACTGAGACGCAGTTTTGCTACATTTCCAATGGCCCTGCGCTGGCGCGTTCTGTTTTCAGACGGTCAGGGGCATCATCAGCCATTCAGACGGCGGTGAAGGGCGGACTGCTGAAAAGTAAGTCATCTGTCAGTCAATCAGTCAACTTGTGTATCTGTGTAATGGATTGCGTGGAATGGGTTGGGAAGCCTGGCTGACGATTGTCGTCACCCTCGGAGTGCTGATTGCTCTGGCGCAAGAGCGACCTGCGGACCTTGTGTTTATGGCGGCGCTGCTGGTGCTGGCGCTCGCTGGAGTGCTCACTGCCGAGGCGGCTTTCAAGGGATTCGTCAGCAGCTCAGTGCTGATGGTGGCGGCGCTCTTCGTGGTCACAGCGGGGCTCAAGGAAACCGGCGTGGTCGACCTGATCGGCCTGCGGGTGCTGGGACCCGCCCGTACGGAATTTGGCGGCCTGCTGGCACTCAGTACGTTCGCGGTGCTGACATCGGCATTTCTCAACAACACGCCGATTGTGGCGATGCTGATTCCGGTTGTGCTGGGGTGGTGTCGCAAGCACCACGTCGCTCCTTCGCGACTGCTCATTCCACTCTCCTTCACCACCATTCTTGGCGGGTGTTGTTCGCGGATCGGCACCAGCACCAACCTGGTGGTGGACGGTCTGATGCGACAGACGAAAATTCCGGGGCTTGAACCGATGGGATTTTTCGAGATTGGCTGGGCGGGTTTACCGTGTGCGGTGATCGGTGTGGTGTATCTTCTGACTGTGGGTCGGCGACTGCTGCCGCAGCGCAAGGAGTTGCTGGAGCAGTTCGGGGACTCGCAGCGTGAATATCTCGTGGAGATGGTGGTCAAGCCGGGATGTCGGTTGATTGGTCAGAGCATTGAGGCGGCAGGACTCCGGCGACTTCCGGGGTTGTTTCTGGTGGAGATCGACCGTCGCGGTGCCATGCTGGCACCTGTCAGCCCCGATACGGTGCTCGAACCTGACGACCGTCTGGTGTTTACGGGGATTGTGGATACGATTGTGGACCTGCGGCGGATTGCTGGTCTTGAGCCTGCCGGTGAATCACCGGACCGTCGTGCGGAAGAGGAGCGTCGGCGGCGACTGTGTGAGGCGGTCGTGAGCCGCTCCTCACCGCTCATCGGCAAGTCTGTTCGCGAAGCGCAGTTCCGTTCGCACTACAACGCGGCGATCGTGGCGATTCACCGCAACGGTCGTCGGCTGACGTCGAAGATCGGCGATGTGGAACTTGAGGCCGGCGATACGCTGCTGCTGCAGACCGGCGTCAATTTCGCTCAGGCCCACCGCAACAATCCGGACTTTTATCTGGTGAGCGATGTGGAGGGGTTTCGGCCACCGCGGCATGACCGCTGGTGGGTCGCACTGCTCATCTTCACTGCACTGCTGGGAGCGATGTTCTTTGCCGGTGGTGAAACAGCGATGTTGTGTGCGTTCGCGGCGAGTGGTCTGATGATTCTGACGCGCTGCATTTCCACGTCAGAAGCTCGACAGGCCGTGGAATGGCCGGTGCTGATCGCCATCGGGGCCTCCTTCGGGCTGGGTAACGCGCTGGATTCGTCGGGCGCGGCGGAGTATCTGGCGGATGGCCTTGTCTCGCTGACTCAGCCCTTTGGTCCGTGGGCGGCCCTGGCTGCCATTTATTTCGCCACCATGGTGCTGAACGAACTCATCACCAACAACGGTGCTGCAGCACTGGCATTCCCGTTCTGCATCCGGGCGGCAGAGCAGATCGGGTGTGATCCGCGGCCCTTTGTCATGGCCGTTGCACTTGCGTCTTCCCTCGCGTTTGCCTCGCCGGTCGGTTACCAGACTCACATGATGGTGTTCGGCCCCGGCGGTTATCGTTTTACAGATTTTGTCAAAGTGGGTGTGCCGCTGAATGTCCTGCTCTGGATCGCCAGCGTCGCCCTGATTCCACTCATCTGGCCCTTCTGATTCAGAACGGACTCCCCCAATGTCTTCTCAAAGTCGCGATCAGAAACGCAAAGCAAAGCTCAAAAAACGCGCTGAACGAAAGCCGAGCGTCAGTCGCCCCGAACCTTACCTTGGAAATTACTGGCGCCAGAAGCCTGACAGTGCGACGCTGATGATGCATACGGAATGCGGAATCTCAATGGCCTGGCAGATTGCGCCCGCGGAGCAGCGAATGTGTGACCAGGACGTTGTGGCGGCCATGGAGTTTCTCATTCTGCAGCAGCGCGCCGGCAAACGCTTGCTGCCCACCGCTGACGAGGCCGAACCGACTCTCCCGTTTCCGGCTGGGTCCAGTGTCGGGATAATCGTCCGATCAATTCTGATGCGCTGGTCCCTGTACCTCGAACAACATAAACTTCCCGCACGCGACGATGTGATCGGAGTTCTCCGGTCGGTACTCGGCAGCATCTCCAAGGTCGGCACCGACCGTCCCGGATCCACGCGTTATCTGAGGTTCGTTACAGACTGGCTGAGGAACTCGGGACTGCAGTCCGTGGAGCGGATAAAGGTAGTTCAAGAGGAAGATATGGCGACTCCCGTAGCGGCTGAACACGAAGCGGAGCACGTGTCGTAGCACGAGACCAGGCGCTGCCCCCGGAAGCGAACTTCCTCGGTCAGCCCGGAACTGCAATCGCTTAGTCCGCCTGCGTCAATGTTGCGGTTGCCGGTGTGAGTGTGGCGAGCTCCCGGGGCATCGGGAAATGCACATGCTCTTCCCGGAGCGTGACCTGTTCGACGCTGGCGGCGAATTCTTTTTCAAGCCATGCGATGCATTCCTGAACGACCACTTCCGGGGCGCTGGCGCCAGCGGTTACGAGCACAGTACCGGACGACGAGAACCACTCGCGGCGGAGTTCATGGGCGCCATCGATGAGATGGGCGGGGATGCCATTGGAGACACCGATTTCCATGAGTCTGCGGCTGTTGGAACTGTTCTGGCTGCCGAGAACGAGCAGTAGGTCAGCTTGTGGAACAAGAAGTTTGACGGCTTCCTGACGGTTGGTGGTGGCGTAGCAGATATCTTCCTTTTTGGGACACTCGATCTGCGGATATCGTGCACGCAGGGCTGAGATGACCGCGGCCGCTTCGTCAATGCTGAGTGTGGTTTGGGTGAGGTAGGCGAGTCGATCTGTGGTGGAGAAGGTGAGTCTTTCGACGTCTGCCGGCGATTCAACCAGGGTGATACTTTGGGGTGCTTCCCCAATGGTACCGATCACTTCGTCGTGGCCTTCGTGCCCGATCAGCAGGATGTGGTAGCCGTCATTGGCGTAGCGAATGGCTTCGAGGTGGACCTTGGTGACGAGCGGGCAGGTGGCATCGACAGTCTGGAGTTTCCGTTCGCGGGCAATTTTGCGGATTTCGGGGCTGACCCCGTGGGCGCTGAAGAGCAGGATGGAGCCGTGGGGAACTTCTTCGAGTGAGTCGACGAAGCGGACGCCCTGGCGGGTGAAGCGGTCGACGACGTATTTGTTGTGGACGATTTCGTGATACACGAAAATGCCGGGACCGACGCGGCGGATGGCTTCATCGAGGCATTCGATTGCCATGTTGACGCCGGCACAGAAGCCGCGGGGATTGGCCAGCAGGATTTTCATGAACGTGTCCTGGGTGAGTGATCAGTGGTCGCGGCTGGGAGCAGGGCGGTTTCGTTCGAGCAGTTCGGTGATCTGTTCGATGACTCCGGTGAGGAACCGATCGAGGTGACTTCCGGCGGTGACGGCGCGGTTGCGCCATTCGCGGAGTTCCTTTGCGGCCTGGAGTCCTTTGAAGAGGCTGCCGAGTGCTCCGCCCCACGCCTGGCTGTCCGCGCGGAGCAGCATATTGGCGGCAACTTCGGGGATGTCGTCATCGAGTTCGTCGATGATGGCCCGAATGGCGAGGAACCTGACGTTTCGTTCGGAGCAGATCTGAGCAGCAGCGAGGCTGGTGGTATCTGCGGCGAGTGCGTTGGAAGACTGAGCAAGGCTGTGTTTGGCGGCGCTGTTGAACGGATGCTGATCGGCAACCACGAGTCGTCCGACGTGCACTCGTTTTTGCGGTTTGAGTGTGCAGCGGACGGGGGTTGAGTTGCCGTGTGTATCGACGATTTCGTCGGCGAGGACGAGGTCGCCGGTGTGCACATCGGGGGAGAGAGAGGAGCTGAAGCCGACGGAGAGAATCCACGGGACGTGATGGGTCTCGACGAGCCATTCTGCGGCCGCGCGGTGCCGGGGGTAGCTGGTGCCGGCTTCGGCGACGACGATGCGGTTGGTTTCGCCGAGGAATCCGCCGAGGAAGCGTGAGCGGTTGTGGACGTAGCTTTTCTGGCGGTCGAGCCGTTTGAGAAACTGACGGAGTTCACCCCGGTGAATGCAGCAGAGACCGACATGGGCGGACGCCTTATCGGATGCGGGTGCGGGGGCACTGGAGCCGGCGTTTTTTTCCGAACTGGAGCTCACGATGCTGCCTCGAAATCCCTGAGGAACTGAACGAGCGCACGAACGCCGTCCACCGGGAAGGCATTGTAGATGCTGGCACGCATTCCGCCAACACTGCGATGCCCTTTGAGTCCGCTGAAGCCAGCCGCCTCGGCCGCTTTCACGAAGGCATTGTCCCGTTCTTCATTGCCTGTCACAAAGGTGACGTTCATGAGCGATCGGCTGTCGGGGCGGGCGGTGGGTCGGAAGAGAGCGCTGTTGTCGAGATAGTCGTAGAGCAGTCCGGCTTTTTCCTGATTTCGGGCTTCGATGGCGGCCAGCCCGCCCTGGCTGCGAATCCAGCGAAATACCAGCATCATCAGGTAGATGCCGAAAGTGGGGGGAGTGTTGTACATCGATTCGTTTTCCGCATGCGTGCGGTACTGCAGCATGGTGGGCAGACTGCGATTGCCCGCTTCGACCAGATCTTTGCGAACGATCACGAGCGTGACGCCGCTGGGCCCGAGATTTTTCTGTGCTCCGGCGTAGATCAGGCCGTAACGGCGGATGTCCAGTGGCCGGCTGAAGATATCGCTGCTGGCGTCGCACACCAGAAACGAATCCGCGGGCAGGCCGGTGGGTTCAGTGCGGAACTGAGTTCCGAAGATGGTGTTATTGGAGGTGAAATGGACGTAAGCCGGTTTTTCGCTGTAGCGGCATTCTGCAGGGATGTAAGAGAAATTCAGGTCTTTGCTGCTGCAGGCTGAGTGTACGTGGCCGCTGAATCGGGCTTCCTTGAGTGCTTTTTCGGCCCACATGCCGGTAACAAGGTAGTCGGCTGTGCGATCGGGGCTGAGAAAATTCATGGGGACCATCGAGAATTGCAGCGAAGCGCCGCCCTGGAGAAACAGGACCGCGTAGTCATCCGGAATGCCTGCCAGTTCGCGGCAGAGCGATTCTGCTTCGGCCGCGACTGCCATGAAAGGTTTTCCGCGATGAGAATGTTCGCAGATGCCGATGCCGGTGTTGCCAAGGCTGAGCAGGTTCTGGCTGGCTTCCTCGAGGACGCACTGGGGGAGCACGGCGGGACCGGCAGAAAAATTCCAGAGACGGCTGGTCATCGGTTTTCCATGGATTCAGGCAGAGACGACGGGAGTTCACGGTACGAGTTGATTTTACGACGGATCGGCAGGCTTCACAATTGTGCGGCGACGGAGTCCGTTGTCGGGAATAGTCAACCCCACCGTTTTCTTCCAGAAATCCTTCATCTTTTTCCTGATCACACCCCGTTTTTTCTCGGAATCCGGCATTTCCTGGCTGATAATTCCCTGCGTACCCGTGGCGTTGGGTTTGCGGATTTGCCAACGGGAACCGGCCATGGCAGGCGTCGGTAAAATTTTCGCACAAAACGGCTCACCGCTCCTTTTCCTCCGCGATGCCCATTCAATTTTCCGCCGAATTTTTCAACGATTCTCCATTCCCGAAGTATCGGTCCGCGTTCCGGCCCGTGCGGAAAGCACACCCATGAATAAATATGTTCGCGGTATCCTCTTCTTCCTTGTGCTTGTCGGCCTTGGCGGCGAACTGTACTTCGCCGCGCGAGTGCTCAGCCGACGGTTTGCCATCGAAACGGCGCTGGCCAAATCGATCGCCGACAGCACGCAGGCTGTGGCAGCCGAAGAAAAAGCCCGGCTCGACCTCCTTGTCGCCCGCTCCACACTCACTTCCGTGAAGAACGGCTGGAGCTTCGAATGGGAATTTCTGCCAGGCGGTGGTGGCGGCATTCAGCCGGTCGCCCCTGGCCGGATCAATGTGAGTGGCCTGGGCCGCAACAACGGTCTCATGCCCGTTCCGCCTGCCGCCGGTGCTCAAGAGGTTCCCCCCACTGTTCACGTGTATGCTCTCAATCCGGACAACTCCTCTGTCTATCTCGGAGAGTTTGTTGCCCGTGTCGATCAACTGCAGGCCACGACCTGTGTGCTTGAACCCACATGGCAGCCGCGCCCCGAAGAATTCACCGCGTGGAATTTTGTCAATGGCGCCCGCTTCCGGCGTGAAGTGCCGCCCGGACAGCGAAACGCCTTCGCTGGTCTCAATCAAACCATCCTTCGATCCCTCGAAAAGGAACGCATCACCGACGATCACATCAGCCAGCAGAAAGTGCTCAACGCCGAAGCCCTTGCCGGACTCGATAAACGCAAAAAAGAGCTCACTGGCGACCCCGACGGCCCTGATATTCCAGATCACCCTGAATACCGCATCGGTCTTGTCACAGCACTCCGCGACTCCGAAGAGGAACGCAATGCCGTTCAGGCTGCCGTGGATTTCCTCCGCCGCGCACTCCTTGAGGCGTCACAAAAACGCCAGTCACTCCTCGACACCATCCGTCAGCTCCCCCCGGCACTCACAAAGTCCGACAGCAACTCACTCAAGTAGCCCCGGTTTCGGTTCCCCACTGTCCCCCTCACAGCGGCGGACCTGCAGGCTGTACTTCCACCACGAAGCCACACGCACAAACATCGCAAAGCCCGCAGACCCCCGAACTGTGATTCTCTGCGTCTGTTTCCCGGATTTCGCCAACCCTGATCTCCCGGTGCGTTTTCATCTCCAGGCTAAAGCTGCGCCCCGCCCGGCGACGATCAGTCGATCCAGTGCTTAACCGTGGTTCACGGCAGGACAGGATCCGTTAAGGCATGTCAGGCAAGACGCAGAACGAACACTTTCGGCTGGGCTTCATGGAAACCATTGAAGTCGACGGTCGAGGACACATCGGGGGCCTGCTGGTCACAAACCAGAACGGCAGACCGCTCGAATTCCAGTGCACCACACCGGTTCGCCCCAACCGCACCCAGGAAATTCTCTTTGGAGAGACCCTGCGGCCGTGGCTGCTGGCTGAACTCATCGGTGGCACTCTGCTCGAACGAGTCGGCATCAAGCCGGGGCTGGTGATCACAAGCGACCCGCATCTGCTGGAACTGCGGAATCACACATCCGTCCCGGTCGCACTCGCCGAAACCCCGGCAACCGCTCCCGGCCCTGCCAACGCGCCCACGCTGAAGCTGGGAACCAGCCAGCTCCGATTTCACAGTGCCCACGCCTCCGATCTCGGCGAATTGTCCAGTCGCCGTCATCTGATCCCCGAATCGGCAAACCTCGAAGAACCGCTCGAACGCGTCCGTGAGGCGCTGGCGGAAACCGTCCGCACAGTGTTTGCCAGGTGATGCATGGGAAATTCCCAGTTCGCTGACGACTTTGATGACGATCGTCCGGTGCGTCCGGAACTTGTGCAGACAGGTTTTAACCCTGCTCTGGCGCGCAGGCCCACGCTCGAGACTCAGCAGATCGCGCTGGATTTCCCGCTCGATTTTGTGCCGTCATGGACGCCTCGCCGCATCCCCGTCAAGTGCATCGGGCTGACGCTTCCGGAGGGCGTGGAATTTCAGCCGCCACGACCGGCGAACGCTCCGCCCGCCAACGGCGGTGCCCTGACCCAAATCGCTCCCCCGAAGAAACTCGCCGACGCACCTGAGCGAGACGGCACCAAACCACCCACGCGGCTGAAGCCTCCCGCGGATGCTCTGTCGCTGCAGGACCGCCTGTTCTACCTGCTGCAGCCCCCCCTGGAATCGTGGCTTGCCGGGCAGGAATTGATCATGCCATTTGAACCGTTCTCGTATCAGTACGAGGGCATTGCGTGGCTGTTCTCCAGCCAGGCGGCTCTGCTGGCAGACGAAATGGGTCTGGGCAAGACCATGCAGACGATCACCGCCATTCGACTGCTGCTGCGGAGCGGGCAGGCGCGGCGGATCGTGCTGATCTGCCCAAAACCGCTCATCCCCAACTGGCAGCGGGAATTTCGCACATGGGCTGAAGAGCTTCCTGTGGTGACCGTGGAAGGCAACGGAGCCCGTCGGAGAATGCTCTGGACCATGCCCGGGATCCCCATTCTGATCGCCAACTACGAACTCATGGCCCGCGACATTGCCGAGATTCCGGATGAGGAGCAGCCGAAGTTCGACCTGCTTGTCCTTGATGAAGCCCAGCGAATCAAGAATCGGGACTCGAATACGGCGCAGACCGCCCGCGCCATCCGTCGTCGCCGCAGCTGGGCACTCACCGGAACTCCCATCGAAAACCGTCCGGATGAACTCTCTGCTCTGTTCGAATTTCTGGAAGTCATCCCCAAGGATGCCTCGCCCGATATCCGCCAGCTCTCAAAGCTCGCAAAAAAATTCATCCTTCGCCGCACCAAGGATCTGGTGATGAAGGACATGCCGCCGCGGATTGACCGCGACGCCGAACTGGAACTGTCCGACGCCCAGGAAGCCGCCTATCGCATCGCTGAAAAGGAAGGCGTCATTCAGCTCAATGACCTTGGTGATTCAATTACCGTCCAGCACGTCTTTGAACTGGTGCTGCGACTGAAACAGATCGCCAACTTCGATCCGCTCACAGGGGAAAGCGCGAAGCTGGAGCGGCTGATGGCCGACATGGAAGAGATTTCGGCCAGCGGCGGCAAGGCCATCCTCTTCAGCCAGTGGACAAAAACCATTGACTGGCTGGAACCACGCCTGCGGGCATTCAATCCGCTTGTCTATCACGGCGGGGTGCCGGTGAAACAGCGCGAACCCATCCTCGCAAAATTCAAGCAGGATCCCAACGCCCATATTCTGCTGATGAGCTATGGCACGGGCGCTGTCGGACTGAATCTGCAGTTCGCCGGTTATGTGTTTCTGTTTGATCGCTGGTGGAATCCGGCGATTGAAGATCAGGCCGTCAACCGTGCCCACCGCATCGGCGTGAAGAACCCGGTGATCGTCACCCGTTTCATCTCGAAGAATACCATCGAAGAGAAGATCGATCGGGTGCTGCGTGAAAAACGGGAACTGTTCGAGGCGGTTTTGGGAGAGGGCGACAACGAGAATCGCTCGCTCAGTCTGACGGCTTCTGAGATCTTCGGCCTGTTTGACCTCAAGGCCCGGCACCGCGACGGCGCTCGATCCATCGGGCCTAAACCGGTGCCCCCTGAGAGTGAAGCTGCTTGAACGCGCTGTGCCTGCCTGACGGGCTTTCGGTCCGTCGAGCAGGCTGACGCTGTGCAGACCCGGATCAGCTCAGCTGCCGATGGGACGACCGTTTTCCACAAGCGGCACAGGGCGTCCGGCAGGATTGGTCCAGTGTGTGCGGGGATCGATGCCGAGGTGAGAAAACACGGTGGCTGCCAGATCGCCTGGTCCGAGCGGCTGTTCCTGAATGGAACCACCGCGACGATCGGTGGCTCCGATCACCCGACCGCCCGAAAAACCACCGCCAGCCATGAGGAAGGACATGACGGAGGGCCAGTGATCGCGGCCGGCGGTTTTGGTCATGACAGGGCTGCGCCCGAATTCGCCGATGACGAGCACCAGTGTTGTTTCGAGCAGACCGCGGGCTTCGAGGTCACTGACGAGGGCGGTGAGGCTGCGGTCAAGGAGGGGCAGCATGGGTGTGAGCCCGCGGACGATGCCACCCCAGCGGACTTCGTCGCCATGGTGGTCCCAGTGTCCCCAGGCGTCGCTGAGCGTCACGAAGGTGACTCCAGCTTCAACCAGTCGGCGGGCCAGCAGAGTTTTGTCTCCGAGAGAATCGCGGCCGTAACGGTCACGCACCGCGTCCGGTTCCTGGGTGATGTCGAATGCTTTTTGTGCGGTTCCGCCGAGCACCAGATCGAAGGCTTCCTGGGTGTAACGGTCCTGCTGGCGGAATCCTTCGCTGAGATCCAGAGAGCGTCTGTAGCGGTCGAGTTCGCGGCGGAGTTGGTCGCGGTCCGACAGCCGCGGCACTTCGACGCCTTTGGGCAGCGAGAAGCGTCCGTTGACGCGAACGCCGTCGAGCGGTTCGCAGGCCTGGCCCAGATCACCTGCGCCGTAGATATCTGCCGCCATGCTGTCGGCGAGTGCGACGTAGGGTGGCATCCCGGGCTGGTTGGCCCCGCGGAAGTGCGCGGCCACAGCGCCCATTGACGGAATGCCGCCCCCCTGTCTGCCGATATCGGTCCGCTGCGCTTTGGGATTGCCCGCCTGAAATGTGATTGGCGTATGGTTGCTGGAGCTGGCGTCCATGGAACGGACGATGGTGAAGCGATCGAGCATCGCGGCCTGCAGCGGCATGTGTTCACAGATCTGCACACCGGGAACGCAGGTGGAAATGGGGCGGAACGGGCCGCGAATTTCCGGCGGCATGTCCGGCTTCATATCCCACATATCCAGCTGACTGGGGCCTCCTGAGAGCCAGATCTGGATGACGGACCGGACGGGGCGAGCAACCGCTGGACCGGCAGGTGAGGCGGTTGCGGTGCGTTGCAGGAGCCCGGGCAGGCTGAGCCCGGCAAGACCGCCGAGGCTGGCCTGAAGGAGCCAGCGACGACGCCCGGCCTGAAACAGCGGACGGGCCTCGGGGCCGAATCCGTGGGACAGGAGTCCTGTGTGGGGACGGCCGTGGGCCTGACAGGGAACTGATGAGACGGGAACGGAAGGCTTGGAGTCTGGAGCGGACATGGCAGGGGCTCCGAGTGTGGGCAGGGCGGAACAGGTGGGGTTCCGGGAAGATATCGGCAATTTTGGGATTCTGCCAGACAAAGCCTTGAAAAAGGGGAGTGGTCCGCGGAATTGCGTGTGCGTCGTTGGGGGTGCGGAACTGTTTGTGCGGGAGATCAGCGATTCGTGTGTCGCGCCAGCAGTTCAGCGATTTGCACGGCGTTGGTTGCTGCGCCTTTGCGGAGGTTATCCGACACGCACCAGAAGGTGAGGCAGTTGGGGTGTGAAAGATCCTGACGAATACGACCGACGAACACTGCATCCGAACCGCTGCACTCCTGAGGCATGGGATAGGTGCAGGTGGCGGGATCATCGAGTACGGTGATTCCGGGAGTGGCCGCGAAGAGGGCGCGGGCCTGTTCCACAGTGAGCGGTCGCTGTGTTTCCACATTGATCGTTTCACTGTGACAGTTGGCTACGGGGATGCGGATACAGGTGGGGCAGACCTGGATGCTGTCGTCGCCAAGAATTTTTCGGGTTTCGTGGATCATTTTGAGTTCTTCGCTGGTGTAGCCATCCTGCTTGAAGCTGCCAATCTGGGGGATCGCGTTGAAGGCGATGGGGTAGCGGAAGGCCGTGCCGGCAAAGGGTTCTCCGGCGAGCGCTGCGCGGGTGCCGGCGAGCAGATCGGAGGTGCCCTGCAGCCCGGCTCCGCTGACGGCCTGATACGTGCTTACGACCACGCGTCGTACACGGGCGGCGTCGTGGAGCGGTTTGAGGGCGAGCGCCATCTGGGTGGTGGAACAGTTGGGGCTGGCGATGATCCCGCGGGCATTGAGCGCCGCTTCGGGGTTGATCTCGGGAATAACAAGCGCCACATCGGGGTGCATCCGCCAATAGCCGGATTCGTCGATCACCCGACAGCCAGCCTTCACGGCCGACGGCAGATATTCGGCGGCGGTTTCATCCGGTGTGCTGGCAATGACCAGATCAATGCCGGCAAAGCAGTCGTGTGTGAGCTCTTCAATGGTCACCTGACTGCCGGCAAATGAAACCTGCTGGCCGGCGCTGCGAGCTGACGCGAAGAATCGAAACTGCTTCGCCGGGAACTGGCGTTCCTGAAGAAGTTGCAGAATGATCCGGCCAACCGCACCCGTTGCTCCTACCACCGCTACAGTTTGAAACACAATCTGTTCCTGTTCAAGCAGTTCGACCTGCAAACCTGAAACCGGACAACCAGCCGCGCCGGGCGTTGACCGGGAAGAACTGCCAATCCCCCGTTTCTGCCCATTCCGGACTTTTCTTTCCGGGCAATTTACCAGAAAATAGCGAAAGTCTACAGCGCGGCCCCACGGATCCTCACGCGGATCCCACCACTCCGTTCCTGTAAATGGGAACACCCTGCAAATGTCGGGGATTCTGCAACTTCCCGGCACAAAGCACTCCCTGCGATCGCTCACTGAACGCGTAACACCCACACCACCTGCAATACTCAAACTGTCGTGGACGCAACCACATTCCAACAGGCTCTGCGAAATTGCATCCAGCAACTTACGCATCACCCCCAGTCAGCCCTGGCCGACCTGTTCGACCTCACGGCACAGCGTCTGGTCCGCTACGCCAGCACCATCGCTGGCAATCAGTCAGACGCCGAAGATGCACTCCAGGCCGTTTTTTCGCTGCTCGCCCGCGACCCCCGCTATATCACAGCAGCTCTGTCCCCATGGCCCTATCTGATTCGTTCCATCCGCAACGAAACACTCCGTATCCTCCGCAAAAACTCGCGAAATGGTCCGCTCCGCGCCGACCCTGCCAACACCGCCCCCCACCACAACTCCAACCCCGCCCACGAACTTCTTACCGAAGAAATCAGCCAGCACGTTCGCCGCATCCTCCAGTCACTCCCGCCCGAACAGGCCGAAGTCGTCCTCCTCAAACACTGGGAAGAACTCACCTTCGCCGAAATCGCAGATTCCCTGAACTTATCCCAGAACACCGTCGCCAGCCGTTATCGTTATGCTCTTGAAAAGCTCCAGCGCAGCCTGGAACCTCTGATTCGCTGACCGGACCCCGCCATGAATTCCAACTTTCTCCGCATCCCGGAGCCCTCCGGCCCCGAAACGCAACTGCTCAAAGCCGCAGCCGCTCTCCCGCAGCTCTCCCCGGAACTCCGCCAGCGAGTGCTCGCCGACTGCAGTCGCCAGCTGGTCGTCGGTAAAGCCATCCGCACGGGACAGCAGACTGCCATGCTGCTGTCATCCGTTGTCGGCATCGCGGTCTTCGTCTGGCTCCTCCTCCCCGGCACAGCACCACCCGCCACACAGGGTCGCCGGGCCGCATTTCCCGCCGCAGAAATAGATTACGGGCTCCTCGAGGGTAGCTCACCCGCCACCGCGGTCGGCCTCCCCGTTCCGGCACCGTCACTTGGAAATCTTGCCGCCACAAACTCCGTACCTGCGGGAACTCCGGCCCAGCCCGCTTCGCCCCCGCAAAATGCCCCGCAGCCTGCACCTGCCCCGCAGCCGCTGACAGCACCGGCACCC
>CAZLOQ010000161.1:0-13598 GCA_964561125.1 uncultured Chitinophaga sp. | reverse complement strand
TGATTCAGCTAATGGATGGCCAACACAGCCTTTGGGACGCTGCTCGGGCCGGACTCTCTGTCCCCGAACGAGACGTTGTCGAAATTCCGGACTTGCTGCATGTCTGCAGCTGCGTGTGGACAGCTGCCAAAGAGCTGCATGGCACCAGCGAAGCGCAGGAAGCCTTTGTGAAAGAAAAGCTGTTCGCCCTGCTGGAGGGTCGCGTATCGTCTGTGATCCGCAGCCTGCGACACCTTGCGACGCGTCATCAACTGCGAGGCGCGAAGCTCGGTGACATTCGGCGCGTTTGCGGATACTTTGAGGCGCACTGCAACCGGATGAAATATGACGAGTATCTTTCTGCTGGCTACCCGATCGCCACTGGAGTGATCGGGGGAGCGTGTAGACATACTGTCAAGGGTCGAATGGAACGCAGCGGTATGAAATGGACTGAACGAGGAGCTCAAGGTCTTCTGAACCTTCGATGCCTCAGAGCCTCCGGGCTTTGGGAGCAATTTCACAAGGAACGCTCAAAGAGCACCCCTGAAAGTCAACTTAGCCGCTAGCGCGGAACTCCGCTCACACCCTTTCCAGGAATTAAGTCCGGACTACCGCTTTGAATGGGCGGGGCGAATGCCCCCGAGATGCATAGAGTAACCTGAGGAGATCGTGAGTTATCGACCCCCAAGTCCGTAACGATGATTTGCAGGAGCCGGTCAAGAATCCAGTTTCTTAAATAACCACACGAGGGCACCGATCGCGGCACCGCCGACAATTACAGCGGGAGCCGCCGCAATGACCGAACCCGCAAATGCTGCGCTGCCAACCGTCCCGAGCGTGTACACCTTAGCCGCACAACAGACTGTGCCGACTGCTGCAGTTCCGGCCCCACACTTCACCTCCGCGGGGATGGCCTTGTAAGCCGCGCTTGTCGCATCAGCGGCCAATTTCCCTGCCACTGGATTACCCGTTTGAGATGTCACAATGGCCTCGATTGAGCGAGCAAATACTGTTCGATTTGCCATACTGGCCGCCGCATCAAACTGTTCTTCTGTCATGGTCGGTACTCCAAGATTGAGTATCATTCAGTACAGGATGCTCTGACAGTATACGCTTGTGGGCAGTGAAGTCAAGGATTTGCCGTCAGCGCTGTAAACTGCAGTTGCCGATGTCCAGCCGAAGTGCGTTGGCTTACGAGTTACATCACCAAGGCCCGTCGACCGAGCGCAGAGTTCCTGCTTTGCACCCGGCAGCAACAACTGCCTGCTTTGTCAGCTTCCTGAAGCTCTGGGAACACCATCGTTAAGCAATACCGTGTTCACCAGAACTTGTTAAAAAATTCCGAATCCACCCGTTGCGCGAGGATGAAAAAAAATGCAAAGTGCACAACTTCAGTGAACCTGTAATCAGAACTTTTATCTTGTTTCGCTTCGCCAGGCTGCCCAGGCCACCCAAAGAATCACATGGAGCCGGCCGTCGTTAGCAACCTATCACGACTGACGCTGACCTCAACGCAGATTACGTTGGTATTTGATCCAGCTGGCACTTACGGAAACAATCATCGTCGACCGGGTGGCAGAGGTTTACTGCAGCCAATGCATGAACCTTCCGGCCGGCCGCGTTCTCTGCAAGCTTTGCAGTAAGTCCCGGGCGGACATGACTCGCAATGACCACGGCCCTGATACATGAGGACCATACCACCATCGAACAGTTTGTTAATTTTCTCCTTGCATCGAGCACACTCGAAAACCTGACTATCGACCCACTTTTCCGCAATCTTACTGAACAGCCCCATATATCTGCTCTCCAACAAGGCGGTTAAACGAGTGTTACCGCACTTCCGTGCGACAGACTTTGCCGCTGGCAAAATCTGATCGTGTAAGAAAATGTCTTTCCCACAAATGCTTTACGGGGTTCAACAAACCGTGGTAGCAAAACAGAAAGAACTCTGTGAGTATGACATCGCAAATGGAGATGGTCAAGGTGCAGGTTCTTAGTAACCGTTCACAGCCCGAAAACGGCTCTTTGAGAACTTCGCGGAATTTGCCATACCACGTTGATGTCGCATCACACGAAATGCCTTCTGAGCTTCTGGCTGAAATGACGCCCGCCGTGCGGGCGTTCGTTGCGCAGCTGCTGGTCCGGCTGAGTTCTCTCGAAACGCGATTGGAGACCAGCCAGAAGCGACTGGAAGCCAGTGAGAGGCGTGTGGCTGAGCTGGAGAAGGAGAAGGAGAACAGGCAACTGCGTCTCGGTTGGGCAGAACTCCGGCAACTCGTCAATGCCACCGTCCAGTGATCGACCGGAACAGGCGCCGCCAAAAGTCGCAAAGACTTCGACAGGAAAAGAGCGGGGCGGACGGGCAGAGTGTGTCAAACGCGGAAGAGAATTGATTCCAACGGAACGGTGCGATAAGGTCGACAATCACGTTCCACGCTCCTGCGATTCCTGCGGCAGCAGGCTCGCAGGTTGCGACCAGAATCCACGCAGGCACCTGGTGATCGAAATCCCGCAATAAAGCCCACAACGAAGAACGTCGAATGCACACTCTGACGTGTTCCTGCTGTGGAAAAGCTACGGCAGCGAAACTTCCCATCGGAGTACCCTCAGGGCGATTTGGGCTGAATGTGGTGGCCACCTTCACCCCTGCTGACCGGGCTGGTAAGGATCAGTCAGAGAATGATGGCTGCCCTTCTGAGGGACTTGTCTGGCCTGACGATCTCAGATAACCAAATCAGCCGTCTGCAGACAATCGGACGCAAATCTCTTCGAAGGCAAAACAAGCCTGGGGGTCGCTCCCCGCTGGGTAAGACGGTTGTGAACGGGTACGTCGCTCAAGTTGCTTTATTTCACACACCTCGACAACTGCCGACTCTGGAATTTACCCGCAAATTCTGGTGAAGAGTCCAAATTCTCAGCCACGTTCGCTTGTTTGAGGACTCACGGCACTTCCCACTGCCCGCTTCCCCCTGCGATTTCGGCCTGTAAGGCCAGTTCCACCAGCCCGGGGTGCAACCCCGGGTCAGCCCCCCAACGAAGATGCACGCCCTGTAAGGGCAGTTCTCAGATACGGCCCCGGCAACGACCCTCCAACGCCCACGCAGAGGAGGGATGGGTTTTGAAACACAGAGGCACAGAGGAACACAGAGGCGTGGAGCGAGCGCAACGCATCCTGCCTGGGTCCGTCCAAAGCCCTCGGGGGTCACCACGGAAAACGCGAGCCCCGCCAAATCACCCGCCCCGCAACGCCCGCTGCCGCACACCCGGGTCACACCGAATACGCAGCGTTCGGCTGAGAACTGCCCCTGCAGGGCGAACCTGTCGCGGGCGGCATGACCTGGCATTTCATGCCAGGCTGACAGAACGGGCCTTACAGGCCGTGAACACACATGCGTCAAAAGGTGCCATGAAGACGGAGCAGCTGACCCAACAGGGCGCTGTCCAGCTAAGAGTCTGAATCTTCTGTGCCGTGCGTTGGCCCGGCGAGTGCTGCGTAGAGTCGGGCGCGGGAGTAGGCCCAGTAGCGTTCGGCGGTAGCGACGGAGATTCCGAGCGCGGCGGCGGCTTCAGGGATTGTCAGTCCGGCAAAGAAACGGAGTTTGACCAGCTCGGCGCGGATCGGTGATTCGGCTGCGAGCTGCTGGAGGGCTTCATCCAGATCGAGCAGATCGAGATCGTTTGATCCGGCGTTGAACTGATCGAGGTCAGCGTCAACTCGCCTTCGTCCCCCGCCGCGACGCGGACCCTGTTTCCGTCGGGCATTTTCGATCAGGATTCGTCGCATGGCTTCTGCTGCACTGGCAAAAAAGTGCCCGCGACCGTCCCACTTCACGCTGCGATGGTCACCAATCAGTCGCAGATACGCTTCGTGGACCAGCCCCGTCGGATCCAGCGTCTGCCCCGGCTTCTCTGCCGCCAACCGAACTGCCGCCAGCTTCCGCAGTTCTGCATAAACCAGCGGCAGCAATTCCGCCGAGCCTTGCGCATCGCCCGAATCAATGGCGTTGAGGATTTGAGTGATGTCGGTCATTGGGTCTCTTCTGTCGAATCGTGCGCTACACAGTGCTGCCGGAATGGATTCCACGCTTACGGCGAATTCGAATCAATTGAGACGGGCACGACTTCCGGAGTTCGCCATGTATCGGGTTCCAGTTGGTACTGAATGCGGCCCGTTCTGCGACGCCATTCACCGAGTAGTTGCTCCCGCTCTGCGTCATTCGAAGCCATGTTTGCTTGAATGAGGTACCAGAGATTCGGCTCGGTCGCAGCCCAACCGGGAAAAGGGAAGTCTCCAGAAGGCGGCTTCATCGCGGCCAGTTCTTTTTGCTTCGCCGCCCAGGTTGGCTGATCCCATGCCTGGAATACGCCATCGGAGCCAAGCTCTCCGCCGACAGCCAGCTGAGCCCAAAGTTCAAGTATTACGCCCGGGATTTCGAGTTTGGATCCATCAGGCTGGTAGCGGAGTTCGGCGTCTTGACAGGCGTAGTAGCTATTCGTTTCCAAGTTGTAAACTTCATACTTCTTCACTTCAACCAGGCCGATTCCGGCGATGTGTGCCCCGGTGACCGTATGCGGCAGCTCCTTCTCGGTGACGGTGTCGAGGTTCTCAAAGAACCGGCCATCCGGGGCGATCCTGACGAGGTCGGGGTGATACGTCCGGCCACGCGGCGGATTCAGCCTTTGGAACGGGTCGGCGGTGTACAGCGTCCGCTCCTCCCGGAAGAGCTTGCCGCCCAACTCAATCTTTGGATAGTACCAGCCCGGCGCGAGTTCCTGGAGTTCCTTGTAAGATATCGAAAAGCCCCGCTGGCCGATTCTAACCCAGACCATTGGGACCTCATCCATGCTAGTGCGATACAAGCCGAGAAGATCGTCGGTGTAGAAGTGAACGTGTTTCCATTCATTCCTTGCAGCGAACACGTCGGTGAGCGCGGAGTCCTGTACCAACTGCCAATCATGGCTTCGCCAGAGTCGAAATGATCTTAGATCGATCACATCGTCACTGCCTGGCTGCCATTGCCAAGCCATCACCCATTGACGATTTGGGCTGACGTCGAAGTGCCGTGAACCGGATGGAGAGGTTTCTGAAACGCCGAGGTCAAGCCGAGCCAACTCCTGACCATCGTCAGCGGAGATGATGACGATCTGGCGATTCTCCGGGTACACGAGCCATCGGTTATCGGGCGATAAATTCTTGTCAGTCGGTTTTTGGCCTGGCTGTTCAAGCCGTCGGATGAATTGACCGGTGCGGGTGCTGTACAGGTCGTACTGCCCAGTCTCGATACGGAGCAGAGTGACACCATCGGCGAGAATTACGTGATTTTCTTCATAAGCAACTTTGCGAACTTCCTCGAATGTCATGCCAGCTGGGTAGACGACTCGATCGGGACACATCGGCGTCCTGGCACGGAAGGTTCCGTCGGGGTTCCAGAAACGCACGACGCTGTCAACATCCTGCGTCCAGATGGTCTGGCTGTCGGGACTGAACCCGGACTGAAGAACTCGCTCATTGTTTTCGCAAAGATTACTCAATCGAGCCAGACCCGGGATAGCGAACAGGACAGCACTGCCTCGATCACCGCTGACGATGCACAGTCGGCCGTTGGGACTCGTCCTCCAGTCGGCATTTTGCGGATTGACTTGAGAGGCCAGTGGCGGCACCAGCGGCACGAACTCCTGTCCCGCTGATATAACGGCAGCCGTCTGAAACTCGCGGAGCTTTACAAAATCGGGCCCCTTCAGAAATATCGTGTTAGTACCACTGAAGTTTGGTCCAATCGCCGGAATCGTGAATGAGTCCGTCAGTGGTCGAGCTAACTTGAGCAGGCCCATCCGCGCGTCAGTCTTGTACTCCAGAAGATCGGCATCGAGTCGGGCGCTCTGGCTGAGAATGTTTGCGTCGATGGCCACTTCCATGTGGGCTTCAGACAATTTCAGCCACGCGTCTTTGCTTTGCTCAGCCTCTTCACGCTGCCGCTGAGCCTCCTGTTCATTCCTGCGTGCCACCAGCTCAGCCTGTCTGGCCTGCATCGCAAGGATGAATCCCATGGCCGCGGCGCCGAGGATCAGGCCGGCGAAGGCGGATCCGACCAGCACGGCGGCTTTGTTCCTGCGGTACGCTTTACGAAGTCGATACCCCAAACTCGGCGGGACTGCCTGAACCTGCTCACCGGCCAGATAGCGCTGAATATCGGCCGCGAAACCATTGGCGGTTTCGTAGCGACGTGTGCGATCTTTTTCCAGCGCCTTCATGACGATCCAGTCCAGCTCGCCGGAGATGATTGCGGCGAGCTTCGTGACTTCGCTTCCACGCGTCGCTGCGATGCTGGCCTTCGCCTGACTGGTGCTCAGTCGCGAACTGGGGCGCGGTGGTTCTTCATCCCGAACGATTCGCAGCACTTCATCGAGAGCGGCCTTCTTCAGTCGTTCTTTCTCGATGGGCGGGCTGCCGGCGAGCAGTTCATACAGGACAACTCCCAGAGCATAAATGTCGGCCCGAGTATCGATGTCCAGTTGATTGAACGTCGCCTGCTCGGGAGCCATGTACGCCGGCGT
The DNA here is from genome assembly GCA_964561125.1 of uncultured Chitinophaga sp. GTDB lineage: Bacteria > Planctomycetota > Planctomycetia > Planctomycetales > Planctomycetaceae > SXXK01. The sequence continues at coordinate 7,064 of CAZLOQ010000161.1, read as the reverse complement.
CCCCACGAGCGCTCCGAATCCCGTGTAAATGGTATTCTCGGTCAGTTGCTGGCCAATGGCTTTTGCAACACCGAAGTCAATCACTTTGGGAACAGGTGTTTCGTCATGCAGGGCGACGAGCACGTTGGAAGGCTTGATGTCCCGATGGATGATCCCCTTCATGTGTGCATGCTGGATTGCCAGACAAACCGGGATGAACAATTCCAGTCTTTGCTGCGGTGTGAGTTTCCGCGCGTCGGCGAATTCGGTGATGGGAGTCCCTTTGACCAGTTCCATGACAAAGTACGGACGGCCGTCTTTGGTGGTTCCGGCATCGAGCACTCGGGCGATATTGGGATGATCCATCACCGCCAGTGCCTGCCGTTCCGCCTCAAAGCGCCCCAGAACGCTGCGCGAGTCCATGCCGGGCTTGATCAGTTTCAGGGCGACGCGGCGTTTGATTGGTTCCAGTTGATCGGCGACCCAGACTTCGCCCATACCGCCTTCACCGATCCGCTCCAGAAGCCTGTACGGCCCGACTCGCTCCCCGACAGTGGCGCTCACAGGAGCTTTCTTTCTCCGGGCCGGACTATCGGCAGCGTATTCAGCGTGTTCAGCATGTTCGGGGTGTTCGAGGAATCGGCCGAGCTGTGGCTGGGCCGCCAGCAGCGTCTCAACCCGGCGACGAAAATCTTCATCGCCGGCACACGCCTCATCCAGGTAAGTCGCTCGCAGGGCCGGATCCGGCAATTCAGCGGCGGCTAAAAACACTTCTTCCACGCGTGACACATCGCTCATGGCTTTGGCTCCGATTGATATCTGGTCGTCTCACAGCCATCATGCGAAGAACAGGACGAGATCCCCTCACGGTATTTGAGCAGATTTCGAAAATGCTGACAGAGCCGCGACTGTCAGGAAGCAGGCGGCCGTCGAGGTCGCCCTGAAGAACCCCGATCCGGGCCGTCGATTGCGCGGGGAGTCTTCGGCGGACCGGAAATCCGTGCTGCCGAGGGTAATCGGCGATGAGCGGGTTCGGGTTCATGAAAGACAGAATCTGCCCTGTCCGACTGCCAGTTGTTCGGATTTCTCCGGCACCCGGCTTAGAATGCGGGGCGTCTGCGGGGGTTCCCGTCGTGAGTCCTCTGCGTTGTTGCTGCGTTTCTCTGCCCATCAGGAGCTGTCCATGGATCGTTCACTCGGAAACATCATCGCCGACTCGCTTGACCTTTGCCTTGGCTACACTGAACGGCTGCTCAAGGACATCCCGGCATCACAGTTCGCCCGCTTTGCTGCTCCGGGCGGCCAAAGCATCGACTCCAATCATCCGGCGTTCGTGCTCGGCCATCTGGCCCTGTATGCTCCGCGGATTCTGGGGGACCTCGGCCAGCCAGTGCCTGCGGTTCCGGATGCGTTTCAGTCGGTGTTTTCCAAGGACGCCAAATGTGCAGATGACCCTGCGGGCACGGTCTACCCATCGATGGACGCTGTGGTCGACTGTTACTTCAGTGGCTATCGTGCGGCCAGTGCGGCGCTCCGGGCGACTCCGGACGACGCTTTTCGCACACCGAACCCCAACCCTGGGCGGCTCAGTGAACTCTTTCCCACACTCGGTTCCATGCACGCCTTTTACTGTGGCGGGCATATGATGATGCATCTGGGCCAGCTGAGTGCCTGGCGGCGGATGGCGGGCATGGGAGCGGCGTAGGGAGCTGGGGGTAGGTTCCATGAAATTCGCAGTGATCGGATCCAGTGTTTCGGCGTGGCCGCTGCTGCAGGAACTGCACGGTGCGTCCGGTGCTGCGCTCTCGGGATGTGCGCTTTCGGGACCTCTTCTGGATCTGGCAGCCGGCCGGATGCCGCTCCGTTTCATAGCCGCTCCGGAAGACGTGTTGATGCAGCAGCAGCTGGACGCCGTGGTGCTCGCGCTGGACGACATGGAAGAGATCCTGCGTTTAGCGCGAATGGCGGTGCAGGCAGAACAGCACGTGGTGGTGGTGGTGCCGGTGCTGGGGACATCCCCGGCACTGGTGTTTGATCTGCAGCTGATTGCCGATGAATCCCGGGCCGCTGTGATTCCGCTTGCGGACCGCTGGCTGCTGACAGATCTGCCCCCTGCGTCTCTGGATCTCGGGCTCCCGTCCGGCGAAGTTCGTCAGCTGTTGCTGGAGCTGAATTTCGAGGGTGGTTCTGAGGAGAGCCTTGCCCGGGCGACTCGGGTCGGCCTCGACGTCCTGTGCGCGTCCGGTTTTCGCTATTCTCAGGTCACGTGCCTCGATTCTGCGGCACCGGGCGGAATTCTGCTGTCTCGACTGATCACGCTGGGCGCGCAGCCGGAGTCCGAGATTTCACTGCCCCCGGCAATGCTCACACTGCGTCCCGGCACGGGTGCCGGCGGCGCGTTGCGGGTGGTACTGAGCACAGGCGAGGTGCGTGAGTTTTCGCTGGGGGCGGCGGATTCCGTCGAAGTGCTCCCGCGGATTCGCTGGTTCTGTGAGGACCTGTCGCGGTGTCAGCCGTGGCTGGACCGCTGTTCCGCGACGCTGGAACTTGTTGAAGCCGCCGGCAAATCGCTGCGGCGGCGACGAACGGTGGATGTGCACTTCGACGCCGGCACGGAACGCAGTGTGTTCAAAAGTCTGATGACGGCGATGGGCTGTGGTGTGCTCACCTGGCTGCTCTTCAGCATGGTTGCACTGCTCATCGCCGGCCAGCTGCTGGATCTGCCGGACTGGTTCTGGCAGACCGCGCGAATCCTCTGGTTCGCTCCGGTGGTTCTCTTTCTGATAGCCCAGTTTCTGCTGCCACTGGCGCGTGATCGATCGGGTCCGCCGCGAGGGCGCCGTTGAGCGGGGAGTAGAGGGCGTGTCGCAGACTCTGCCGCTGATCGATTCCTGCGATGACTGCGGTGCCTGCTGCAGACTCACGCCTGTTCCGCCGTTTCAGCCGGGTGAGGAGGCGGTGTGGAACGTGCCCGCGTGGATGCTTGAGCCGGTTCAGGAGCGGATTCGGCGGGATGAGCATTTCGAGCTGCTGCCCTGTGTCTGGCTGGATCCGGACACGCTCCGGTGCCGGCACTATGAATATCGTCCGCAGGCCTGCCGCGACTTTGAGATCGGCAGCCTGCTGTGTCGACTCTCGCGGGATGAAAATCCAAAACGCCCTGCGAAGCATCACGACAATCGCTAGCCTTCGCTGTATCCTTCCGGGTTGTTCATGAGTCACCCTGGACAGGTTTCGTACAGCAGGTTTGAAATTCCATGAGTTCTGAGAGTCCCCAGTGGTCACCCGGCGAAGGCCTGCACTTTCGTCTTCTGGCATCGAGTGGTCGTGCGCGGAGGGGGCAGTTTGTCACAGCGCACGGGCTTGTGGAAACGCCCGCCTTCATGCCCGTGGGAACTCAGGCGGCCGTCAAGTGCGTGCTCCCGGATCAGGTGGCTGCCACGGGTGCTCAGGTAGTGCTGGCCAACACCTACCACCTCGGCATTCTCGACCGCACGCAGGTGGTGGAGCGACTGGGGGGGCTGCATTCCATGATGCGCTGGAACCAGACGATCCTGACAGACTCCGGTGGCTTTCAGGTGTTCAGTCTGCCGGAGCGAACGATTACGGAAGAGGGCGTGAGCTTCCGGTTTCGCTCGGGAAAAAAAGACACCGAGGGCACCCCGATGATGCTCAGCCCGGAATCCGCCATGGACATTCAGCGACGGCTGGGGGCCGACATTGTGATGGCCTTCGATGAATGTGTGGACCATCGGATGCCCGCCGGCTACGTCGCGCAGTCGCTCGAACGCACCCAGCGCTGGCTCAAACGCTGCGCCGCCGTACCGCTCCAGCCTCACCAGCATCTGTTCGGCATCATTCAGGGCGGAATGGAGCTGGAGCTGCGATCGCGGGCCGTGCGGCAGGTCACGTCGCTCAATCTGCCCGGCTATGCGATCGGCGGCGTCTCCGTGGGCGAAGGTCACGATGCCATGGTCCGGGTGGTGCGCCACACCGCACCGCTCATGCCCGCGGATCAGGTTCGCTACCTGATGGGCGTGGGGCTCCCGGAGGACCTTGTGGCCGCCGTGGAATGCGGCATGGACATCTTCGACTGCATCATTCCAACTCGCTACGCACGGGAGGGTACAGTGTTTACCTGGGACGGCAAGATGCGTCTGCAGGACAAGACGTTTCGCAAGGATCGCTACCCGATTGATACGTCCTGCAGCTGCCCGGCCTGCAGCCAGGGCTTCAGTCGCTCGTACCTCAGACATCTGCTGTTTGCGGACGAACCGATCTACGGAACGCTCGCCACGATTCACAATCTGCATTTCTATCAGGACCTGATGCGCGGGATGCGACAGGCGATAGAGAGCAATCGTTTCGCGGGCTGGGCCGAACAGTTTCGGCGACGCTACCTGAAGCGAACCGCGTGAACTGACTGCAGATCAAATCAGGACATTTTTGTCCCCATTCAGATGCGGGGAGTTTTCCGCGTCATGGGCTTGACAATCACGACTGATTTGGCGTGTAATGGCGGGATAGCGAAAAGCAGCTGCTGGTTCAGATTCCAGTGGCCGTCGTGTTTATTCGCTGGACAGACCTTTTGTTTTGTTTTGGAGTTGTTCTGATGCATCGTTTGCTTGTATTCGCGGCCATTTTGGGCCTTGCAGTGGCTGTTCCCGGTGCTGCCGACGAGAAAAAGGCGGAAGGCCAGGCAAAGAAGGAATTTAAGGCAACCTGCCCGGTTTCCGGCAAGGACGCTGTTCGTGATCAGTCGGTGGCTTACAAGGAAAAGAAGGTCTACTTCTGCTGTGGCAACTGCAAGGCGGCCTACGAGAAGGAACCTGAAAAGTTCACCAGCAAGGCCAACTGGCAGCTGGTTCAGACTCGTCAGTTTGTTCAGACGAAGTGCCCGCTGTCCGGCGGCGACGTCGACAAGAAGAAAAGCGTTGAAATTGGTGGCGTGAAGGTTGCCTTCTGCTGCGATATGTGCAAAGGCAAGGCTTCCGCGGCGACTGGCGACGACCAGGTTGCAATGGTGTTTGCTGACGGCCCGTTCGCCAAGGCCTTTGAAGCTCGCAAGCCGGGCGAAGGCAAGAAGAAGCAGGCAAAGTAGTCTTTTCGCAGATCCTGCGATGAATCGGCTGCTGTTTTCATCGCCCTTCGTCGGCTTCGGCGAAGGGTTTTTGTTTTCCGGCATTCTGACTTATAAAAAGATTTCGCAGCGCCGGACTGCCAGGGATGCTCCACAGCTGCTATGCTCCTGCAGCAAACGCTTTGCAGTCACGGAGGAAACGAATGCGACTTCAGCCCCGTACCAGCCCCGAAACCGACCGCTGCCAGGAACTTATTCAGCAACTGGGCAGCGTGCTCGTACATGACCTCTGTGTCGAGTCTGACTTTCACAGTGTGACGCTGACCGGCCGGGCCGGGTCATGGTATGCCAAGCAGCTGGCCACCACCGCAGCGCGTCGCATGTATCCCAACCATCGCATCGACAACCAACTCCTCGTCAGCAGTGCTCGCTGATCCGGACGATCTGGTCAGATTCTGAACGCGGACCGGTTACACTGCTCACGCTGAGTTCGTATTCCGTACGCTGACTCAGAACTTCCCGAAATGTCTTTCGCAGGGCTGCGGCCGCGGCCGGGCGTGACAGGTTGATCCAGGCGATGCGTCCCAGCAGCCAGGCCTGAAAGTTCTGCCGACCCTCCCGATTCTGCGACTCCAGTCCCTCAGTTGCTGCCCGGTGCAGAATCGCCCGCAGGCGTCGCACCTCTGCTCGAGGCACACCAGGCCGGTCGTTTACCACCAGCCCGGTAACTCGCTGCGCCGCATGCCGCCGCTGCACCCGAGTTTTTTCTTCGCGAATTCGAAATCCTTCAGACTCGACAATCTCCCGAACTCGCGTGAGCAGCCAGCCGATTTTCGGTTCCAGGTGTCTGCCGGCGGAAAAGGTCAGGTCGTCGGCGTAGCGGGTGTATTGCAGATGCAGGCTCGCTGCCAGTCCCTGCAGGCGACGATCCAGATGTCGACAGACCAGATTCGACAGCGCCGGACTCGTGCACGCCCCCTGTGGCAGCCCGCGTGGTCCCGTGGCACGCCACACTCGCCCCGCCGCCGACTCCTCAGAAACCCGCGGACACTCCGTGCACAGCAGTGCCAGGATCGAAGCGACCGCCGGAGAATAACCCACGCGGCGAAATACCGCACGTACGCGACCGAATCCAATCGAAGGAAAGAAATCAGCCAGATCCATCCGCAGAACCAGTCGCTGACCGCTGTGGGGCAACGCGTTCGTCAGCACATTCCTCCCCTTTACAAAACCCTGCGCCGGCTCTTCCACCGCAAGCCGATCAAGGATCATTTCGCGGATCTGATTCTGGACCTGCCTGAGACAGGCGCGTGGCACGCTCAGCAGCCGCTCGCCGCCACTGCGTTTGGGGATCATGCGGCAGACGTAGTGGGGGCGAGTGACGAGGTCGGAGTGATAGGCCAGCCAGCGGAGACGGGGCAGGGGCAGTTCGAGGACAGCGGTGAGTTCTGCAGGCGTGCAGAGCTCAGGCAGCCCCTGACATCGCAGCGCAAGCACATCTCCGCACCGGTCGTGCAGCTGCCCCGAAACGCCTCGGCCGAGGTACTCGATATCATCCATAACTGCTGCTCCGTGTGGCAGAGAAACAGGAGGGACCGGGGGTGGCCGACTTCGACACGCGGACCGGGGATCGGTGACATCGCCGAAGTCCAACCCGGCCACATCCGCCGCATAAGGCAGTGAGGTTCCGGGGCAGCGCAGGGACGGCAGCACCGCAGACCCGGGTAAGCAAAGCCTGCCAGAATCAGCCGCGGCGGAACACCGCAGCACACCAGTCTCGGCCAGCACCCCGAATCCCTCCGCCGACACTGCAGCAACAGACTGCCGGCAAGGTGATCTTCGCAGACTGTTCAAGGACAGACAGAGTGGAAAACCAGAGAAGGCGGGGCAATGCCCATACGGAACACAACAACGAGATCGACCGCGACATCGCCCTGCTGCGGCTCCAGGTTCAAGCGACGCTGTGGCTGTCCAGTTAAGACCGGCCACACAAACCCCGCAGAGC
>CAZLOQ010000160.1:0-13715 GCA_964561125.1 uncultured Chitinophaga sp. | reverse complement strand
CGGGGTTGCACCCCGGGCTGGTGGAACTGGCCTTACAGGCCGAAATCGCAGGGGCCGTCCAACCCCAATCCCAACCCCAAACTCACTTCTCACTTCTCACTTCTGCAAACCGTTCATCGAAAGCTGAATTCCCCAGATGAATCCCACGGCTGTGTTTGGGGGAAATTTGGTGTGATGCCGGAAATTTCTTTCTTGTTGCAGCCCCCTTCACGTGAATTTCAGCACCGTGAACTTTTTTTTTCTCCGGATCCCGAAGAGAATAGAAGGGCTGCTTTCTCCGGCGTTTTGCCGACCTTCCCCTTCCGTCCTCTGGAGTTATCCACATGCGTTCCCTGAACCGCAGGCCTCGTGGCTTTACCCTGATCGAACTGCTGGTTGTGATCGCGATCATTGCGATCCTTGTGGCGCTGCTTTTGCCCGCGGTGCAGCAGGCGCGTGAAGCGGCCCGTCGCACCCAGTGCAAGAACAACCTCAAACAGATTGTCCTGGCAACACACAACTACCATGATGTGGCCAACATGTTTCCTCCGGGCTACATTGTCAACCCGCCGAACCATGTCACTCGCTCCGCGTTCACCATGCTGCTGCCCTACATCGAACAGGCCAACCTTTACAACCAGATCGATTCCAGCGTGCCGATGTTCAACGGCCCCACGGGTTTCAACGCGGCCGCTCAGGCGCAGAACGTGCTGGCCGCCGCCACTGTCATCCCTGCCTTTCTGTGCCCGTCTTCCGTCGGCCCCCAGACCGACGACTACCTCTATCCGGCCGGGGCCTTGATCGCTGGTGTCTTTCCTTCAGTCAACTGCACGTGGAAGGGTGGCCGGACAGACTACGGTGGTACCACAGGTGTTCGCGGTGTCTTCGCCAATCTGGCCTACAACAACAATGCCGGCGGGGATCGGGAAGGATCACTTGTCGCGGCAGTGCCGGGTGGCGGCACCAGCAGCATGCGTGACCTCACGGACGGCACCTCCAATACCTTCATGTTCGGCGAACGCACCGGCGGTTCGACGATTTATTACAAGAGTCAGCGAGCGATCGGTCTCCCGGCTGTGCTCGGCCAGACCAACGGCGGTTCGTGGGCCGATGCCCTGGCGTTCGAACAATGGCTCCAGGGTTCGCTCTTCGATGGCACCGGCAATGGCGGTCCCTGCCCGATGTGCACAAACATGCGTGGTAACGGGTTCCACAGCTTCCACACCGGCGGATGCCAGTTCGCGATGTGTGACGGTTCTGTGCGTTTCGTGAGCGAGAATGTCGCGGCCAGCATCTTTGGTGCACTCATCACGCGCAAGAAGGGTGAAGTCATCGGCGAGTTCTGAAACAGCAACCGCTCCCTCTCTCCCCTGCCGGAGAGAGGATGCGGCGTTGATTTCCTGTGTACCGCCCTCCTCGCCCAGGCAACGACCTGCGCGACTCGCTTTCCGTCTCCAATTCAGGCGGTACGGCGCGAGCCGTCCGGTAATGACAGGAAATTTCAGCATCCATCACCGGACGGCTTACGCCGTTTCATTCAAAGCAGTTGGTCGTTCCGTAACGGCCCAGGTACCAGTGCTGGCCCCTGAAAGCTCTGCGTTGCTGCTCTCAATACCCTCCTCCGCGAATCCTGCCCCACCTTCCAGGACTTCCTCCATGCGTTCTTCAATCACGTGGTCATTCGTTTCCTGCGGCCTTTTCTCCCTCCTTCTGTCCGTCGGCTGCAGCCAGCAGGAAACTCGTGTCCCCACCTACCCGGTCCGTGGCCGAGTCACAGTGGACGGTCAGCCTCCGGGCTCCGCACTGCAGATCGAATGTCATCCGGTGGCCGGCATGGACACTCGCAACCCCACCATCTCTCGCACTGAGACCGATGAAGCCGGCAATTTTCAAATCTCCACCTATGCCGCCGGCGACGGCGTCCCGGCTGGAGATTATGTGATCACCGCCACGTGGCTGACGTTTAATCTGATGAGCCGTGACTACACCGGCCCTGATAAACTCAACAGCCGTTATGCCGACCCCAAAACGTCCGAACTGAAAGTGACCGTGATGCCGGGTGAAGAAACTGACCTCGGCGAAATCAAGCTCACGACAAAGTAATCCAGCCAGGCCTCGTTCACACTGCCCCACCCCGTTCCATTCAGGATTCCTTCAACAATGCTCTGCTCCCGTGCGCTCTTCACCCGGCTGCTGTTCACAGTCACCTGTCTGCTGCCGCTGCATCTGCGGGCCGACGAGCCATCTGCCGAACCGGCGGTGCCTCAGGAAATCTTCGCCTATATGGAGCGAGCAGAGCCGGATTTTGCGTGGACAAAAATGGACACGCTCCAGGTCGGTGAAAACCGCGTTCACCGGTTGCAGCTCACAAGTCAGAAATGGCAGAACATCGTCTGGAAGCATGCACTCGTTGTCTACGAACCCAAACAGCTTGTGCACCCCGAACACATGCTCCTGTTCGTCACTGGGGGCCGCAACGGAAATACTCCGCAGCTTAAGGATATGGCGATGGGACTGCTCCTTGCCGATGCCTGCGGAGCTCGTGTCGCCACCCTGCACCAGGTCCCCAATCAGCCGCTCATGGGTGACCGCGTGGAAGACGATCTGATTACAGAAACGTGGCTGCGGTATCTGGATTCCGGGGACGCCACCTGGCCGCTGCTCTTCCCAATGGCAAAAAGTGCCGTCAAAGCCATGGATGCACTTCAGCAGTTCAGCAGTGACGAACTGAAGCAGCCCGTGAAATCCTTCGTCATCACCGGCGCCTCCAAACGCGGCTGGACAAGCTGGCTCACGCCCGTCGTCGATCGACGCATCGTCGCCACCGCGCCGATCGTCATTGATGTGCTCAATTTCCCGGCACAGATGAACCACCAGAAAAAGACATGGGGGTTCTACAGCGAACAAATCGCCGACTACACCAGCAAGGGACTCGTTCGCGAAGATGGCATTCCGCGCGAAGGTCGCGAAGGGCAACTCTGGAAAATGATGGACCCCTACACCTACCGCTCCCGACTCTCTCTGCCCAAACTGATTGTGCTCGGTGCCAATGACCGCTACTGGACCGTTGATGCTCTCAATCAGTACTGGAATGGACTGAGCGGACTCAAGCATATCCACCGTGCTCCCAATGCCGGCCATGGACTCGATGATGGCCGCGACGGAGCTCTGCGAACTGTGGCCGTGTTCTTCCGCCATGCCGCCACCGGAAAATCTCTTCCCGAATTCACATGGGAACCGCAGGTCAGCGACGCTCGCGTGGGACTCGCCATGCGTCCCTCCGGCGAACCAGAAACTGTCCGGCTCTGGACCGCTCGCTCCCGGTCGAATGACTTCCGCGAATCCAGATGGACCTCCAGCGACGTCGAGGCCGCCAATGGCGTGTATTCAGCCGCAGCCGATAAACAGGGCGATGAACGCGTCGCCGTGTTCGGTGAAGCGGTCTACGAGTTTGAAGGACTCAGATATTCCCTTTCAACACTCGTTTTCTGGAAGTAAGCAGTTACCCGAACAACGCCCCGATCGGTTTGCCGCTGTAAAGCAGATGGGGGCGGCCGGTGGCGTCGTTGAGAGTCGCGTCGGCAGGGATGCCAAGGCTGTGCAGGACGGTAGCAGCCAGGTCGTGAGGTGATACGGGGTTTTCGCGGGGAAAGCGGGCGATTTCGTCGCTGGAGCCATAGACGGCACCACCACGAATCCCGCCTCCTGCCAGCAGGCCGCTGTAGCACCACGGATGGTGTTCGCGTCCTGCGTTGCCGGCAGTGATCTGTGGCCGACGACCGAATTCTCCGGTCCAGACGACGAGCGTGTCGTGGAGCATTCCTCGGTCCTCCAGATCCGTCAGTACCGCACTCAGGGCCTGATCAGCAGGGGGAATCAGGTCGGTTTTCAGGCGCTGAAAATTATCTCCGTGCGTATCCCAGAAATTGCGTCCGTCATTGTGCCAGTTGACGGTGACAAATGGCACGCTGTGTTCCAGCAGTCTGCGAGCCAGCAGGACGCACTGCCCGTGAATGTTGCGACCGTAGCGATCGCGGACGGCGTCAGGCTCTTTCGTCAGATCGAACGCCTGGCGAACGGCGGGCGTTGCCAGCAGCCTGAAGGCCTCTGACTGCTGACCTGTGAGACTGGTTGCGGTGGCGATTTCCGCCAGCCGGCGCTGCTGCAGATCAACGGCGTCGAGCAGTTGGCGGCGGGATGTGAGTCGTTGCGGGTCGAGCCCGTCCAGGAGCTGCAGGGCGGGTGCCTGCCAATTGGGCTGGGCAGGGTCGCCGGTCACCAGCAGGGGATCTCGTCGACTGCCGAGCCAGCCGCCGGTTTGTCCGGGGGCAACGCCACCGGGCGCGGCCGGATGGAGCGTTTTCCAGGGGAGCATGACGGAGCCAGGCATGCCGGGAGCGGCCGTGTGGTATTCGGCTGCGACAACTCCCAGGTGCGGTGAGTCCCGGCGACTGGGAGGTTCGTCATCGCTTTTGTTCACCGGCGGCAGACAGCCTGTGAGTGTTGTGTGAGCACTGCTGAGATGGGCGGGGTCGTCGTGACACAGCGAACGGATGACGGCGACGCGTTCGGTGAGTGCTGCGAGGTGGCGAAAGTGTTCGCAGATCTGCAGGCCCGGAGTGGCTGTGGAGACGGGGCGGAATTCGCCCCGGACTTCGGAGGGTGCGGCGGGCTTGAGATCGAGTGTGTCCAGCTGGCTGGGGCCTCCCCACATGAACAGCAGCAGGCAGCGGCGAGCCTGACCGAAACCGGGTGCATGGGCAATTCGCGGCGCGACAAGCGGGCTGGTGACGGCAGCGCGTGACGGGGACGCGAGCAGGCTGAGCGGACCAGCGGAGAGAATCGCGCGGCGAGATATGCTGAAAGGGGCGAGGGATTTCATGGGGAGGAGGATTTCGGTCTTCGAGGTGCGAAAAACCGGGCGGGAGACGCAGCAGCAGGCTGATGCATCGCGATCGTGCCCTGATTCTATCGACGCTTCCCGGGTGGTGTCCAGCAGAATTCGGGTCAATGGAGGAGCTGAAGTCGAAAGCCCGCGTGTAGTTTGCTATGCTCCGAATCCGCGGACACCCGGTCCGTGACCTTCCGGAAAGATCCGGTTTTGTCTGTTGGTTCAACTGATCAGGAATTGTGTCGATGGGTGCTTCGCGAATCGTCCGCACTGCTCTGCTGCAGATGCCATGTTCGACCGATGTGTCGCTCAATCTTGAACACAGCATCGCGCAGATCCGGACAGCCGCCTCCGCAGGAGCTCAGATCATCTGCCTGCAGGAAGTCTTCAACACGCAATACCCCTGTCAGACGGAAGATCATGCGAACTTCGACCTGGCCGAACCGATTCCAGGCCCCACCACCATGGCGCTCCAGGCCATCGCGAAGGAACATCGCGTTGTGATCGTGGTGCCGCTGTTCGAGCGCCGAACACACGGTCTCTACCACAACTCCGCAGTTGTTCTCGATGCAGATGGTTCAATTGCCGGGCTGTATCGCAAGATGCACATTCCGGATGACCCGCTCTATTACGAAAAGTTCTACTTTGCTCCGGGGGACCTCGGGTTCCTCGCTTTCCCGACCCGCTATGCCAAAGTCGGTGTCTGCATCTGCTGGGATCAGTGGTATCCTGAAGCCGCGCGACTGACCGCCATGCAGGGGGCCGAACTGCTGTTCTATCCCACTGCGATCGGCTGGATTCCGGGTGAACGGGATGTGTACGGTGCCAGCCAGTATTCGGCATGGCAGACCATGATGCGCAGCCACGCCATTGCCAACGGCCTGTTCGTGGGGGCGCCGAATCGAACGGGGCTGGAGGGCAGCATTGAGTTCTGGGGCGGCAGTTTTCTGGCCGACCCCTACGGCAACGTGCTCGCTCAGGCCGCCCATGACGGAGACGCCATCCTGCACGTCAACTGCGACCTTTCTCTGATCAACACTGCCAGAACGCACTGGCCCTTCTTCCGCGACAGACGGATTGACGCCTTCGGACCGCTCCAGCAGCGCTGGTGCGAACGCTGAATGGACACCACTGCCCCACAGTCACCCGATTCCATCACACCCCCGGCGGCGGCTCAGGTACAGTCAGCCTCGCGCCCGAACGGACGCCTCTGGACGCTCGCGGCCGCCGTGATCGTCTTCTCGTGGATCCTCTGGACGATCAGTTCATTCCTGTTCCAGCGGCTCAGTGGAGAACCCGTGTCTCCCACGTGTTCGCTGGAATTTCGTCAGATCAATCCTGACAATCACCTTCCCGAATCCCTGGTACTGCTGACTGCCACGGACTTTCAAAGTTTCCGTGGAGTCCCTGGCAAAGATGGCGAATGCCGGCTGATACTCACTTTCAGCACACGGGGAATGGGGCGTCTGCAGGATTTAAAGAAGCTGCCGCCCAGTACGGAACTTGCAGTGCTCGTAGCCGGAAATGTCATCGCAGCTCTGCCGGTGACAGCAGCCGTATCCGATCAGCCGCTGGAATTTGTGCTCACGGGTGTTTCGGCGAGCGATGCGAATGAGATTTTTGCCCGGCTGACCGAGTAGCCAGCGGCCACGATGCCGGCATGCCGGCGAACGAATCTGCAAAAAATCTGCAAAACCACAGAAATAAACCGCGATTTCCGCAGCTTGCGGCGACTTATTACCCATGCGGAATCCTCTGCGCAATTTTTCATGGAATTTTTTAGATAATTTCGCGCAGTTCAGACATCATTCGGCCAGTAATAAACTGTAAGGATCGGATCTTTCGCTGAAGGGAAGCATAACCCGTATCCATCGACTCCGGGTGAAACCGGCAACAGCGATTGCCCCCCCACAAGGATGTCGCCCCGCTTTTCGCTCCCGCTCTTTGTGATCTGCGCCCCATTACGCGCTCTGGTGCCCTCATGAAATCAAGCATGACAAACACAACACAGTCTTCGTCTGATGCGTCACCCAAACGCTCACCCATTCGCCGCTGGCTGCTGCTTCCGCTCAGCCTTGCGCTGCTGCTGGCGGGTGCCGATCTGATCTTCCGCAGCCAGTCGCAAAACTGGCTGCTCAGTCGCCTGCAGGCCGCAGACAGCTGGCTGCTGTCATTGTTCACTTCCGACATCGACACCGCCTCCGCAGCCCGACAGGCGATCCCGCCGAAAAAAGTCAAACAGAATACCAGCACACCGATCCGTGCCGTGCAGATGGAACTGCTGGCTCCCCCTGAACTTCTGGATACAGCAAACCAGCCACATCAGTCCCCGAACACTGCATCACTGGCACTCGACGGCGACGATGCATCCGCCGCTCCGAAACAGGATTCGACCAACGTGCTGCTGCAGCAGGCCGCAATGGCCTCCGCCGATCAATCCGGAACCCGGCAGATCTGCCGGGTAGTGCTGACCGGCACGGTACTCACCGGTTCGCCCCGGTCCGACGGCACGTGGACACTGCATCCGGGCTCGCTGCAGCAGACCCTCGTTGTTCCCGACCACACAGGCGCCCTGCACCCGGCAGGACGACTTGACGCAGAACTCCCGTCAGAACGCGGCGATTCAGCCCCCGTCATCGGTACACTCCAGCTCAACCCGCAACAGAACGCCGTCGAAGTCGTCTGGACCGACGGCCAGGGCGCTGCCGCAACCCGACGCACCTTCCAGGCCACATTCACAACCGGAACACCAGCCGATCTCGCTCAGGGACTCCCGGTCGAACTGGAACCCGACACCAACTCCGCACGATTCCTCCAGATGCTGCTGGCAGAACGGCTGCCGCAGCTGCTTTCACAACGACTGGAAGAAACTCTGGAAGCCAGCCAAATCACCCCCGAACTGACCACCCCCGGCAGCATGCGCATCCGCATCACAGCAGATCAGCTCTCGTGGTCATTCCGATCCGCTGCCACCGTTCGCCTGCATCGCACATCAGGACCTCCGGAGCAACGAACTTCCAGTCCATCGAACGAGGCACCGAGGTGACCTCCAATCAGTGTCGTTGAAGCTGTATCCCGACAGATTTCAGTGTACCATAGCACCCGGGTTCGCCGTGTCTTCCCTCATCCGGCCCTTCGTTCGCGTCCTCCTGACCGCGATTTCCCGGGAATGTCAGCCATGCTCTCTGGACTCCTTCGTCATATGCTTCCGGTCTGCCGGGCCATTCTCTGCGCACTGACTCCGGTTGTCTGCTTTCCCGCATCCGCCGAGGACCTTGCGCCACTCAGGTACAACAACCCCGGCCTTATTGTCGACCTGGGCGTTGGTCTCTGGGCATGGCCGATTCCGTGCGATGCCGACGGCGACGGCGATTTTGATCTGCTGGTATCCTGCCCGGACAAGCCCTCGAACGGGATTTGGTTTTTTGAAAACACCAGCGGCAGCACCTCTGCAAATCGTTTTCCCGTGTTTCGCCCTGCGAAATGGCTGGGACGCACGGTCCACTATGTGATGCCCAGCTACGTAAACGGCCGTCTGCGAGTACTGTCGCCGGGATTTGAGTATCACGATGTCGCTCGCAACGGCCTTGCCGCCAAAAGTAAACTGCCGATTGACCCTGCGTTTCATAAACCCGTCGGCAATCAGCCCAAAGGCCCCAAAATCCGTCATAACCAGTGGCGACTGGCCGACTTCGACGGAGACCAGCGGACCGATCTGATTGTGGGTATCGAAGACTGGAGCGACTATGGCTGGGATGATGCGTGGGATGCAGCAGGGCGCTGGACCAATGGTCCGCTGCATGGCTGGGTCTATGTGTTCCTGAATCGTGGTACCGAATCGGCACCGGACTATGCCCCGCCGCAAAAGCTGCAGGCTGCCGGGCAGGTGCTGGAAGTTTTCGGCTGTCCGTCGCCGAACTTTGCCGACTTTGATGCGGATGGAGACCTGGATCTTGTCTGCGGCGAATTCCTCGATGGACTCACATGGTTCCGGAACATCGGCAACCGCAGCAATCCTGTCTACGCCGCGGGTGAGCGACTGCAGGCATCTGATGGCCGGCCACTGACCATGGAACTGCAGATGATTGTCCCGGTGGCTTTCGACTGGGATCTGGACGGAGATGACGATCTGGTGACCGGTGATGAAGACGGCCGGGTTGCGTTGCTTGAGAACGTCACGCCGGCCGGCCATCGCGGTCCGCCCGTATTTCATCCCCCTGTCTATTTTCAGCAGCAGGCTGATACACTGAAATGCGGCGCGCTCGCGACCCCCGTCGGCTTCGACTGGGACGGGGACGGCGATACGGACCTCGTCTCCGGGAACACGGCCGGCTACATCGAAGTATTCCGCAATTTAAGCGGACCGGGTCATGCTGAGCCTGTGTGGGCGGCCCCGGAAAAGCTGCGGACAGATTCCGGAGTGCTGCGAATTCAGGCCGGCCCCAACGGGAGCATTCAGGGGCCGGCTGAAGCCAAATGGGGCTACACAACACTCAGTCTCGCTGACTGGGACCACGACGGACTGCCGGACATTCTCTTCAACTCCATTCATGGCCGCGTTCACTGGCTCAAGAACATCGGCAGCCGCCAGGAACCACGGCTTTCTGAACCGGTACCGGTTGCCGTGGAATGGACTGGTCCACAACCCGAACTTGCCTGGGGCTGGCTTAAACCTCAGGGCCCCGATCTGCTCACACAGTGGCGGACCACGCCGCTGGCCGTGGACTTCAACGGCGATCAGCTCATTGATCTTGTCATGCTGGATCACGAGGGCTATCTGGCGTTTTTTGAACGCACGCGAGTGAATGGGGCACTGCAGCTTCAGGCCCCGAGGCGGGCCTTTGTGGATCGGAACGGACAGCCGATTCGACTGACTTCAGGCACGGCCGGACGCAGCGGTCGCCGCAAGCTGTGTGCAGCCGACTGGGACGGCGACGGACGCCTTGATCTCCTGCTGAATTCCACCAGCGCAGACCTCCTGCGACAGGTGGACTTCCGCGACGGACAGTGGGTGATGGAGCCCGCCGGTTCGCTGGCAAAGCAGAATATCGAAGGGCACGATGTAAGCCCGACTGTGGTGGACTTTGATGGTAACGGGATTGTGGATTTTGTGGGCGGCGCAGAGGATGGCAGGATGTATTTCCTGAAGAACCCAGGGCGATAAAGTCAACAGAAATCCGTGCGGATTGTGAACGTGATCACCGTAACCGGAAATCCTGACACCAGACACACTGCCCCACTGCATGCAGAAACCATGAACACAACTGAACGCCTGGCGCGATTTGCAAATGGCCTGCTGGTGCTTACAGCCAGCCTGCTGATGCTGGTACCTGCACTTTCGATCGCCGGATTCTGGCTGACAGTCGCTATGGGGCTGTCACTGGTGTTCTCCGGCGTCACCGGCTTCTGTGGCTGGGTGCGGATCTTTCGGCTGTGGCGGTAGTCCGCCATGGCAGTAAGCTGCGGTGTCTCTGCCAGTCCCGCCCTATTGGGCGACTACGCAGCGAAATCCGACCGCATCATCCGCAGTGGCTGCCGGGATCAGTTTGCGGGCACTGCTGGTGAGTCTGGAATGGTGGTCTTTCCATGAACCGCTGCGAAGGATCACCGAGCCCTTGTCAACAGCCGGCAGACGGGGATCAGGCGTTACGAATTCCCAGAGATATCCATGCACATCATAGAGCCCCCAGGCATTCGGCCTGAGCGCGCCCACTGGCGGGTCGTTGCCGGCTGCATTTCCCGTGTGCCATGCCCAGGGGTCCAGCAGGGAGGCCTTCGGTCCCTGATCTCCGGGAGCGGTGGCGGAGTCGCCGAAACAGTATCGAGTCGCCGTACCGGCACGGCAGCAGTATTCCCATTCGGCTTCCGTCGGGAGTCTCACGGATTCGGTATCGGCAATCAGTTTTTGCTGCTGAAGCATTCGGGTGAGCCGTCTGCAGAAGCTTTCGGCTTCAGCAAACGTCATCATTTCCACCGAATTGCGCGCTCCCTTCCAGCGACTGGGGTTGGCTCCCGTCACCGCCTCATACAGTTCCTGTGTCATCTCGTAACGGGAAATGCGGAAGGGCCGGACGAATTCCACCTGCACGGTCGCCAGCTCGTCCTTCGGGCTGGCAACACCCAGTGTCACGCTGCCACCGGGAAATTTATCTCTGCCTGGTTCAATCTGTACGAGTTCTTTGACGAAACCATCCAGCAGCGCGACGACCGTCGGCGGCAGAGGCTGCTGAGGGTTGTCCTGAGCATCAGCGGGTGTCTGTGCGGCGAGTGAAAGGGTCAGAGCAACCAGGGCAGTTGCGGTGAATGACCTGCAGCAGCGTGGCATAACAGGAGGTCCTTTGGCAAAGTGAAATACGTGGTCCGGATCATCAATCCCGGCAGCAGTCACTGCCCTTTGACTTTCCACATTTCATCAAAGAAATCCGCGGCAGCAATTCCGCCTGGTCTGACAGCATTCGGCGGCGTGCGGAGATCGATAATTGCCCAGTCAGGCAGCATCGGTACCTGACGAGCGTTGTTGAGATAAGCGAATTCACGAAAGGTGAAGCTGCTGTTGAGCACGACATAACGCTCAGGGTTGAGTGGATTGGGGGCAATCAGGATCGGAGCATGATGGGCGGGATCGAAGGACTGGTTGCCCACCGTGATGGCATCCGCGTTCCACGCAATCGGCAACTGATCAGCGATCCGCCCCAGAATCTGATTGGAGCCGGGGTCGCCCCAGAGCACCAGATTGGCGTTGCGGATGAGTTCTTCGGTGACATCGGTATCGTTGACCACGCGGGCATCACCCCGGAAGTGTCTGCGCCAGTGTTCGATGGCGCGGTTCAGTTCGGCATCGGCCCATTTGGCTGTGAGTTCGTGCCGGGCGGTGCCGGTGGGGCGAACGAATACAAACGAGTCCATAAAGGCATCGTCAATCGGCCCCTGCAAACCATGGCGTTTGCGGAGTCCCTCGGGCAGCGGACCTTCTGCCCACCTGCCTTCAGGTGTCCGATGACCCGTGATGTGCATGGTGCCATCGGAGAGCGGTCCGGTGGCGTGCAGGAATCCCATTTGCAGACGTGCTCCGGGAGTGTTCTGCTGATCTTCGCTGGAGACAACTTCAACGAGCAGTCCGCGGTAGGGCGGGCGGTGCAGCCGGCTGAGCGTTTCCGGGGACAGCGGCAGCTCCTCGGCAGAGAAATCGACGGAAAAAGCTGCGACGTTGGTTGTGTCGACCACCAGATGCGCGGGGTGGCCCGGCTTTTCGGTTTCCCGGCACCAGACCGTGAGCGTCGCGGGTTTCCAGTGTTCGATGAGTGAGTCAATCCGGGCGGCCCGCATGGTGTTATAACGCAGAGTGTACGTGGTCAGGTGAATCAGTGGCGGCGAATGATCGCGGCCGGCCTTAGCCAGCGACTTCAGGCTGTCCTCAACGATCTTTTTCGAGCCGGCGTCGTAGCGGTGCCCCATCCCGCGGCCGATGATGTGACGCAGCCGGATCCCATGATTTGCAAGGGCCTGCTCCATCACGTCGGCAGCCTGTTTTTGTGAGTCGTTCTCGCCGCTGTAAGCAATGGTCGGGCAGTGGGTCAGATTGAGCGCCCACTTGTCGCAGTCGTAGAGATTCCAGAGTGTGCGTTCCCAGGGCAGCGGCGAGAGTTCTTCCTTCTGGAAGACTTTGAGAAACTGCGGTGTTTCTGAAAAACCGGCCCCCGGGTTGGCGGCGAACCAGCGATCGGAATAGTGGGTGGCAAACTGCCAGCAGGCCGCTCCACCCATCGAAAACCCGCGAACACTGATGCGATCCTCATCAATCCGATACCGCGTCTGCACATCCTGCAGCGCTTCAAGCACGTCCACTTCGCCGGCAAATTTGAAGGCGTTGCAATAACGGCCGTACGGATGCAGCATGATCGTGTGCTCCGGTGTAAACTCGCCGGCGTTGTGCAGACGCTCCCAGAGAAAATTCACTTCACTCAGCTTTTCTCCCCGACCGTGAAACCAGATGTCACAGCGAGTGGGAACGCTGTGATCCATGTCGTAGGTCGGAGGAATGACCAGCCCGTAAGGCTGAACGGTCTGGTCAATGCGGCTGATATATCCGCGAACCACAAGTCCCCGACGAGCGGGCCAGGTGGGTTGCCCTTCCAGCAGTTCTGTGGCGCGTTTATGGCCTTCTGCCAGCAGCTCATCTGCCCGATCAAATTCCTTTGCATCGAAGAATTCGTTGTAGTCCAGCGCACAACGGACAGCCCGTTCGAAGATCATCACATCGGGGAGCAGAGCGGTCAGATCAGATCGCTGCAGACCGCGGATTTGTTCCAGCTTCTGCCGGAGACTGGTGAGCGACGTGCGCATGGCCGTTGCCCGATCGTCAGGCACCGCAATTCCTTCAGCCGGAATTCGCCGCACGTTTTCGGGGATGTTGTCCTGAGGACCGTCCGCAGCGAAGGCAGCAGCGGATGCAGTGGTCACGCAGAAGGCAAGGCACAGACACGAGGTAAAAAATCTGAGCAGCATGTTCGGAACTCGGAAGGGACTGATCGAAAAGCAGGTCACTGACGGAATGTTCAGAAGTCTACAGCAGGCTCAGAGGAACCGCAAAGCCTCGAACGCAGGAGACTCACCTGCATGGCCGATGTGAGCGTCTGTCGAAGGGGCGGAACCGGGATGACAAGTCTCCGCGAATGCTGCAGCAGAGCCCTCGGGCTGACAGCCCCACGCTGTTCCTTTTCAGAAACCTTCTGCAAATTCGGCCGGCCGAGCGACTCAACGAGGAGTTGCCAGAGCCCCAGGAGTCAATCACTTAGCTGGACAGCGCCATGTTGGGCCAGCAGCTCCGTCTTCACGGCACATTTTG
>CAZLOQ010000159.1:13288-13757 GCA_964561125.1 uncultured Chitinophaga sp. | reverse complement strand
GCGGAGCACAAGTCACGTCATCAGGACACTGGCGGAGGCGGACAAGACAAACGCAGAGCTGCAGCGAGACCTGTCGATCAGTTTCAGCAAACTGGGTGATTTGAGTGTCACGGCGGGTGATCTTGCCGGCGCCAGATACTGGTTCGAACAGTGCCTTGCGATCCGTAGAATACTCGTGGATGCGGACCAGGCAAACGCACAGCTGCAGCGAGACCTGTCAATCAGCTACAACCAACTGGCTGAGGTGAGCATCGCGGCCGGTGACCTTGCGGGTGCCCGCCACTGGTTCGATCGTGGTCACGAAATCGCGAGAATGCTTGTAGAGGCGGACGAGACAAACGCTGAGCTGCAGCGCGACCTGTCCGTCAGCTACGAACGGCTTGGTGACGTAAGTGCCGCGGCCGGTGACTTTGCAGGCGTCCGACACTGGTTCGATGAGGGCCTTGCGATTCGACGCAAACTTGCGGAG
>CAZLOQ010000159.1:0-13278 GCA_964561125.1 uncultured Chitinophaga sp. | reverse complement strand
GTGGGGGTTTTTTTGGGTTTGGTTTTTTTTTTTGGTTTTAAACTTGCGGAGGCGGACGAGACGAACGCTCAGTTCCAGCGCGACCTGTTTATCAGTTTCATGAAGCTGGGTGATGTGACTGCCACGGCGGGTGATCTTGTGGGTGCCAAAAGCTGGTTCGAACAGGGCCTCGCGATCGCACGAAAACTGGTCGAAGCGGACGAGACAAACGCACATCTGCAGCACGACCTGTCCATCAACTACAATCAATTGGGTGACTTGAGTGTCGCGGCAGGTGATCTTGCGAATGCGAGGCGCTGGTTCGAACAGAGCCTCGCGATCGCACGAAAACTGGCGGAGGCGGACCAGACGAACGCAAATCTGCAGCGAGGCTTGTCTGTCCGATACGAACGATTAGGTTCTGTGAGCGTTGCAGCGGGTGACCACACAAGTGCCAGACACTGGTTTGAACAGGGCCTTGCGATTGCACGAGAGCTGGCGGAGGCGGACAAGACAAACGCAGAGCTGCAGCGAGATCTCGCGGTTTCCTTTTCGAACCTGGCGGAGGTCGCCGAGCAGGCAGATGACACTGCGGAAGCCAGTGTCTGGTGGCGGCAGTGTCTGGGGGTGTTTGATGCCATGGCCGCTCGGGGCTGGCATATTTCGCCGGGGGACCTGCAGATCGTGGAAATCGTCAGAGAGAAGTGTTCTTCTTACTCAGAACTCAACTGAAACAGAGGCCTTGATGACCAATTACACCCCCGAACCGCTCGACACCAGCGCTGTTGTTCTGCCGCAGACACTTCTCAGTCTGCTCGAGAAGCTTGCCGAGAACACTCACGAGGTCTGGGCTGCCCAACGCCTCCGCGACGGCTGGACTTATGGCCCCCGGCGGGACGACGCGACCAAAAAGCACCCCTGCCTTGTGCCTTACGCAGACCTCCCGGAATCTGAGAAGGAATATGATCGAAAGACCGCAGGAGAAACTCTGAAGGCGGTGATGATGCTGGGATACAGCATCGTCGGCTCCTCAAATGCACGATCATGAAACCCCTTGCTCAGCCGCGTGTATTCTGAAGCCGGAGTTCCAGCATGATCCCGCTCGATGGTGCCGAATTACTCGGCTTCCTGCATTTTCTCTCGCTGCGATTGCCGCACCTGGCTCATCTTCGTGACCTGTCATATGAAGAAAGGTGGCAGTATGCACGACAATTCAGCGAGCATAGCTTCCGTATCGGCACGGATAACAGCAGCAGATGGGAGGAACTGTTCAGGCCGTTCCTTGAGCACTGCAAACAAGCACACACAACCAGCTTCGATGGAAGGAAGATTGTGCGTACTGCAGCGGAGCAGGACGTTCTGGAGCGATTTAAGTCCACTCGATGTCATGGATTGTTGTTCTACACGTCGGATCACGTCATTCTGCGAGAATATCTGAGAACTCACTGGCATTCACTGAGCCAGACTCTCGGCAACAGGCTGGATTTGTACGACTTCCTCGTCCATCAGGACCTCGATGTTGGTTCGTTTGACCGCGGAATACTGGAGCGGTTGAAGGGCATACCAGGCCTCAGTGTGGATGCAGTTCAGCAGCATGGACTGCCGTGTCTTTTCCTGTGGTCTGAGGATACGTTCGTCTGCATCGGGCTGTCCGCACATGCGTACAGTGAAACACGACTATCCCAATTCTTCAACGAACTTGCGATAAATGTTCCAACCGGAGAAGGGCTTCTGGAGTTTGGCGCTGATCAGCTCGAGCAACTGAGCAGGGCCGATGCATTTCAGCGGAATGCCATTGATAATCAGCTTTCACCAGTGGCTTGCGACGTGTTTATCTCATATCGGCGCAAGGACCTGGCATTAGCTGAGATGTTTCGTACGAGGCTGCGGGCTCTTGGTGTAAGCACTTATATCGACCTGCTGATTCCGACTGGCGAAAGGTTTCGATCGAGGATCTCGACGGAGATAAGATCTTCAAAGGTTGTTCTCTTTCTGTGGACGCCTGAGGCCGGTCACCACCCCTGGGTTGTGCGGGAAGGCTTGCTTGCTCGTGATCATGGCAATCTGTTTCCAGTGATTATTCAGGACGCCACTCCGCCCAGCCTTCTGTCAGGTATCAACCTGTCGTTTATGCCTTCAATTGAGAACTCGCCACGAAATGTTCAATTTGTCCGCGTACTGGATCAGATCTGGAAGAGATGCGGGCAACCGAAGAGTGAAGGTCAGCCGTTCTCTCCGACCGAGATCGCGACTGATTTCGAATCGTCGATTCCCCCGACGAATGCCTCAGATCCGTTTGAAAGCGAACTTCATCGCGAGGCTCATCCAATGTACCTGAAGCTGAACCAGAAGCTGGCCCCGGGAATGCTGAAAAGACAACTGGAGAAAGTTCGCCGCAGCATCAGTCGACACCCGACGGATCAGACGATCAAACAACTTGAGGCGATGTATCTGGAGCGGTTATCCGGTGCACCCGGAGGCCGGACACTGAGGTATCGAGAGTATCGCAGGCAGCTGGCGGAAGACTATGGTGCTCAGATGCCTGAATGGCTGTTGCAGTGTCTGGACAGCTGCGTGCCGTGATGTGTGCGGTGGATCAACACGAACGTGATTTTTTGTTGAAGGTTTCGAAATCATGCAGCAGCAGCGTCGCATCCAAATCACTCCCTTCTGGCGGCGATTCGCCCGGCGCTGGCTGGCGACGGTTGTGTGTTCGCTGGCCCTTGTAACGTGCCTCAGCGGATTCGGGGGATTTGCGTGGCAGTACGCCACGTTGACTTCGATGCAGACGGAGTCATCGCCGGTTGGCAGCCAGCAGCCTGCCGGCGGACAGGACTGGTCAATTCCCCTGTATAAAACGGTGCAGTTGTTCCTGCTGAATTCGGGTGCCGAGGATGATGCGGAGCATCCCGGCAACTGGCTGCTGATGATTGCCCGACTTTCAGCGAGTCTGCTGTTTCTGGTGGTGTCATCCACAGTGATTCTTTCCGTGCTTGACGATGTCCGCAGGCTGCCGAGCGTACTGACGCGGCGGGATCATGTCGTGATCTGCGGACTCGGGCGGATCGGTTTGCAGCTGCTCGATGATCTGGTCGGGCAGGGCCGTGCGGCGAATGCGGTGATCGTTGAATACAATTCAGCAAATCCATGGCTGGACTATGCTCGCAGCATGGGGGCGACGGTGTTGATCGGAGATTCCACGCGGGGCAGCACTCTGGACGAGGCGCGGGTATCGACTGCGGCAGAAGTCTTTGTGGTGAATGGTGACGATGGCGTGAATCTGGAAGCTGTGGCGGAAATCGGACTCCTGCTCAGGAATTCCGGAATCGACCGGCTTGAAAAGCCGCTGCGTGTGTATGTGCACGTCGTGGACACCAATTTCGCGTCCACACTCCGGCCGTACTGCACAGTGCTGCACGATTCACCTGGTCTGGCGGTTCAGGTATTCAATGTCCCCCGAATGGCGGCGACGGGGCTGGTGACGCACCAGTTGTGGCCCTTTTCACCGAAGCAGGATCAGGAAGTCGCCCATTATGTGATTCTGGGATTTGGCGCGATGGGGCAGGCGCTGGCGGTTCAGCTTGTGCAGCTGGCACACTTCCCCAATCACAAACGCTGCCGCCTCACGATCGCGGACTGCGAAATCGATGCCAAAGCCCGTTGTTTTTTGTCGCGTTATCCGCGATTTACCAGCTGGACAGCTGGCGAAGCGGGCAGGACAGGTGTTGATTCCTTCTCGTCCGCAGCCGATGCCTGGGGCTGGAACGAACATCCGCTCCCGGCGGAAATCAGAATCAATTCACCTCAGGCGATTCAGTACGCCTGCAATGCGGAGTTTGTCGAACTGCCCGGGGGACGAAGTGACGAGCGTTTTGCTGTGAGGCTGGCGAAGCGATTCAGGGGTGATGGAGTCAGGCCGGTCGTCCTGATCTGCAGCCAGCAGGATCAGGACAACTTTGAAATGGCGGTTGAGCTGCGGGAGCAACTGGCCTGCGAGGGCATCGCGGACGTGCCTCTGTTCGTCTGGCTCCCGCGACAACCAGCACTGGCGGAAACCTTCTCCCGATCGCCCGGCGGGAACATCGTGGCTTTTGGTGAATGTCATTCCGTGGCCAGCTATCTGGAAATCACAGATCCGATCCGCGAACGAGTCGGCCGGAAGATTCAGCAGGCCTATGAAGATCGGATGGCTGAAAGGGCGTCGCTTGAGGGCCGGAAATATGTGACGAATGCATGGTCTGACATCCCCGATGATCATCGGGAATCCAATCGGGTTGCTGCGGACCACATGCTGATTAAGCTGCAGCATGTCGGGGTGCAGCTGGTGCGGCGAGCGACCCTGGAGGATAAGGGCGGACGATTCACCAGATCATTCCAGCCCAGGACCCGCCGTACTCTGGCCGAAATGGAACACTACCGCTGGGTCACCGAACGTCTGCTGTCCGGCTGGCGATATATCCCCCGAGGCCAATCGGATGACGAGATCCGGGCGTATAAGAAACGGAAGTTCAACCACAACATCACTGTGTTCGAGCAATCGGAGATGGTGAAGGACTTTGACCAGATCGACGTGATTTACGAGGAATGCCAGCGGCTTGACGGATTTATCCTCAGGCGATGTGGAAGCGTTGATTCGACATCGCCGGAGCAGCCTGGTGGTGGTCCTCAAAAACAGACTGCTGAACGGCCTTTGCCGGGCTGATCGGCGAAAGCCACCAAAACGCCTGAACAGGAAAAGCATCATGTCCCATCCGACCCATCACCTGTTCCTGTCTTACTCCCGCCGGGACAACATCCCGAATTCTGCGGGCGGCGAGGGCTGGGTGACGGCTTTTTATCGCCGACTGCAGGCTCAGCACAGGGAGTATGCCGGGAGAGAGCTGAGCATCTTTTTCGATACGGAGGAGATCGAACATGGCAGCAACTGGCAGGCCCGCATTGGTCAGGGGCTGCGGACGTCGCGTCTCTTCATTGCCTTTCTGTCACCGAACTACATGCGTTCGGTAAACTGCCGCTGGGAATGGGAGGAATATCTGCGGCGGGAACACTCGCTGGCCCGGGGAGAAGACGGAATCCGGACGATTTTCTTCGAGATTGTTCCGGGCATTCCGGATGTCGATGGGAGTCTGGTGCAGTCGATCGAAGAGGAGCTTCGGGCTGACCATCAGATCGCCCGCTGGCTGGACATGATCGCTGAAGAGCTCGCCCGCCGCAACGCCTGGCTGGATCCGCAGGAATTCTACGCGGCCGCCGGAGGACTGCATCCCCGCGCAGCGTTCGACCTGCGACCGTGGTTCAGCAAAGGCCCGCAGATCCTTGCCGAGCTGGATGCTGCGGAGCGGCTGGCCGAGCTGCGCAGGAATCCGGCGCTGGACCACGATCAGATTCTGACGCTCGCCGACCGGCTGAAACTGATGGACGTGCACATCTCCACCCGGCTGGACCGTTGTCTGCTCGCCGAGCTCGCTCCCGGCAGACACAGCCTGGGACGCAGTTACCCGCACTTTGTGGGCCGACATAAAGAACTGCGGAATCTGCATCAGTCCCTGATTGCCGACCGCATCGGACTCGTCACCGCCGTTCATGGTCTTGGCGGGCAGGGCAAAACGGCCCTGGCAATTCAGTATGCACATGCCTACGCCGATTTCTACGCAGCGGGTGGACGCTGGGTCATTCCCTGCGAAGGAGTCGTGTCCATGGCAGATGCCATGATGCGACTGGCAACCCAGGTGGAGCTGCGGTTCGAAGTCCCGGCTGATATTCAGGCCGAACCGGTGCTGACTGTTCAGTTCGTGCTGCTGCGACTGGAACAGTTGATGGAGCAGAATGCAGCCACACTCGGTCACAAACTGAGTACGGCCCGAGATCGCATGAGCCGTCCGGAGAATCTGCCGCAGATCATACCCCGCACGCTGATCATTCTGGACAACGTGGATCAGCCGCAACTGCTGGCAGCTGATCAGCTGAAGCTGCTCCCGCAGTCGGAATGGTTTGAGTTGATTGTGACAACACGACTCGACCCGGAGCGGTTTGGAATTGGCAGAGACCTGCGGCCCATTCCGGTGGATTCGCTGCCGATTGACGATGCCGTGGCGCTCATTCGTGACTTTCAGCCGGATCAGCAGTTTGCCGGAATGGAAGACGAAGCCGGAGCGCGGCAGTTGTGTGAAACCCTTGGCGGGTTCACCCTGTCCGTGGAGCTGGCGGCGGCTTACCTCGGGCAGCATCCGGACGTGCGGCCGGGCGATTACTGCAGCGGGCTGTTGCAGCAGGGGCTGCCGACTGTTGAGAAACTTGCGGAAGCAGACGAAGTGGCAGCTCAGATCCGACACCGTGAAAAGCAGTTTTCGATCGTCGCCAACTGGACGCTGTCGCGCCTCGATGAGCGAGCTCGGTTCGTGCTGGAGCATGCCTCATTCCTGGAACCTGATTCGGTGATGCTGGACTGGCTCAGGGAAATTGCCGGCCAGCGGTATCCCGAACTGCTGGAGACCCAGGCGATTCACGCAACAGCGATCTCACCTGTTGACCGATCAAAAACGCATCCGTGGCTGGAAGTCTGGCGGCAATTGAAGGGCCTGCGATTACTGACTCCGGGCGATGAAGGCCCGGTCATCGGTCAGGGCCCCTCGGGAACCCACTCGACCGTCCCCGGTGTGGCGCGGATTCACCGCTTGATTGCAGCGCACATCAGCGATGGGCTTGCAGCAGACGCTGCCGAAGCCTGCTGGCAATCACTGATTCCCCTGACGGACCGACAGTGTACTGCATTTCAGGAATCCTGGCAGCACTCAGCACAGGATCACTGGAAACTGCGTGCCTTTGGCGACAACGCACTGCATCTGGCAAGACAACGTCCCCTGTCCCGGGAGCTTGCCGAAAACTGCGGTGTCATCGGTCAGGCGGAAATGACGCTCGGTTCTCTTTCCCGGGCCGAACAGTTGGTTCGCCAGTGTTCCGGGAATCTGCGTCAGCAGTATGAATTGGACGAGGCGGACCAACAGATATCGCGAGTCTTCTCGGTCTCGCTCAACGTGCTGGGCGACTTTTATCGGGCTCGTGGTCAGGCTGGCGACGCAGAACTTGCGCTGGAGCAGTTCGAGGAGGCGCTCAGGATCGCTCAGCAACTGTTCGCAGCGAACCCCAACTCCGCGCAGGCCGCTCGGGATCTCAGTGTATTCCTCAACAGGCTGGGGGACTTTTATCGGGCTCGCGGTCAGGCTGGCGACGCAGAACTGGCGCTGAAGCAGTTCGAAGAGGCGCTTGCGATCAGACGGCAACTGTTCTCAGCGGACCCCAACTCCGCGCACGCCGCCCGGGATCTCAGTGTATCCCTCAACAGGCTGGGGGACTTTTATCGGGCTCGTGGTCAGGCTGGCGACGCAGAACTTGCGCTGGAGCAGTTCGAGGAGGCGCTCAGGATCGCTCAGCAACTGTTCGCAGCGAACCCCAACTCCGCGCAGGCCGCTCGGGATCTCAGTGTATTCCTCAACAGGCTGGGGGACTTTTATCGGGCTCGCGGTCAGGCTGGCGACGCAGAACTCGCGCTGAAGCAGTTCGAGGAGTCGATCAGGATCGATCAGCAACTGTTCACAGCGAACCCCAACTCCGCGGAGGCCGCTCGGGATCTCCTCGTGTCGCTGGAGCGACTTTCTGACGCCATGGCCTCTACTGACGCTTCGGCTGCAATCTCCCGGGCACTGGAACTGCAGGCTCAGGCTGTGCAAATTGCACGTGCACTGCACGAGGCGAATCCGGCATCTCTGTTTGTCGGACGAACCGCTGTTGTTTCAGCGTTTCGAATGTCTCAGAAGGCGCGTAAAGCCGGGGATGCTGAACTGGCCGGTCAGTCGATGGTCCTCTGTCATTCGATACTCCACACGCTCATCCAGCAGGGCTGCAAACTGGATGCTGGGCTGCTCCACATCTACAACTATTGTGAGGGAATTGCAAAGACTGTTTCGACCAGGAATCACTGATCCGAATTCCAGAACGGGTGCCGCAATTGGTTGCCACGTGGTAAGGCAACGAATAAGAAGTATCTGAAATCCGTGTTCACTCTCATGCAGATCGATGAAAGAGGCCCTTCGATGCAGCGAATCGTCATTGCCGGGGATCGAACGATTGATCGTTTCCTGTATTCTCAGCCGGCTGGCGACACCGGCGAAAACTGGCAATTGATACCGTCCATCCGGGAATTTCACCTCCCGGGCGGGGTGTTGCTTCTGGAGCAGCTGATTCGCGCCTCTCTGCAGCTGTGGACGGAAGTGAATTCGCCGGCCCCGGTCATTTCCATGACGCCGGCTCCCAGGGGGGATCTGCGGCTGGTGTCACCCGATGACGTGATTCAGTCGAGCGCTCAACTGGAACAGGTGTCAGCGGGCAAAGACAAATGGCAGTGGCGAGTGGGGCGAGCGCTTGGCTTTCAGGGACCGCTGCGGACAAGTTCGCCTCCATCAGAAAAGCCGCAGCCTTCGCTGACGGAGGCCGACCTGATTGTCCTGGACGACCACGGCAATTCATTTCGCAACGATGAATCTGCGTGGCCCGAATCACTGCCGGCCTGGCAGGGCGATGTGCCCATCATTCACAAAATGCGGCATCCCCTGCACAAGGGGCGTCAGCCTGATGCACTCTGGGCCTGTCTTGAATCCAGACTGAAAATGCTCGAATCGCCGCAGTATGTGCTCATTGTTTCCGCCGATGACCTGCGTGAAACTGAGGGAGTGCAGATCAGCAAGGGTCTGTCATGGGAGCGGACGGCGAAGGAATTGCTGTTCCAGCTGCAGTACGCCCCCGCCCTGAAGCCACTGCAAATTTGTCCGTGCATTGTGGTCCTGTTCGGGTGGGACGGCGCCATTGTCTGCCGCCGGACCACTCAGCCCACGCCGCAATTTACGGCAACTCTGCATTTTGACTCGCAGCGCACTGAGGGCGGATTTGAATCGGAAAATGCGGGCAGGATGTTCGGGATGACATCGACGTTCGTGGCCACGCTGGTCGGCCGCATTGTCATTGCGGATAAAGAAGCCAGGAAACTCAGTGGCAGCGGGCGACCGGATCTGTTCGACACTGTGGACGGCGCCGTACCCGAAGGTCTGGCTCGTGCACGCCTCTGGTTGGAGACGGCCTTCGGCAGCCGTCAACTGCCGTGCTCTGACTATCCTGTGCAGACGGTCTTCCCCAAACCCGGCGTCTCCCCCAAACCAGGCATGCCGCTCGCGGAAGACGTCTTTTCGTGGACCACGATCCCGCCGGTGAGTTCGTCGGTGGACCCTGATCCTGCTGGCTGGAGAATCATCAATCAGGAATGGACTGCAATCAGCGTGCTGATTGCCATGGAATATGTCAGGGCCGGCAGTGCTCCCGGGCTGCTCAGATCCCCTGCCGGTGTTTTCGGAAAACTGAAGACAGTGGATCGTCTGGAAATTGAAAGTTTCAATTCGGTTCGGGCGCTGGTCCAGGAATTTCTCAACGCAAAGTCCCGCAAACGTCCTCTCTGTATTGGCGTATTCGGTCCCCCCGGCGCGGGGAAGTCGTTCGGCGTCGAAGAAGTCATCAGCTCGATCGGCGGCGACAGTGTCGCCAAACTGACCTTCAACGTCTCGCAGTTTTCGTCAGAAAAAGATCTGGTCGCTGCCTGCCATCGAATTCGCGACCGGGTTCTGGAGGGGAAGACGCCGTTTGTGTTTTTCGACGAATTCGATTCCGCAGGTCCCGACGGCCGGCCGCTGGGCTGGCTCCGATCGTTTCTGGCGCTGATGCAGGATGGGAAATTCCGTGACGGCGAAGAGATGCACCCGCTTGGAAAATGCATTCTGGTGTTTGCTGGAGGAACATCCGCCACGTTCGTCGCGTTTGAAGAACAGGCCATGAATTCTGACCCAGCGATCAAGGGGCGGGACTTCGTCAGCCGCCTGCATGGATATATCGACATTATGGGACCGAACCCCCATGGCGGAAACGATCCCGCCTGTGTCCTTCGCCGGGCCATTGTCCTGCGGTCACTGCTGGAACGCAACAAGGACGCGCGAGGACTGTTCAATTCAAAGAAAGAACTGCAGATTGACAACGGGGTGCTGCGCGCACTGCTTCTGGTACCCGAATACAAACATGGCACACGATCTCTGGAATCGCTGCTCGATATGAGCCAGCTGGAAGGGCAAACGCGATTTGATCAATACGCTCTGCCGCCTCGTAACCAGATGCTCATCCATGTGAAACCCGATGACTTTATGCCACTGATGCAGCCGCTGTCCGCTGAGTCCGCAGAGATTACGCAGTTCAAAGGCTGGCTGAGCGATATCGGTTACGAAGTGCGACCGATTCCGGCGGGCCGAGCCTGCGACTGGGGCGGTACCGGTGATCGGCCTCAGACGCCATTGATTGAAGATGACAGGATTGTCCTGCTGGCAAAATCGGCGCACCACTGGTGGTGCGAAGGGCAGCGCGCCGTGGGAGTGGTTTGCGCCGCCGAGGAAAAGCCGGGGGTGTCAACTCCGTACCTCTGTGATTATGACCAGCTGCCGCTCGCGATTCAAAAGCTTATCGTCAGCCGCGTTGAACAGATTCCCCTGATTCTTCACGACGCCGGACTGGAAATTATCAAACCGAACGAAGCCGCTGACTGGGACGACGCGGCGATGATTGACAGACTGGCGGAAATCGTGCACGGTTCGTACCAGGCCACCGTTGATTCCGAAGCCGGGAAACGCCGCAACGCGGGCTTCCTGCCAAAATTTAACAGCAATGCCAAACCCTTTCAGGAGCTGCCGGCAGCCAAAAAAGAGTCTAACCGGGATTCTGTTCGCACCATCCCGCGCAAGCTTGGCAGAATCGGCTTGACACTGATCCCGCGGGATCCGGCATCCACGGTGCCCGCAGAAGATGTGATCAAAAGAATGGCAGCGAAGATCGAGCCTGAACGCGAACGCCTTGCAGTCATCGAACACACTCGCTGGAACTGGCACACACTCCTGCAAAGCTTTGTCTACAAGCCCGGAATGAAAAGCGACAGTCGACGCACAAACCCCTGCATTCTGCCGTGGGATAAACTCCCCGAGCCCATTCGCGAATACGACCGGGTTAATCCCGTTGAATTCGCCGGACTGATTTTTGAAGCCGGCTACGAGATCGTCTGAAGCACAGCGTCTGAAGCACAGCGTCTGAAGCACCGTCGCCATGTGCCCGTCAGCCGCGCTGCAATTCCCCTTTTTTCCCGTGCCCCACAGGCAGCCCGAAACTATCCGCAAACTTTCCTGCAGTCCTTTCCCTGCACCCTTCCCAATTTCCCTCCCTCCTGCGATATTCCCGACTGTGACCAAACCTGTCGCGCCGGGAGTACAGCAGATGACTCGCGACCTGTCTGAATACGACATCTTCGTCTCCTACGCCAGCATGGACAATACAGGCGGCTGGATCCGGGCGTTTGTGGATGCGCTGGAACAGGAATACCTCAGCTTCACCGGGGACCGGGAACTGCGGGTGTTCTGGGACAGGGAACGGATTCCTCTGTTTTCCCACTGGCAGCAGGAAATCTTCAACAAGGGAATCGCCCGCTCACAGTTGTTTCTGGCCTTTCTGTCGCCCAATTACTGTGCCAGCGAAGTCTGTCGGCGCGAATGGCGGGCGTGGATCGAGCGTGAAATCGGGCTGCATATCCTCAGCGACGGCGCCGCACCGATTTACATCGTCGACATTCCGGCGATGTTCGGAAAACCAGAGCCCTCGGAACAGGAAACCGCCCGACAGATTGCCGAACTCTGTCAGCTGCCACCGCCGCATGATCCGTTTATTCAGGAAACCGAAGGAGTCATTCGGGAATTCCGTCGTCGGCAGCTGCATGCCGTGCAGCCGTTCTATCGCGCCGGGCTGACAGCCCTGCAACAGCAGGATCTTCGCAGGCAGCTTGCCGACCTTGCCCGACAAATCGATGCGAAGGGCGAACAGCTGCGACAGGCTGCAGCCAGCGAATCCACGGTTCCCGTGTATAACCGGCGGTTTACCGGGCGAGTGGACGAACTGATTCAGCTGCGAGACCTGCTTGTCGGCAATCACACAGGCGTGATTGCCGGCATTTACGGGCTGGGGGGAATCGGCAAGACCGAGCTGGCGTTTACGTACGCGCATGCCTACGCAGGTGTCTATCCCGGCGGACGCTATTATGTTCGCTGCGAAGGGCACGCGACTTTCGCCGCTGCCTTCAGCCAGCTGGAACTTGATCCCTTTCACAACGAAATCAGTGATGCCGAGCGGAACAACGAGCAGGCCAATTTCACTGCAGTGCTGCGGGCCATCCGCAGGCGGCTGCAGGAACGCGGGGCAGTGCTGCTGGTGCTGGACAACGTCAGCCACCCTGAACTGCTGCAACCGACGGAAACGAACAAGGTCACGGTCCTTGGCTCGAACCTGCATCTGCTGGCAACGACCCGGATGGAACAGTTGGTGGGCATCAAACCGCTGATGCTCAAAGAACTGCCGCCGGTCGATGCACTGGCGCTGCTTGAAAAATTCCGACCATTAGCGAATCCGCAAGAGCAGCAGGCGGCGACGGAAATTGTCCGGCAGCTGGGCGGCTTTGCTCTTGCCGTGGAGCTGGTGGCCGCGCGGCTGCTTGTGAAGGAATCGCTGACTTATGCGAGCATACTGCAGAATCTGAGTCTCGACAGCCTTGATGGATACGCCCAGGATACTCAGGTGGTTTTGCAGCGGCACAACCACGAAAAGCGTCTGGAGCAGGTGCTGAGACCCACACTGGAGGAATTGGAGCCCGCCGCGCTGTGCGTGCTGCGTTTCGCCGCACTGCTCCCGCCGGATCGCGTCGCAGTACCCTGGCTGCGGGAACTGGTTCTGCAGGAACATCCGCACCTCGCGCAGCGCCATGCCGATGGCGAAGACCCATGGTTTGAACTCATTCGCCTGCTGGGAAGGCAATCACTGCTGAGTGGTGTCTTTGGCGCACGGTCGTTGCCGGAAACGGTCCGTCTGCATCGACTGATTGGCGAGTTTCTGCGGAAGGGGATGGGGCAGACCGAGGAGCAGACTTTACGGCGTTATGTTGCCCGTCGAGCCGATGAAATCTACCGGCAGCAGTCAGCACCGGAAGATTGGGAACTGGACAGCTTACAGGAGACCATTCCGCACCTGCTGCAGACGGCAGCCGATCACCGTCTGGCGGTGGACGGCATGTTTCTTTCTGACAAGCTTGTCAGCTATCGCAGCCTTGGGGCAGCGGAGGCATTGCTGCGGAGCACAAGTCACGTCATCAGGACACTGGCGGAGGCGGACAAGACAAACGCA
>CAZLOQ010000158.1:4045-14061 GCA_964561125.1 uncultured Chitinophaga sp. | reverse complement strand
CAGCCCCCGACGGGCTCGCCCCGTCGGAGCTCAAGGTTCGCAGCTACCCCGCGCCACCAACCCTTCACGCACCTCGCAGCACCACTGCATGATTTCTCCCGGTGCTCGCGTTGATGGTGCGGGCAGGACGCCCGCGTTCCTAAGCAGCAACCACCGCCTCCCTCGGCTCCCCAGTTCTCAGAAGCTCAGCAGCAGAACAAACTCGCGGTATCGCCATGACTCACTGCCAGACAGTTTCCCAATTGAAAGCCATCTGGTACAACCACCATCGCAGCAGCTTGCAATTGCTTACCATACTGGTAACGCAGGATGTCTCGAGCTGCGTCGGGCCCACCGTGGATCCGTGTGTGTGGTGTTTTGCGGCGAGCCCCCGCGGCCGAGGAGCCGGACGGTAACCACGCCCGTCCGGGAATCGTACTAAAGAGTGAACACCTGGGATATTAGCATGTTCAACCTCGAATGCACACCGTATTCTCTGAGCGCTGCAGCTGCCGTGCAGGTGAAGGAACGATTGGCAACTATTGAAGATCGCGTATCAGTCCTGCGAAGCCATGGCACCCTGAATGATCAGACGTTGAAACAGTACTACGGGGAAAGGCGTTTCGAGCAGGTAGCCGAGTCGAACGCGCTTGAGGGAAGTACACTCTCCGTCGGAGAGACAGAACTCGCAGTCCTGACGGGCGTGACAATCACCGGCCACGATCCTGGCTATGTGCGGGACGCTATTACGCTCGACAAAGCACTCAGCCGCATCACGGAGATTGCTCGCGAGAAAGAGCCACCGACCGGGATCACACAACTGCACGAAGTGCAAGCTCTGTTACTGGGAGACAGACCGGGCGCAGGCATATTTCGCCGAGAGCGAGTCACAATTCGTGGATCGCGACATATACCACCCAAATCATGGCAGGCGATTATGTCACAAATGGAGCAGTGGGAGAACTGGTCTGTGTCAAATGCCACACTCCCCGCCCCCATTCGCTCAATAGTGTTGCATGCGTGGCTCACGCACGTCCATCCATATATTGATGGCAATGGCCGGACGGCGAGGGCTATCGGAAATCTGGAACTGATCCGCGCTGGGTATCCGCCGATTATTATCAAGAAGGTCGAGCGAGAGCGTTATCTGGATGCACTTGGGGAATCAGACGAAGGTGGTGACATCCGTTCATTTGTGGAGCTGGTCTTTGATCGCATCGAAGGTGCTCTCACCGCGCTCGAACGCTCGGCCAGGAAACACCAGGATCTCAATCCAGCCCTCGAACGCGTTCGGCAGCTCCAGCAGAAACAACTTGGAATCTGGGAAATGAGTGTGCGTTTGCTCGCCTCGATAATTGAGCATCATGTTCTGAATAAAGTGAACAAACCTGGTGGCACCTGCAGGATGCGGGTCTTTGCAGAGCCCCTTGATTTGCAGGACTATGAGGATTTGTGCAACGGCCGTTCGATTCCCCGCTCCTGGGCATTCACCGTTCAGATCGCCATCCCCGGCCTTCCAACCCTCGAAAAACTCGCCTTCGTGGGCCTCAGAAGCAGCCAGATGTCCCTGCATTTCGATCAGCCGTGCGGCCCCTCGCTTTATTGGTCAGCAAGGAACCCGGATCAGTTTCCCAGGTGGGGACGGACAGATGCAGATCCGCCGTACGCTGTTGAGATGACCACCGCCGCAGGCATTGGCGATGCCTGGTCTGTGAGGCGTTCTGATGACACAATCCAAAAGCTGCAAACCACAGAACTCGCCGCAGGAATCTCAGATGCACTTCTGGCACAGGCCACCAACGCACCAGATGCAACCTGATCGTCAGCAACAGCGCATGCCAGTTTCCCGAAAATCCCGGCGCTATGAACGTCGCAGCCCCTGTGGTCGGCGGCGAATTATTGGCTGCCGTGTTGGATTCGCCACGCGGCAATCGAGATGCACGACGCTGTCGAGCAGGCTCGCCGAACAGCAGATCAGTTTGATATACTTAAAGAGAACAGGGACCTGCGGCAGCGATTGGCGACGAACTCCAGCAACTCATCAATGCCACCGCCAGTGATCGCCCGGAGCACACGCCACCGAAGATCGAAAAGACTTCGACAGGCAGGGCATGTCAAACGCGAAAGAGAATTGATTCCAACGGGACAGTGCGACAAGGTCGAAGAATACGTTCCCCACTCCTGCAGTTCCTGCGGCACCGAACTCATGGGTAGCGACCCAAACCCACGCAGGCACCTGGTGACCGATATTCCACCAAATCCGGGCAGAGGTCAAACACCTGTTCGCGGGCAAAACGGCCCCAGGATTGCTCCCCGTTGGCTAAAAGTACTGTGAACGGTTACGCAGACTCCAGAGCTGCGGCAACACGTCCGTCAGCACAACCGATAACACAGACTGGTCGTGTCGCCTCAGTCGATTGATGAGTTCTGTTCCTGCACCGTGATTCATCCCATCCCTCTGAAAATATTATACGCGAACCCGTTACGGTTTTCCCTGAAATCCTCCCCGAGCCCATGGGCTTGGTGGTATTTCCTCAAATATTCTGTCCTCAACAGGATGATCCTGAGTGTTTTAGCACATAACAGCAACTTCCATGCACCGATCTCGGCTCCGAATCACTCACCTGACTACACCAGGAACGCGGGCCAGTCGGAGGGAGTGTCATGCTGACGACACTCCAATCAGTTTTTGGGTCACAATCGCCACGCCGTAAAGTCCTGAACGAGGACTGGATCCCTGCCGCCAGAGGTCGCGGTAAGGACCGCCCTCTCGGGCGGCCCCCCGCGCGGATCCGGACCTGCAGACTGACCGCATCCGGCTCTTACTTCGGCTGTTTGACGTCAAAGCGTTTGTTTGGATACAGGTGCAGAATCCTGGGTTTCGTGAGCCAGCGTACGGCGGTCTGAGCAAAACGTTTCCACGGCAGCCGATGCCGCTGAGTGCGACGCCGGAGCGCGGCGAGCCAGTTGCGTGAGGTTTCCCGATGACGATGGAGCCCGAGCTCTGGCGAGTTCGACCACAGGAGTGGGTGAATCCAGGGAAGGCAAAGGTTTCAGGCTTGCGTTCCCCGCGTTTCCGTCGGTTTTCGGCGGCGAAGCGCCCAAATTCAATCAGTCGCGTTTTGTCGGGGTGCAGGTACGCGTCGATCTCGACGTGCCACTTCCTGCACACGCTGTCGAGCCATCGACGCGCTGGTCTGGCTCTTTGTCCGGGACGCGGCAGCCAACCCGCAAACGAAGGAAGATTCCGACAACGGTGACTCCGCAGACGACGCTTCCTCTTGTTGCTGTTCGACCTGGGAGCAAAGAACAATGCTCTTGCCAGCCGGAAGCCGTCAGTGACTGATGCGGTCAGGCCAGACGCAACACCGCGTGCGCCGTAGCGAGTCTCGGCTGACTGTTGTGGATCAGGCAGCTGGTTTGAATCATGCGCTTCCCGCCGCGCGACTGCGCGCGGCCCGGCGGCGATCGTCAGTCTGCAGATGAACCCGCCGTCAGCGCGTCAGGGCGACAGACGGCCGACTGCCAAACCGCGGACACCGCCATCGAGCTCGGCCGTACCCTCGCGCGCCGCAGTCGGCTGTGGTGTGAGGTCTCCTCCAGCGATCTGCCGAATCGCCGACACGACGACCGAACGGACAAGCCTGTCGTCCCTCCTCGCACCCGAGTCGCAGCCTCGTCGCGCCCACGCCCCCCCCCGCACGACCGACGGCCTTGTCTCGGCCATCGCAATCGGAATGCACAGCCCAAACCGAGACTCCGCCATGGAGCCCCTGGCTGCCCGCCCTGGGTCACTGCCCGCTGAAAAGGGGCATGGATGCGCCGGACGCTTACGGGCGGCAGTTGAGAACTGCCCTTACAGGGCGTGTGTCATGGTTGGGGGGCTGACCCGGGGTTGCACCCCGGGCTGATGGAACTGGCCGTACAGGCCGAAATCGCAGGGGCTTGTGAGAAGTGGGTAGTGAGAAGTGAGAGGTCGATGGTCGGTGGTGTCGTAGGAAGCCGAAGGTTGCGTGCAACAGCACCGCTGCGTTTGCGGCCTGAAAGGCCAGCTCTCTCAGCCTGGCATGCAATGCCAGGTCAGGCCGCCCCCGGCAGCTTCGCCCTGTAAGGGCAGTTCTCTGCCGAACGCTGCGGGTGCGGTGTCACCCGGATGTGCGGCAGTGCATTTCGGGGGCGTGCGATTGACGCGTGTGCTCGAACTTTTCGGCTGAGAATCCGACTGGCCCGATTGCTGCGCCAGCGACATCGGCCGCAAGTACACCGCGGCGTGTTCGTCGCCAAAATCACCCTCCAGCCGTTGAGCCGCGATTACCCACCGATTATCCTTCCACCACAGACGGGGGAGGCGTCCCGGAGGTCAAGGACTTTGTGCAGAGGTTTTGAACAGGCTCCCCCTTATGGAATTCCCTGAATTGCTCTTTCTCAGGACGTTTGCCGCACTGCGGTGTGTGTTCCACAGATTCAGTGAATCACCAGCAGACGCGGGAGTGGTTGTTCCGCACACGTTGTTAAGCACAGTCCTCAATCTTTTCGACAACGGATTCAGACGATACTGGAAAATACCCAAGACACCGCAGCGCTCGTCAGTGACTTTGCAGGCCTATTCCGGGATTGGCTGGTCCCTCTGATCCATTTGCAGCGAACTGCCGGCGTTCTGCGGGATACACAGGCAGAGCAGATCTGCACGCTGGCACTTGCAAGAGTGCATCAGAATCTCCGAAAATTCATATCGATGCTTCTCTGTGTGCCTGTGAATTCTGATATCACATCACGGCTGCATTCGTCGATCTCAACGACGAAATACTACTCACCGTGGACTATTCGGAGTTTGGCGAATCAGGCTGTTCTGCAGCTCGTTTACCGCAGTCCGCCGGTCCCGCCCGAGCAGTTTCATCGCACACTTGTGGACCACTGCCTCCGGCCCCTTGCGATCACTCAGCGCGATGCCGACTTTGCTGTTTTCCTGAACGCTGCGGCAGCGGATGAATCCGAGCGGCTTTTCCTTGCGGCGGTGCACCACGTGGCGATCCCTGACAGGGATCGCAGAAGGCTCCTTGCTCTGGTTTACGGTGGAATGCCACTGGAAACGTTCTTTCCCGAGGTCGACAATGCTGAGTCACACGCACGTCGTGAGGATCTGGCCCTCGTCGATCTGAATCACGCCTTCCGGAAAATTTCGAACAGAATTTGAAGATTTTTGAGCGCCCTCGGCACCCGGGTCTGTATTGCAGAGTGTCATCAATTTCTTTGCTCTCTGTGCTGTTCTGCTGTGTTTTCACTTTCCGTTGAGGAGGAGATTGTGCAGT
This sequence comes from uncultured Chitinophaga sp., assembly GCA_964561125.1. Taxonomy (GTDB): domain Bacteria; phylum Planctomycetota; class Planctomycetia; order Planctomycetales; family Planctomycetaceae; genus SXXK01. The sequence goes on along the minus strand of CAZLOQ010000158.1, from coordinate 8,773 downwards.
CGCAATTGAGTCCCGAGGAGTACTGCGAAAAAATTCAGCAGCTTTGGATACAGGAGTGTTCTTACCCTGAGGGCAGTCCGGCTCGCGAGTGGCTTAGCAGAGAGCGAGAACGGCATTTTGAAGAGTTCTACCATCTGGTTTTTCAATCGATTGTCGGATTTCTTCGCTCGTTGTGCACAGCAGGCTCTGCCCATGGCGAAGACCCGGAATTTCTGGCGAATGGCACGATGATGCGGATCCATCTGGCACTGAAAAAGGGGCAGTTTCAGACTGGCAGATTATTTCGGCCCTGGTGTCATCAGATTGCCAGACGCATCTTTGTCGATTCGCGGCGAAAACATACCCGTTCAGAAAAAGTTCTCCGGGCTGCCATCGACCATGGCACCCAGCCACCAGCGCCCGAACATGTGGCGGTTGGTGACCTGCAGGAATTTCTCGGCCGATTGCCCACGACCGAACGGCGGATTGTGGAACTTTACTATCTGGAAGAGAAAGCTCTTCCGGAAATCGCTCTGGTCATGGGTAAAACTGTCGCATCGATCCGCAGTGTGCTGTATCGCATCAAACGCAGGCTGTTTCATGGCGAAAAAACCTAAGACAAAAGTATTTCAGGAGTCCACTGGTGAACATCTCAGATCGGATCGCTGATCGTCTGTATCCGCAGGCCGTCGGCGAAACCACAACGACCGGCTGTGGTCAGTCCATGGCCGCAGTGTTCGAGTTGGCTGACGCGGAATCGCACGGAAGTCCGCTCACGCCTCGCCTCGAAGCCGTCAGGCAGCACCTCGACGAATGCAGCGAATGTGCCAACATTTATGTCAGCGCTCTGTTTTTTGCCAACACTGAATCCATTGACAACGAAGAAGTGCTCCAACAACTGCAGCAGGCAGCAAAGGACCGCCCCCCCGGAACATCCCGAACTTCCGGCCGGTTTTCCGGCTGGATCGCGAAGCTGATCTACGACTTCAACCTGCCCTCCACGAGTGTGCTGGGACTTCTGGATGTTTCCACTGAAGCGGAGCTTTGTCAGGCCGACGAGGATCCATGGTACGTTTGCCAGCAAAGTCTGCGACTGGGCCTTGAGCCCAAAGTCGCTGCCGCACTCACACGCTCCTCACTGGTTACAGCAAGGTTCCCGCTTGATCCCTTGCTCCTCGGTCGTAGAAAAGCCCCCATCAACAGTTCCTCCCTCAGCATTGAGGATTGGGAGACAGCAGCAATCCAGGTGGCACGGGAGAATCAGGTGGATTTGTCAGAGTGTAATCAGGCAATCGGCACACTGACGGCAGATCGCTGATCGGCAGGTCGACTTCTTCACGTTTTCAGTCTTCACTATCACCTGACTCTGAAGGAATGATCATTTGAATCCGGATGTTCAGCCGTCCTCCGGAAATAGTCCTCCGGCTGCAGTCTCGCTGAGTGAATTCCGAACGGGATTCCCACTCCACCGTGCCGACGATCTGTGTCGTCCCCTGATCGCTCGTCTCAGGCACATCTGTGGCAGAGACGCCGATTCAGCCGGAAGGTACGAAGTTCGCGCACAGTCGCTCACATTCGAGATTGATCTGCCTTTCCGTTTCCGTGGCACGTCTGGCAACACGTGTATCCTGCTTGGCAACAGCAATCAGGAGTCAAATCAGGCCCTCGAATCGGCAGTCCGCTGCGCGTCTGCATTTCGCTCCATCAGCCTGATCTGCTGCCTGACAGACGAAAGCCTGCAAACTGTGCGGCAGCGACACGCTTCCCTCAACCGGTGGTGTGTGGTGCTCAGCTCTCGGGATCTCGAACGACTACTGAATGCCGCGGATGGACGCAATGCCCTGCGAAAGCTGATTCTCGCACAGATTCCTCGTGAACAACTCGTTCCCTTCGCCACATCGGTTCCTGCGGAGGGACCATGCTTTGTCGGTCGTACAGCCGAAATCCGTGCCATGACCTGTGGCGACCAGGATTTTGCTCTGTGTGGGAAAGGTGGTGCTGGCAAGTCATCGCTGGTGAAACAAATGAAGTGGACACTCAGGCGAAATCTGGATGAGCGATATGGGCGACTTGTGGAAGTGGAATTACTCGGAATCACCGATCTCAGAGAAGCGGCTCGACGAATTGCCGTGGCAATTGACTCCAGCAAGGCGGCGCAGGAGGTCAGTGTCCCTACCCTCGAGCCATTTCTTCGGAGGATGAGAACCGGCGACAGTCGTTTCCGTGAGGGACCGATCGATCTCGTGCTGGATGAAATGGACAGCGTGCTGTCAACCGATCGTCGAAGTACCGTTCGCAATACTGTTGATCCATATCGTTTCACGCAGGACAATCGCTCCACCCAGGAAAATATGGAGCACGTCTCACTGGACTCAAGGTATCCGCTGATGCAGGCACTGAGACTGGCTCGAACCCAGGGCATTATCCGTTTAACTATTTCGGGACGAACAGAGACACAGCGGATGCTTGCCGACCCGGACAACCCTTTTGTCGTAAACCAATCTTCCGGTCGACAGCATGCGTCCCGTCTCAAACTCATCCATGTCGGTCCCCTTTCACCGAAGGAGGCCGAATCTATGCTGGTTGAACCTCTGCGTGATCTGAATTTTCTTTCCGACTCAATGCTCCCCGAAATCCGCCAGCGGCTGGCTTCCTGTGCCGGCATTCCATTTCATATTGCCGACCTCGGCCTCGATCTGATTTCCAGTTTGCCGTAACAGAACGTGCCTGCTGTAAGGTGAGGATGACGACTGTCATGCAATCAACGGTTTCCTCCAGACGGCCAAAATTTGAATTTCTGGAATTGAACTCGATCCTGGTTGACCAGCTGACAAATCAATCGCAGGATCACTTTTCAGCAGTGCTGCTGGGGTCGCGGGGCATTGGCAAGCAGCAGCTAATCACAGATGTGCTTCACCGTCTTCCTTCCATCAGCAATCGCTGTACTCTGCGCCTTCGCTGTGACGCAGTTCCCCGAGTCAAAGCAGAAACCAGATTGTTGCACGAAGTAATCAGCCATCTGAAACGTCGCTTTCCAAACGTCAATGAGAATGTCGATGGATTCCGGGACCTTGAACCTGTATTTCGGCAGATCCTCGCAAACCCGGATTCCCAACTGACAATTGTCGCGTCAAATCTGGATTCATTACCCACATCGCTCGCCCGCGACCTGCTGATTCTGTTCCGCTCGCTCCGCAGTCACGAAACGTCTCTCAAGGGCCAGTTGAGTGTGCTGATTACGGGATCCGCAGACCTTGTCTCCCTCGTTTATGGCGCTGACTCGGAATTCACCCCAGACCGACAAATTGTGCTGAGCGGCTGTGCACAGCAATATTTTCAGGCAGCAGCTGGTACGGGATTTGGATCGATCCTCGGCGGGCTCACAGAGGAACTCTGGCAGAACCTGCATGCATATACAGGGGGAAGTTTGCTGTTACTGCAGATTCTGATGGCTGCTCTTTTCGAAATGCGACGCCGCAGTCATATGGCAGTTGATTCTCCAATGACACAAATGGAACTTGATGGTGTTTCTGAACAGCTGGATCAGGGACACCACACGATTCTCGACGCGTTGATGCCAGCGTTTGCCCGCGCAGAGAATTCCATTGAATCGCTCACTCTGCTTCGCACCATGCTGCAACGCGAACGTGCTCAACTCCCCCCAGGAACGGATCAAACCAGCTGGCATCAGCAATCACCGCCAACAGACGTCGAACTTTGTGGAGTGGCGAGGCGAGTCGGTCGCAATGAAGTCACGTGGCACTCACCACTGATGAAATCGGCCGCTCGGCACTACTTTTCACAACGAGTCCTTGGTGACGCGTTTGCCTGCGCGAACGACTGGGAAAACGCTGTCAATTGCTACCGACAAGCCGAATCCGATGGCGAACCTTGAGTCTTTTCCGCAGCCAACCGACCTCGATTGTCAGCTGCTCAAAGAGCATTCGAAGCTCGCCTGCACCAGCTTGTGACCGAACCTCACGCCACTCCGGATGATATCATCCAGCTCTTCAGTCAGGCTGGTCAGTTTGTCCTCGGCTTCGACGCCATCTACTGTTTTTCGAGAACAACAGCAAACGCTGTCTGGCAATGTGATTCGCTGTCCGAAAAACTGCCTGTCCCCTCAAGCTCACTGGCGCAGCGTCTGCTCACCCTGCTGCCCCCCAGCCGGATCCTCAGACCGGAACCACTGCCCGTTCCCGAACGGGCAGATGAGCCATTTATCTGCATGATCGGTCTGCCGCGATCCAACGACTTTCCTGAACGCGTCTTACTGCTTTCGTCTTTCGAATCAAAGTCTCCGCTGACACAAGCCCGGAGACTGCAAACGACTCCTGTCACCACCGCCTTCTGTAGCGCAATCGAACGTGCCTGCCAGCTTGCCGCGCAGCGAACGGACGCACAACACCAAAAGCATCTGCTGGATGCATTACCCGCCATCTTCCAGCTCTCCAGCGGCGGCTCCCAGAACGTACGGGCTGCTCTCATCCATGCCGGTGACCAACTCCGCAGAAACGGTTACCGCCGCGTCATGTTCTCCCTCGTGGATGAATCGTCGTCGCGAATTCGAGGCTTCGTCGACGTCTGTGACCCCGGGCTCCCCTCACTTGCCGAGATCACAGACTACGAACTCCCAAAACCAGACCATCTGCATCCCGAGTACGAGGACATTCAGCAGGAATGCGTGCACCGAGGGGTGACAATCTGCATTCCTGACGCGTCTGCAACTCAGAGGACAAATAAGACCAC
>CAZLOQ010000158.1:0-4035 GCA_964561125.1 uncultured Chitinophaga sp. | reverse complement strand
ATGCACTGCTGCTGCTTCCAATTCCTGCTGGTGAAACCGGCCGCATCATAGGCACGATGCACATCGAAAGAAACGATCGCAAGCTCCCCTCAGAACATCAGCTCCTGACATTGGAGTACTTTACTAAGCAACTCGGCATTTCACTCACGGCTGCAGAAGCCATCGACTGCTTAATCAAAGCTTTCAACGATTCGCCTGATCCGACATTGCTAATTGATAACCGTGGTCAGGTAGCATACGTGAATCGACAAATGCAACACACGAACACAATATATACCACTACAGGCTGGATCCCCGAACAAAACCGGGTCCCCGTTTCTCAAATACTGCCCGAAGACGTATTGGAAGCTATAGAAAAAGCGACACTTAGCGAATGCCCCATTTCGCGTCTCACTAAACCAATAGCCGATATCCGTCGCATCGCGACGGCCCTGAAACTCACGGATTGGAATCACACCACCAGTGCGACCCTCTTGAGACTGCAGGACGTCCACCGGACTTACCCACTCATTGAATCCGTCAGAAAAATCACTGCAGCCTCCTCCGAAGAAGGCGTTGTCGCGGCGATGCTCGACAGCCTGAAACAATTTGGACATAAATCCGCACAAATTTATCTGCTCAACTCGATCACGAACAGCCTGCAGGCTTGGGCACAATTTGGTTTCGACCCCAACGTAGAACCAGATGCGTACTATGACTTCGCACGCCATAGATTCTTCCTGAAGTGTCAACAGGAATCCCCTAACAGCTGGCGATGTTTTGCGGAAGGCACGCCACCGTTTCGCGAGCTGTCATCAGGCCACGACGTTGGGCAATGCATAGTGACATCCACCGGCCTTGAATTTCTGCTTGTCGATGATTCCGGATGTGATCACCCCAATCTGCAGAAGACAATCGGCGACACGTGGATCGAACTGCCCCTGCATTCACTGGAAAAAAATCAGATCTACGGCAAGATCACAGCAAATGTTCCCGAGCAAATGAGCCTTTACGACGTTGAGCACCTGAAGATTCTGGCGGAAACCTGCAGCGCAGCGTTTTCAGCAATACGGGAACTTGAGCGACGGCAAATGGTATTTGATGCACTTCGCCGGAGTGATAGAAATCAGGCAATTATTGACTTCCGTCACGGACTCGTTAGTGATCTTCGGTCGGTCCAGGCCGGGATAAAAAATGCAATCAACCGCCCGATTGAACGCAAAAACAAAAAGCTGGAGCAATTACTACTTCGTATGGAACGTATTATTGATCAAAGGACGCAAACTTTACAAAACATGACAGCTCAGCAGGCTCCAATAATTGAGGCGCAGGATCTGCGTAAACTTATTGAGGAATCGATTATTTCACCTGGCTTCGATGCTCTGCACATATCCACCCATGCTGCTGATTGTTCGTTTTTGGTGAAATGCAACAAAGACAAGATGCAGGTAGCTTTCAGTGAACTGCTGGAGAACTCAAGGTTAGCTAATGAGGCTAATAATGTTGACCGTAACAATACATCAATTTACGTAGTATTAAGCCATATTGAAGAAGGCGGCATCAGATTTGTTCAAATCGATTACATGGACAATGGATGCGGCGTGCAGCCTAAGAATCTAATTAAAATTTTTTCACGTAACTGCAGTTTCTGGCCTCCTAAAATGTATAGACTCGGTGCTGGAAACGGGCTGTCTGTTGTAGCGACTGCCGTTACTGATGCTGGTGGGCGAATTTGGGCAGAGCCACGAACTGGCGGTGCGCACTTCGTTATACAAATTCCTGCCACAGAGTGACCATTGAACAGCGAACATTGCCTACAACCTGCCGAAATATCTAAAACAGGATCGTAAATGTATAAAAGTGAAATTTCCCCGCTATTCATCATTCTTCTGATCGAAGACGTTGTAGACTTGTGCGATGAGTTATCTGAGTTTTTAGAAAGCAGTTTCCCGAGAACAAAAACGTTTACGGCCACCAACGCGGAAAATGCCATTAATCTGCTAAAGGGATCACCGCATTCTTCTTCCAATCCTATTGATTTGATCATTTCCGATCTTCGGCTTCCCCGAAACGCCTCCGTCGATCTACCCGATCAGATTCACATGGATTTGATCGGCGAATTGTTCAAACTGAGAGGACGTGGTTGCGAGGTGGTGCTGATTTCAGACTATTGCGGAGAGCATGATGTTGAGAATCTAATGAGAGACGAGCCGGGCGTCGCAGGCATCCTCATCTCAAAGGCACGGAGCGATATTTTAGAACTGCTGCGCAAATGCGTGCAGACGCATCTCCGCTCAATCGCGTCGAAACGAATTCTGGAGAAGTTCGGGCACCTCTACTCTCCACGGAATAGATCCCACCAGTCGTCAACTGCCACGGGCTCACTGTCTTTGGTTGGAAGCATTATTCGTGCTCGGCAGTCTGCCATTGATCATTGGGATTATCTCAATGAAGATGCCAAAAATCTCGTAACGCAACACTATTCCGTTAGGAGCGATTCTGATGGTGGTATTGCACTTCAGCCGCGTCGCTTCACCGATGACGACGAGACTATCGCAACTGCCCCTGATCGCGGTATTAACCAGTCTCTGATCGCTGACTCAAATGGTAATACTCTCTTTGCCATTCAATGGGTCTCCCGTTCAGCTGCAGGCAGCGACAAAATGCGGATGAATAGTGTGCCCGGCTATTATGTCATCGGCGAGTATGAGACTGCGATCCGGGATCACTACCTGATGCTCACTGGCAGTCAGTTTGGCTTTGATAACTGGACCAGCGACAGTCCAGTTCTGGTATCCGTGCTCCTGATAAGTGACAAAAGCGGCAGGAAATTGCTCGGGCTAGTTGAACCTTTCTCCGTCTCACGATCTCACACCATCAGCTTTCAACTGGATCTCTGCTGCAGAAACAATTACACCGATCCCCAATTGGCCAGCCGCCTGCGGTCAGACACCGTGCTGCATGAACTCGTGCATTGCTGTCAACTCAATTCGGAGCTCGTTCGAGCCTGGATTCGTGATTGGCGGCAACTACCGATAAACAGCGATAGACCTGCCATGGACTGGTATGGCGATTTCGTGAACGATGTAACAAGGGGTAGAGGCTCTGATTGGGGATGGGCATGGGTCCTTGAGGCGACCGCCTACGCTATTGAAGCCGAGCATGCTGTGGGGTTTCCGGAGTGGTACAAGGAGCTCGCAGATTGGGCCTCGTTTCCTGAACAGGAACTGAACGAGGATGAATCCGGCATATTCGCTGCGCCTTTCCTGCAATTCCTGCTTCGAGGATTGGGTAGTCAATTTGCCGCCGAGTTGTTTCGATTGCCCGCAGCACCGTCGGACCGAACACCGCTCCCTGACCGGCATCCACTTGAACTGGTCGACGAGGCAATTCGGCGATTTCAACATCTGTCGAATAAAAAGCAGGCTCGGTGGGGAGGTTTAAGAGCTGCCTTCCGCGAGTATTGCCTCGCCTCCGCGCTGGAATACGACCCTTCCAACTTTTTTGACACGCGTATCATCAGCGCTGTTGGCCCTCGCGTTCGAACCCGAAGTTTTCAACTTCAGTCGCGCCTCACGTGTGAACTCGCAGAAGGGTTGGCCAACCCTATGTCCTGCCGCTTCTTCGAACTGTCGCCAGATTCGAACCGCAGCTCAGATGCAATCATCCGGCTTCAGTGGCAATGCCCGGAAGCCTGCACCGACGTCGGAATCGCCCTCGTTAACGCCGATGGAAGGGCGCTCAATGTGTTATGGCCGACGCGAAAGGACTCTCAATTCAGTATCGAGTTCGCTTTACCAATGGATTGTGCCCGAATCATTATAACGACTGTAAATGGAAGTTTCGGCCTCGGGAGACGAATGTACTCGAAAGGGTCGCTGCATGTCGAGGCTGAAATTAACGACATCAACGCCTCTTGACGGTCGCGGCAGGGACCGCCCTTTCGGGCGGCCCCTCGCACGGATCCGGCCCCTGCAGAGTCACCGCATCCGGCTCTTGCTTCGGGTGTTTGGCATCAAAGCGTTCGTTTGAATACGGGTGCAGAATCCTGGGTTT
>CAZLOQ010000157.1:8571-14185 GCA_964561125.1 uncultured Chitinophaga sp. | reverse complement strand
TCGCCCCAAAACCACCGGGGCTCAGAAGGCGCAGCGCAAAAACAAACGACAAATATCGGAATCATGATGAAAAGCTGGTGGCATTGGGCTCGCCCCCAGTGCCACCTATATTCGGCTCCAAATAGAAGCGGTACGGCGCGAGCCGTCCGGTAACGCCAGGAAGTCTCAGCATCCATCACAGGAGGGCTCGCGCCGTTCCGCTGAAAGCAGGTTGCATTCGACCCAATGACGAATGACCACAACCCTCTGCGATTTCGGCCTGTAAGGCCAGTTCCATCAGCCCGGGGTGCAACCCCGGGTCAGCCCCCAACGAAGAAACACGGCCTGTAAGGGCAGTTCTCAGATACGGCCCCGGCAACGCCCCTCCAACGCCCACGTGGAGGAGGGATGGGTTTTGAAACACAGAGGCACAGAGGAACACAGAGGAGTAGTGGCAGCGTAACGCAATCGAGCCGGGTTGCACCCAAAGTCCTCGGGGTTCATCTCGAAAAGCGTGAGCCGCCGCCAAAATCACCCGCCCGACAAATCCCGCTGCCGCACACCCGCCTCACACCAGACACGCAGTGTTCGTCTGAGAACTGCCCCTACAGGGCGTAAGCTGCCGGGGGGCGGCCTGACCTGGCATTTCATGCCAGGCTGATGGAGCTGGCCTTACAGGCCGTAAACACAGCTGAGCTGTTGCACGCAACCTTCGGCTTCCCACGACACCATCGACATCCCAACTACCAACTACCAATGACCAATGACCAATGACCAATGCGATTTCGGCCTGTAAGGCCAGTTCCATCAGCCCGGGGTGCAACCCCGGGTCAGCACCCAATGCCACCTACTTTCGGCTCCAAATAGAAGCGGTACGGCGCGAGCCGTCCGGTAACGACAGGAAATTTCAGCATCCATCACCGGACGGCTCGCGCCGTTCCGCTGAAAGTAGCCGGCATTGGGCTCGCCCCGTCGGTGCTGAAGGTTCGCGGCCACCCCCTCGCCACCAACGCCCCTGCAGCCCCCGACTGGAAACGAAATGAATGCCGCGGGAGGCGCGATGTCTGGATCTGTCGTCGCCCTGCTGTGAACGGTCACGCAAACTCAGCGGCACCCTCAAACAAGTCCCGCTGACTCCTCTTTACCTCCCTCTGCAGGCCGCGCAATACGCGGCCTGCAGCATTGATACCGCTCAGCCACGCCGTCTCTACCCCGCAACATCCGCCCTGACCCGCAGTCCGGCCCGCACCCGGCTCCGCCGCCAGCCAGTCCCCGCAGACCCCAAGTGACTCCGCGTGCAGGTCGGCCACAAGACGCTCCAGCGAATGTACAGCGTCACTGCCCGCCGTTTCGGCCGTCACCAGCACCTCCTGCGGCTCAGCATATTTCCAGCGATGCACACTCAGCACGTCCGGTCGCGGCAATTCAAGCCCGGCCAGCCGGCCAAACTCCTCAAGCATCACCTGACCCGCCTGGTCCGGATCAACCTCAGCGTTCTCCTCGCCCCACGCCGGTGTGGAGTGCAGCACAAGACATTCCTGCAACGGCGCCGCCTGCCCGCCCCCCACTCCGCCGTTTACCCCGGCCACCACACCGCTTTGAGGCTTTGTCTGGTTGCGGATTATCCGACCAAGAATCGGGCCGTCAGCCTCGGCCGCTGCCCACTCAATACCAGGCAGCGGACACCTGAAGCCCGCCATCACCGTGCGGATGACAGACCATCGAACCTGCCGCAGACGTTCGGCCGCAGCCGGCCGCACAGCCTCAAGCAGCGCAGCTGCCTGCGCGGACGGCAAAGCAAGAATCACCGTATCAAAGGGACCAAATGAGTTGCCGGAATCCGTGTGCAGCGTCCAGCCACCGGACAGGCGCTCCAGCCTTACAATCTGCTGTTGTGTACAGACCTCGATGTTCCGCAGCAGATGCCGCGCAATTGCAGGCATGCCGGGCAGGCCCGTGAATCGCCGCCGTTCTGGCTGCTCAGACCATTCCCCCCCGGCAGTGACATGCATCCACTGCCCGCGCCAGACCGCCGCGATTCCTTCCTCCAGCCAGCTTCGCACTGCCAGACGGAAGTCCGGATGCCGCGCCTGGAAACAAACAGCCCCGTGATCAAACCGCTGCTCATCCAGCCTGCGACCAGCCATGCGGCCACCAACACCACGACTCTTGTCGAACACCGTCACCGGCAGCGCATGATCGGCCAGCGTCCGGGCCGCGGCAGCCCCCGAAATACCGGCGCCAATCACAGCAATTCTAGGCACCGGGTGGGTACGACTCACCGAAGTCCGACGACTCCAGGCCACCGCATCCAGACGCCTCGCATGCTCCTCCAGCGGCCGAGGACGAACAGTCCCCAGCACCGGTTGTTCCGGCGTAAACGGACGATCAAATTGTCCCAGACACCAGAGAATGCCGCCAAAGGAGGAGGGATCACGTCCGTCCAGTGCGTACCGATTGTTCAGGTCGATGATCAGATTCAGCGCCTCACGGGGATCGGCAGTCCACTGCAGCAGTGCCTTGCCCCATGTCATCCGCACGTTGTTATGCAGCTCCCCGTGAATCCGCAGTGATTTCTGCGCGGCATTCCAGAGCGGGTCATGAGTTTCACCGGCCGCCAGTCGCTCCCGGGAATAAATCACGGGCCGTCGGTCTCCCGCGTGCGCCAGGAGCGTTTGTCGAGCCCACGCAGGCAGGGCATCCCACGAATGATGGTCCCGGCGAAAGCGACAGAAGCACCACGCCAGCTCTCTCCAGATGAGCAGTTCATCGAGGAATTTTTCCGCCCCGTCATGTCGCAGAGCCGCGCATTCACGGGCAATCCGAAACGGTGAAACCATGCCGTAGTGCAGGTAAGCCGACATTCGACTCACACCATCAATCAGCGGGCTGTTTCGTCTTGCGGCATAGTGCCGAAGCCCCCGCTCGCGAAAGGCCTGCCACCTCTCCATGCCCGCTGCCGTACCGCCGACTGTATCAACCACGGGCCCCACGGAATGATCAATCCGGCAGGTACCGACGAGATCCGGGAGCAGTGCCGGATGCAGTTCGAGCGGTGCAAATCCCTTGAATGGCGGTTCCCATGCCACCGCACGCTCCTGAACTTCCGGCCAGTTCGCCTGCAGCCGTTCCCGGTGATGTTTTGAGACCGCATCGCGGAACTGAAAGGCCCGATCCCAAGCCCGCCCGGCCAGCTGCATCGGGCATACGCAGGCCGTATCCACCGCCACAACCGGGGTCTGCGTGCGGCTGCACAGTCCGCGCAGAAATGCGGCTGCAGGGTCAGTCGGCATGTCTTCCGTGATCACGATCGATGCGGCATCCGCCAGCTGTTTCAGCCAGTCTTCGCGGTGCCCGGGACGTTCCAGGTGAAACACATACGGAATCTGTCGCCGACGCAGCTGCTCCTGGACATCGAGTGCCCCCTGCAGAATAAACGTATGATGCCGGTCCGACGCAAACGGATACTGCTCAGAGAGTGCGTGGTAGACAAGGAGCGGCAGCCGGAGCTCGTGTGCCAGCAGAATCGCAGCATCCATGGCCGGATTCTCATCTGCTCTGACCGCTGTGCACATCCAGTACAGTACGCCACCGCCACGCCCCGGTGTGCCCTCCGCAGCCACACGACAACGCTCGCTTAAATGTGCGGGAAGCAGCTGCTGCAGTTGCTGCTGCAGAACACTCTGGAATGCCGGCATCAGAATTGTCCCTGGGAGTTTGACGGGCTGTTTATTTTCGGCGGAGGACTGCAGGGGACGGCGGGCGGGGGGCAGGGGTATCCGGCGGAGCCCCCGCGCGGCTGCGGTTTCTGCGGCAGCGTTCGCTGCAGTAGCGCACTTCACTCCAGTTGCGTTCCCAGCGTTTCCGCCACGAAAACGGCAGGCCGCAGACACAGCAGATCTTTTCCGGTAACGGCGACTTGTGACTCACTATCTGTTCCCGTCTGTCAGAGGACGTCGGCGACTGCCATGTTTCTCGTACACCTCCGCTGCCTGCTCCCTCGCAAAAGATGTGCCCCGCACGGCGAACATCCTGTCCCGCGCCCGGCGATATGCTGTCTCGTGCTCGACCAGCGGTACCGGATAGTCACGACCGATCCGGCAGCCAAACAAAGTCTGCTGAAAGACCGTCATTCGCTGCGGTTCCGCCAGAAACTCGTCCGGCACACCCTCCAGCTCCGGCACCCACCGCCTGATGAACTCACCCGCAGGATCCTGGTCCCGCGCCTGCTTCGCCGGAGAATAGATTCGGATGGTGTTGATTCCGGTCACTCCCGACTGCATCTGACACTGACTGTAATGAATGCCCGGCTCGTAATCCGTAAACAGCCGCGCCAGATGCAGAGCCGGACGACGCCAGTGCAGCCAGAGATGGTATGCCGCGAACGACATCAACATCGCACGCATGCGGAAATTAATCCAGCCGGTCGCCCGCAAGGCCCGCATGCACGCGTCCACCATCGGGTAGCCCGTCCGCGCCTCCTGCCAGGCCAGAAACCAGTCGTCACGGAATTCGCCCTCCCGCAGACCGTCAAATGCCCGGTTGACATTGCGAAACTCCAGCTCCGGCTCGTCCTCCAGCTTCTGCATAAAATGACAGTGCCAGCTTAATCGGGATTCGAAGCTGATGAGACTCTGCACCCATGAGCCATCCACTGCCCGACCCTCCCGCAGGTCCTCACGCACCTGCAGCAGCCGGGTTCTTGCCCGCTGCACGACCTGCAGGATCGACAGATTCCCGAACGCCAGATAAGGGCTTAACCGGCTGCACCCCGATTCCCCCGTCACCGGACTGCTCATCGATCGCCGATAGTCCGCCCCGCGAACCTCCAGAAATGACTCCAGACATCGCTCGGCAACCTGCCAGCCCCCCGCCTGAAATGCCGTCTCGCCGCCTGTTCTCCCGGACGCCCTCTGACTCCATTCCGGCCCCGGACGCAGCGCCACCGGAATCGCCAGCTCATCAAACGGTTCCCCAAAGCAGGCAACGGCACCACAACACAGCCGCACGGGCTCAGGGATAAGCGGCTCCCGCATCCGTTCCCGCCAGATCGATGACCACCCGTCTCGCGATCTCAGCCGCCGCACCACCCCCGTCTGCGGAATTTCCTGCAGCGGAACTCCGGCGGTGCGACACCACGCCCTCACGCGGCGATCCCGCTGGTAACTGAGGCAATTCCCAGTCTCTTCATGGCACCAGATCTTTGAAATCCCGAACCGCTGATGCAACTCTGAAAACACCCCGGGCAGTTCGCCCTTAAGGACCGGCAAACGGCTTCCCAGCTGTCGCAGACGCTGGTCCAGCTGCTCAAGGCTCTGCCGCAGAAATCGCCAGTGTCGCTCGTCGGCGTCGTCTGCCTGCAACTGCTCAGGTTCGACGACGTACACGCAGAGCACCGCTCCAGCCCCCGCTGCAGAAGCCAGCGGTGCGTGGTCGATCGTCCGCAGATCTTTCTTGAACCAAACCAGCTGTACCGCCATGACGCCTGCCGATATCCGGGAGAATGAGAGCATCTGCGGGTGTTATAGACGAGGATCGCAAGGCTGCCAGGCGGTTGGGGGGTGTCAGAAAGTCCCTCGAAAAGTCTCTGCCACGATGCTCCACAGCCACGATGCTCCACAGCCACGATGTTCCA
>CAZLOQ010000157.1:0-8471 GCA_964561125.1 uncultured Chitinophaga sp. | reverse complement strand
TCCACAGCCACGATGTTCCAGAGCCACGATACCCGACTGTTACTATCCTCCACTGCCCGTTCCCGGGAACGCACTCGGGAGGTTCCGCCGCGGGTCCGTCGCCCGGCTGCTTCCCAGCCAGTTCTGACGGGCCCATGGTGGAACCCCCCGAGGCTCCTGCTGTCATCAGTCATACTCAGCGAATCTCCAGGGCCAGATGGGTGGGGTCAGAAAAGTTTTCAAGGGCCGAGCTGCGGGGAGCTGATGCCGCTTCGGGACGGCATTTGGCCGAGGCCATTGCCATGTCCCGCAGTCGGCTGTCAGCGGCGATTCGCAGGGCTTCGTCAAGCACCAGGTCACCATTCACTGGACCATCGGCATCCTCGATTGTCACATCCGGAGTAACTCCTTCGCCAGCCATCCTGCGGCCGTTGGGGGAATAAAACAACGCGGTGGTGATTCGCAGGTCACCGGCAATGGCGTTCAGCGGAAAGTGTGTCTGCACCGAACCTTTACCATAGGAGCGGCCACCAACGATCACTCCGCGCTTATTCTCCTGAATGGCAGCCGCAAGAATTTCGCTGGCGGAAGCGCTGTTGCTGTCAATCAGCACGACCAGCGGAGTTGACCAGGTGCGATCAAATTTCGCCTTTTCGATCATGTTGTCACCATTCAGCCTGCCTCGAGTGCTCACAATCGTACCACAGGCAAGGAACCGGTCACTGATTTCCACGCAGGTGGTGAGCAGTCCGCCGGGATTGCCCCGCAGGTCCAGCACAAGTGATTTCATGCCGCTGCGGTGCAGTTCCATGAGCGCCTGATCAAGCTCTGCTGTCGAAGACTGTGAGAAGCGACTCAGGCTGATGTAACCCGTGGAAGTCCCCGGCAGCAGCCGCACATCGTTCACGGTCCACACACGCACCTTGCGACGGACGAGCACGAGGTCCTTTTCGCCGCGACCCTCACGAAAGATTCGCAGGGCCATCCGGCTGCCCGCAGCACCTCGCATCAGATCAGTGCTCGTCGCCAGCTTCATCCCGGCCAGATTTCGATTGTCAATGCGGGTGATTACATCGCCGGTGGTCAGGCCGGCTTCAGCAGCCGGGCCGCCACGCAGCGCCTTCATCACCAGCAATCCCTCTTCATGCTCACGCACCTCCACGCCAATACCCACAATTTCCTCCTCCATCGATGCACTCCGAACGCCCTCCAGTTCCGCACCGCTGCGGCTGGCCGGATCCAGAGGCTCAAGGCCCGAGAACTGGTCCAGAGTATCCACGCTGCCACAGGTGAACTCCCACGCCGCTACACTCGATCCAAGGCCCGGGACATTCGCCGCTGCTGTCATCACTTCAACCATGACCCTGCGTGCGCCGTCGTAGTTGCTCACCGGACCGCGACCGGCCAGTCGCCCCAGCAGTTCACGGAAGGAGGCTGTGCGGAAGGAGTCCGCAGACATGCCCAGCCCACTGGTAAAGGCAGGGTTGTCGAGCGCCATCCCGAGATTTCGCAGAGCACGACGAACTCGCACGTCGTAACTGGTCGGTTCCAGCGACCGTTCATCAATCCGCCGTGAAACCTCAGCAAACAAGTCCACAGCCTGCTGTGCACTCAGAGATCGGATCACACGGACAGTCACAGGATTGGAGTAACGGCGGGTGAGCAGCTCATCGATCTTCTCTGACTCTTCATCCATCAGACTGCGCGGAACAGGAGCGGGGATGAAGGGATCAGAAAGTGGCCGACCGGAGCGTTCCCGGACCGGCACTTCAATCGGTGCAGAAGCGGGGGCTGCAGTCGGAGCCGGGCTGCTGAAGTCGTCTTCAGGAGCTTCCAGGAAATCGCTGCTGAACAGAGGACGCAGACGCAGCTCGCGACCACTCACCGGACGTACTGCCGGCTCCGGACGCACCACGGGCTCCCGCCGCACCGGACGCTCAATCGGGGCTGGAGCCAGGCGACGGCGAACACCGTCCACCGCTTCGCCCCCGACACCAGGTCGCAGCAAACGCTGCGGAAAGGCCGGGAATTCACCGGCCGAATTGCCGGCTTCAGGGTCCGCCGCGAACATGCCTCGACGCGGATCGTCGGCGAACACTCCGCCGGAGCCGGCCAGCAGCATACCGCCGGCCACAAGGGTCTTCAGATTCTTCGTGATCAATTCGATGGCATTCATCACTGTCTCTCCTCGTTTCAAAATTTGTATCCACACGGTTTCTTCTTCTTCATGGCCTCGCTGATTCACTGCTCGGCCTGTTCAGTGCTCGGCAACAGCAGCCAGTGGCTCTTCAGCCAGCAGCAGTTCACCCCGCATCACCGGAGTCGATCGCGGGGCCGAAATGGCCAGCCGCACCTTATTGCCATCAATCCGCGTCACGCGGATCTCAATGTCCGTCCCGATCCACACCGTCTCTGATGTTTTGCGTGTCAGTACCAGCATGGCTTTATCCTCCTGAAAGCATTTCCAGCGACTTCACATGCCTGGCTGTTCCCTTTGAACACCCACGAGTGTTGTCATGTTGAGAAGATCTATGCGAGAACTGTGCCAATTCGATTTCGATTAAAATTGACTCCACCGAAAAGAGCGCAACACTTTGCAAATAAACAACTTACGGCGAGTGGCAAACTTTGCCGATTTGCAAGTTTTACGATTCTGGGGGAACTTTGAGAGCAACGCAAAATCAGAATTGCAATGCAGCTGATGCGAGCGTTGTCATTTTGACAATTCTCCGGCGGCCACAGAATTCAACTCAAGTTGCCCGCAACCTCGCCGCGGAGTTCAGTTTCCGGCCGCCCGCGTTACACTCACACCACGCTGCAGTGCTCTCGCTGCTGCAGCCCGCGATCCGGTCCGCGAATCCTCAAACGCCCACCACTGCCGCATGGAGCCCCCGCCGATGTCCCTGCCCCATTCTCAACCCCAGCCCCAATCCCAGCCCCGGCACCAGCTCAATCGCCGTTCGCTGCTGCGTCTGTCCGCCGCTGCCCCGGCCGCTGCACTGCTGCCCTCAGAAATTCTCTTCTCCTCCCTCCTTGCCGGCACCCCCGCAGCACTCCCGGCCGACGCTCGCCTCAAGGCCCTCAAAGACCTCAACGCCTACTTCCCCTTCACGCCCTCCGCCACCCCGGCTGAATGGTCCGTCCGCCGTGACTTCGTCATCCGCCAGCTCAAAGTCGCCCTGGGCCTCTGGCCGATGCCCGAACGTCCTCCAATCGAGGCCGTCGTTCACGGCCGCATCGAGCGGGAGGACTACACAGTCGACCGCGTCTACTTCGAAAGCAGCCCCGGGCTGCTCGTCACCGGCAGCCTGTATCTGCCCAAAGCTCCCCCCACCACCCCCGACGGAACTCGCCCCGCAATCCTCTGCCCCCACGGGCACTGGGCCAATGGCCGCTTCCACGATCACGGCGACAGTGAAATCAAAAATCAGCTCCAGTCGGGCGGCGAGACCGATCCGGTGGGGGGACGTCACCCGCTCCAGGCCCGCTGCGTCCAGCTGGCCCGCATGGGCTGCATGGTCTTCCTCTATGACATGCTCGGCTACGCCGACGGCAGTTCACTCTCGCAACAGCTCACACACGGCTTCGCCAAACAGCGTCCGGAGCTCAGTCAGCCCGATCACTGGGGTCTCTTCAGTGCACAGTCCGAACTCCGCTGTCTGAATGCCATGGGCCTGCAAACCTGGAACTCCATTCGCGCTCTCGACTGGATCAGTTCCCGCCCCGACTGCGACCGGACGCGGATCGGCTGCACGGGAGCCAGCGGTGGCGGGACGCAGACTTTCATCCTCACTGCTCTCGATGACCGCGTCGCTGCCGCATTTCCCGCCGTCATGGTCTCCACGGCCATGCAGGGCGGCTGCACGTGTGAAAATGCGTCGTATCTTCGAGTCAACACGGGGAATATTGAATTCGCCGCCCTCGCTGCTCCACGCCCCATCGCCATGACAGGCGCCGATGACTGGACCGTCGAAATCGAATCCAAAGGCCTCCCCGAACTCAAACAACACTACGCCATGCTCGGTGCCCCGGACAACGTCCAGGCGAAATACATGAAGTTTCCCCATAACTACAATCTTCCCAGTCGCCTCATGATGTACGACTTCTTCAATCGCACGCTTGGCCTGGGAATCACGGCGATTGCCGAACGGCCCTACACTCCGCTCACCCCGCAGGAAGCCACCGTCTTCGGCGAAGGACATCCCGCCCCGGACCGCTCCGAAGCCGCCGAAGTCGCCCTGCTCAGATCACTCGCTGCAGACTCACAGAAACAAATCACTGCACTCGCCCCCAAAGATGCTGCCAGCCTGAGCGAATTCCGCCGCGTCATTGGCGGAGCACTCGAAGTGATGATCGGCCGCGCACTCCCCCCCGCCGGCAGTACGCGTTTCGAGAAGCTGGACCAGTCTGCTGCCGAGGGCGTCACGCGATTCACCGGTCGCCTGCAACTCGCCGCCCATGCCGAAGAACTCCCCTGCCTCTGGCTGCTCCCGGATGCATGGAATCAGCAGGCAGTACTCTGGATCGATGGATCCGGAAAAGCTGCCCTGAACGGACCCGACGGGGCGCCCATTCCCGCGGTCGCCTCGCTGCTCAAGGCCGGCTTCGCCGTCGGTTCCGTCGATCTGCTGCTCACGGGCGAATTCACCGCCGACGGCCAGCCTGTCAAAGAAAGTCCCCGCGTCAACAACCCGCGGGAATTCGCCGGCTATACGCTCGGCTATAACCACCCGCTGTTCGCCCAGCGCGTTCATGACATCCTCACCCTGCTCTCCTCAACCCTGTTCCATGAACGCCAGCCCCGCAAAGTGCACCTCGTCGGACTCAATGGAGCGGCCGCTCATGCCGTTGCTGCCGCCGCACTCGCCGGCAAACACCTCGCCAGCCTCGCTGTGGATACTCGCAGCTTCCGCTTCGCCTCAATCACAGAAATTCGCGACCCGAACCTGCTGCCAGGCGCCGTGAAATACGGCGATATCCCTGCTCTGCTGGCGCTCTGTGCACCGCTCACCACCGCAGTCGCCGGGGAAACAGAACAGACTCTCCCTCTGACACTCGCTGCCTTCAAAGCCGCCACTGCCCAGCTGCAACTGCTTCCAGCGGCAACTCCGGAAAGCCTCGCCGAATTCGTCGCCGGCCAGGCCTGATGCTGAGCGATCACCCGGATCATTTCCCTTCCAGCCACTCCAGACTGAAACGTGCCAGCCGCAACCGGTTGTCCACTTCGCAGAAACAAAGAATCGTGCCGTCCGGAAGAGCTGCAAGGTCTGAGTAGGCCGATTTGCCGGGTTCCAGAACCCGGCTGATCGGCCACGTCGCCCCGTCATCACTGCTCATCCGAATCGTCAGCCGCTCCCGCTTGCCCCGGCTGTTCGGACGCTCACGCCCCTGACCATCAAGCCCCACTGTGGCAGGGTTGGAAAACAGCAAAGTCCCCGGGCGACCCGGGACCGACAGCAGACCAGCCATGCAGATGGGCTCCAGCAGTTCCGGGTGGAATCGCGGAACGGACCAGCCGGAAGCACCGTCGCGGCTGGTGAGCAGCAGTTTGCGGTTGGGCACAGATTCGCTGCGAGCTGCCAGCAGCACGCGGCCGTCAGACAGCTCCGCAACTGCCGTTTCATTCGGATCGTTGAATTCCGCCGTGTCAGGGATCGCAATCTCACCGGCCTTCCATGTGGTGCCATGATCGTCGCTGCAGATCGTCGCGGTGACTGACGGGTGATGATCACGCACGCCGCCGTAAGCCAGCCAGACCGGCACAACCAGTCGCCCCGATTTCAGCTGAATGCCGTGTCCCGGGCCCGTGGCCAGCACCTTCCAGTTGCAGGCCGGTCGAAAGGCATCGAACGCCGACGTGATTTCCACAGGATCAGACCACGTGACACCGTCGTCCTGACTGCGCATAGAGAAACAGCGGGCATAGTTGATGCAGTACAGAAACTCGATGCTGCCGGTTACGCGGTCGACAATCGCGACAGGATTATTCACCGTCTGCTGCTCGTCATCAGCCGCTTTGCCCGAAGTCCCCCGGATGCGATCGCCGTGATGAGCGATTCGCTGCGGTGCAGACCACGTCATGCCTCCATCTGTACTGCGGCGGAGATGCACTTCAATTTCGCCCCAGTCACTGCGGCTGCTGCGACGCGCCTCGCAGTAAGCAAGAACAGTTCCCTGATTCGTGACCACGATGCCGGGGATCCGGTAGAGCGCAATCCCATGTTCACCGGCCGCAAAAAGATCCTGCCACACTGGTTCCGCAACGACCGCAGCAGTCGCCGGAGGTGCGGCGGCAGCAGAGTTTTCGGGCATCAGCATCAAACCGGGCAGCACCAGCCAGAGGTGGCGACTCAATAAGCTGTGGAACGTCATCAGGCACTCCAGTTCGGCTCAGGGTGGTGTGGCGGATCAGCCGCCTGTCTCAGGGCAGAATGAACGGCGACTGGTCAGCGGGGTTGCCTGAGCCGTTCACGGACGAGCTCAGGGAGATATTTCATGGGGACGGAACCGTGGCTGAGTACGGCTTCGTGGTAGCGCCCCAGATCAAAGGCAGGTCCCAGCTCCCGCTGAATCTCCTGTCGCAGTCGATAGTGGGCCATACGCCCCACGAAATAGGTGCTCAGCTGAGTCGACGTCTGCTTGGCGCGGATGATCTTCAGCCGCGCTTCGCCCTCTGACTGATAGCCGCCATCCGTGAGCAGTGCGTATGCCTCCTCGTCCGTCATGTCAGAACAGTGCATGCGATGATCGAGGATCGCATTGATGACGGCGCGCAGGTAGAACTTGAGCTGATTCAGCCGCAGCGGAAGGCTGCCGTTCCCGTAGCCCTGATCAAGCATCATTTGTTCGGTGTAAACGGCCCAGCCCTCGATGAACACCCCCGACTGCAGCACGCGGCGGATCCGGGAAGGGGACCGATTGGAATATTCCAGCTGAACGTAGTGGCCGGGGTAGGCTTCGTGGATGGTGAGCACCTGCAGCATGTGATTGTTGTACTCTTCCAGGAAACTGCGCACCCGATCCGCGCCCCAGTCCGCAGGCGGAGGACTCACGGCGTACGAACTGATGCCGCCGGGATCAAGCGGCAGAGCCGATTCCAGATAGGCCAGCGAATTCCCGCGACGGAATTCCGGCATCTCAATGATCTGGCAGCGATCAGGTTCCGGAAGCCGCAGAATATCGCGGTCCCGAATAAAGCTGCGAATCTGCTCCACACCGGCGCGGGCATCGGCGACAAGCGTTTCCGGAGCGCCGTGCTCCTGGGAAACCGAGTCAATCACCAGACGCACCGTTTCGCGACGACCAGCGGCGTCATCCGGAGGCAGCACCCGACCGGGGAAACGCGTGGCCCAGAGCTGGCGAGCCACAAAGTACAGTTCGGTCTGCACTCGCTCGTATTCCCGTTCCGCGTCAGCCAGCACTTCATCGGCAGTTACGCCGGCATTGAGTGTGTGTTCCAGCTTCTGAGCGAAGAGTTCACGTCCCAGACGCCATTCTCCGCCCGCACGCAGTCGGCGACTGTCCTCCAGCCACGCCTGATGTTCGCGGAGCACTTCAAGCACCGGGACGGCTGCTGCACGCACGACATCCGTCTGCTCCGACCCCGCAATCAACTCGTAAATCCCCCGCTCGTAGAAGCCTATCGCCCCACGATTCTGCAGAATGGCGGTCTCGAGGATCGATGGAGGAGATTCACGAAGCGTCTGCCACGCTGTACGCACAATCCCGGGAATCTGCTGCATACGGGCAATGGCGTTGCGGATGTTCACTTCACGAGGCAGCGTCGACTGCACCAGCAGCGAATACACGCTGTCACTGATCCATGCCCCGTAAGTCCGCGGATCCTCTTCAAATGGACGCGTGTTCTCCATCAGCCAGATATTGCGGATCAGATCGTCCCGGAGAATCTCAGAGTCGATCTGCGCGTTGCGACTGAGCTGCTCGCGGGGGATCTCAGACTCCAGCCGCTGCAGCTGCACCCGGTAATGATCCAGCCATGCAGAGCGCGCTGCAGCAGAGATATCATCCAGACGGTCATCAAAGCGGTGATCTCCCAGCAGCGTGGCATCCAGCGGCCGCTGCTGAAAACAAACCTCCAGATGAGCAGCAAAGAATGACTCCAGCTGCTGGTCCGCAGTTTGGGCATGAACTGGTAAGGGAAACAGCAGACTGATGAGTAGGAGTGTCGGCAGGTGAACATGTTTCATGGTGAAGCGAGCCTTCGGGAACCTGCGGGGAATGACAGGAGACGATGTGACTGACAGAGGTCCCGACAGTGTATGACACGTCCTACCTGACTGCCAGGCTGACGGCCGGCAACATGGACTTTCTGCCGGACAATGCGTTCGCACGGCAGAACACCCGCCCCCCGGGAAGAGGTCGGAAGAACCCATTGAGTTCGAGCCCCCTCTCCCGCCAAACCGGAACGGTCCCCGAGCTCCCGGACGGGCTCGCCCCGTCTGAAGCCAAGGTTCGCCGGCTACCCCGCGCCA